>NZ_JAATEK010000003.1:0-384572 GCF_012034195.1 Microbispora sp. CL1-1
GATGGCCACAGGTCGATCTGATAGAGGAAATGCTCGCCGATTTCGTAGGGGCCGGCTTGCTCTGGAGGATCAGCAGGAAGGTAAGACACCCGCACTCTGTACCGTCCACCGGCAATGACGATGAGTTGCTCGTCTCCGGGATCGTCAGCCGGGCCGTATACGCAGAGATTCCCTGTGGGCAGGTCGAGGTCGGCCTCAACAACGTGCTCGGCCTCGCTGAGGTCAGCTCGGACCGCGGCGCGATGTAGCCGTAGCCTGACGATGACGATATCGCTGCGTGCCGTTCCAACCGCGATCGAATATGGATCGACAGCGATTCGGTGAAGCTGTACAGCCTCATGGGTCCAACCGGCTGGCGGCAGATCCCGCTCGGCCGGTGAATCACGAACCCAGGCGCCGTAAGGCTCAGGGTCCTGGAGAACGAACTGCCCGTGGTCAGCGTGAACGGTGAGATCGAGCACCTTGAGGGCAGCATCGGCCATGCGCCGACGCTACCGTTCGGCTCTGCCCTGATCTCTCGTCTACCGCTCGAGCAACAGCCCCTCTCCTGCCGATCCCTTCCCCGGCGGGTCCTCCTCCTTGGTGGCCCGCCTTCTGCTCTGAATCGCCGAGCCTGCCGCCCCTCTTGTGCTTGCGTCCTTCCCTTCGTCCCTGCACATTAAAGTGATCTCATCCCGACAAACGGTGCTGAGAGGGCACCCGAGGCGCGGCCAAACCGGCGGGAGTACGAGGCGGTAGGCGGGAGGTCCGTACGCGTGATGCACGACCGGCATCCTGAATAGTCCCCGCCGGACCTCTCCTCACAGCAATACGCCGAAGGCCGTTTGAAGACGTAGGCGAAGTCGCAACACGATCGCGATTCGGAGCTCGATGTGCCCCGAGCAGGAGTGATCCGGAAGTAGGACCAGGTCAGAGGGGCTGAAGGTGGACGAGTCGGCCTGTAGGCCGGGTTCTGTGATCAGCCGTGAAGGCTGACCGGCGGCCATCCATCTAGGACCGCCGTTGCCGGCGGCCTCAAGCGGTCTACCCGCGCGGCTCGGGCGGGCAGCCCTCGAACGTCGCGCGCGGGACGTTCCGGAGAACGTCCCTTCTTGACCTTGCTCCGGGTGGGGTTTACCGAGCCGCCCACGTCACCGTGGGCGCTGGTGGTCTCTTACACCACCGTTTCACCCTTACCCCCGCGAGGGGGGCGGTCTGTTTTCTGTGGCACTGTCCCGCGGGTCGCCCCGGGTCGGCGTTACCGACCACCCTGCCCTGTGGAGCCCGGACCTTCCTCGGCAGGGCCGTGAGGCCCTGACGCGGCCGCCCGGCCGGCTCGTCCACCGTGAAGATAAGCCTAGCGGCTGCCGAAACATTCCCCGGACCGGCCGAGGATCATGTGAGGGCTTCCCCGGCGCACGCGCGGTCAGCTGCGGGTGACGTCCTTGACGAACACGAGCCCGTCGTACGCGGCGAGGTGGGCCGGGTCGAGCGGGGCATAGCCGAACCAGGGGGACACACGGGGGGCGGGCCGCGCGTCGCCCAGGGCGGCGGCCAGGCGGCGGGCGTCGATGACGTAGCCGTCGTCGGGGAGCGTGTAGAGGAGCCCTTCGAGGGTGTCCGGGGGCGGGGCGTCCACGCCCTGGTGCCGGATCGTGCCGAGGGCCGTGGCCAGGAAGGCGAACTCCTCACCCAGGTGGGCTCTCACGATCGCGCCCGAGCTCCACCACTCGAACGGCAGGTCGCCCATCCGCATCGAGCTCTTGTCCCGCTGGAAGTGCGCGTTGTGGGCGTGGACCAGCGCCGGGCCCCGCTCGGCGACGGCGAGCATGTTGGCGGCGATCATCGAGCTCCGCAGGCCCAGCAGCCGTGACATCCGGCCGGGCGAGGTGTCGGCCATCCAGTGGTGGTAGCGGAGCAGGCCGGTGGCGGCGCGGCCGTACAGGCGTGCCCGCTCCCAGTCGTCCCGGGAGGATCGGGCGATCAGCTGCGGCGTCTCCGCGTCGAGCAGCGCGACGAGATCGTCGGCGAGCAGTCGAAGCCGCCTGGCCTCGGCCGACTGCCCCACCGACTGGGACGGATCCATCATCGTGGCGGGATTGGCCCAGCGGTCGTCGGAGCCGAGCAGGCGGTCGAGCGTCTCCACGTCGCAGGGGAGCAGATCCGTGTCCACGTGGGCCGCGAGATAGCCGTGGAGGGCGGTGAGGGCCTGCCGGGGGCTCGCCGCGTGGCCGATCTCCAGCGGACCGTCGAGACCGGCGAAGCGCAGCCGCTCGGACGCGGGCCTGTCCTCGTTGTACGCGCGCATCCAGCGCACCAGCTCCCGGTTGGCCGCGGAGGCTCCCCACCCGTGGCTGAAGCCGCGTTCCATGACCTCGTCGAGGCTGCCCGTGCCCGAGGTGACGTAGTCGTCCACGACCAGGCCCATGAGGCAGTCGCTCTCGATGCCGATCGTCCGGTAGCCCTCCTGCTCCACGAGCTGCCGGAAGAGCTCGTTGCGTACGTCGAGCAGGAGGTCTTCGCCGTGAGTGGGCTCGCCCAGGGCGAGCAGCCGCGGCCGGCCTGGGAGCAGCCTCATCACGGAGGCGGCCTCGACGGCGTGAACGGCGTCCTTGATGCCGATATCCATACCTTCAACGGTATCGTTGAACATTCGAATGAAGACTTATCCGGCGAATCGCCAGGATAAGAGGAGAAAACCCTCAACTATCGACTTCAGGCCCTCGACGTACGGCGACGGCTCGTCCGGGCCGGAAAACGCCGACGCCGCGGGGGCACGGCTTCAAGCGTGCGATCCCGCGGCGTTCAGTCCCCTTGAGCGGGACGGCGTCAGGTGAGGTGGGCGGTGTCGTTGAGCGCCCGTACGACGGCCGGGCCGTCGGCGTAGTAGTCGATCGCCGACAGGCAGGCCAGGTCGAGGTGCATCCGATACAGGGCCTCGGGCGGAGCGCCCAGCGCGAAGCGGACCAGCATCTTGATCGGGGTCACGTGCGAGACCACGACGACGCTGCGGCCCTCGTGGGCCTTCACGATGCGGTCCCTCGCCTGCTCGACCCTCCGGGCGGTCGACGCGAAGCTCTCCCCACCGGGCGGCGCGACGTCGGGGTCGGCCAGCCAGGCCGCCAGTTCGCGGGGCCAGCGCTGCTGGATCTCCGCGAACGTGTGCCCCTCCCAGTCGCCGAAGTCGGTCTCGCGGAGGTCGTCGTCGACCAGCACCTGCAGGCCCGTACGGGCGGCGACCGCCTCGGCCGTCTGCCGGGCGCGGGCGAGCGGGGAGGTGACGATCACCTCGACCTCGTACGGCTCCCGCGACAGGCGCAGGGCGGCGGCCTCGGCCTGCGCGAGGCCAGTAGGGGTGAGCGACGGGTCTCCGAGCCCGGAGAACCGCTTCTCCACCGACAGCGGCGTCTGTCCGTGCCTGAGCAGGAGCAGCGACGTGGCGACACGGGTGGCGCGCGGCATCCATCCGTGCCCGCGCCGGTCGTGGGACGTGGCGGTTCCGGCCGCTGTGCCCGCGTCTCCGCCGACGGCCCGCGCACCGGCCGCGCCGGGAGACCCCGTACGCCCGCCGGCTCCGGCCAGAGCAGAGCCGGTCGAAGCATAGCCGGGCGAAGCAGGCGCGGCCGAAACAGCGCCGGGCGAGGCGGAGCCGGGTGAAGCGGACACGGCGGGAGCGGAAGCGCCCGAAGCAGGCGCGGCAGGACCAGGGGCGGCAGGACCAGGGCCAGCGGAGGGCGGGTCGAACAGCGTGGGCGCGTCGGTGTTAGGCGGCTCGACGGCAGTGGCGGACCCCGGCGCGGAGGTGATCTCGCTCGCCTGCCAGGTCTCCCCGCGGGCCGCCGCGTCCATCGCCTCGTTCGCGAGCCGGTCGGCGTGGCTGTTGCGCTCGCGCGGAACCCACGTCCAGGTCACCCGGAACCGCCGGGCCAGGCCCGCCGCCTCCAGGGCGAGCGGTCGCAGGCCCTCGTGCTTGACCTTCCACCGGCCGGCCATCTGCTCGATGACCAGCTTGGAGTCCATCCGCACCTCGACCCGCGCGCCCTCGACGCCGAGCGCGAGCAGCGCCCGGAGCCCGGCGATCAGGCCGCGATATTCGGCCACGTTGTTGGTCGCGGTGCCGATCGACTCGGCCACCTCGGCGAGCACCTGGCCGGCGTCGTCCTTGACCACCGCGCCGTATCCGGCCGGGCCCGGGTTGCCCCGCGACCCGCCGTCGGCCTCGACGATGAACCCCCTGGTGGCGCCCATCGCCGCCGTCACAGACCCGACTCGGCCGTACGCACCAGGATCCGGCGGCACTCCTCGCAGCGGACCACCTCGTCGTGGGCGGCGGCCCGGATCCGGTTGAGGTCGGCGATCGACAGGCTCGTACGGCAGCCGAGGCACCGGCCGCCGTGCAGCATGGCGGCGCCGACGCCGGTCTGCTCGCGCATCTTCTCGTAGAGCCCGAGCAGATCGGAGGGGACGTCGGCGGTGATCGCGGACCGGCCGGACGTCAGCTCGCCGGCCTCCTTGTCGATCTCGGCGAACGCCGCGTCCCTGCGGTCCTCGGCGGCGCGCAGCGTGCCGGTGACCTCTTCGCGCTCGGCCTTGAGGGTGGTGACCCGGGCGTCGGCCGCCTCCCGGCGCTCCATGATCTCCAGCACGACCTCCTCCAGGTCCGACTGCCTGCGCCGCAGGGAGACGATCTCGGACTGGAGGCTCGCCAGGTCCTTGGGCGAGGAGACCTGCCCGGAGTCGAGGCGCTTCTGGTCGCGCTCGACCCGGACGCGTACGGCGTCCACGTCCGACTCGGCCTTGGCCTGGTCGCGGGCGAGATCGCCGGCCTCGGTCTCGGCGGCGATGATCTGCGTGGAGACCTGGGCCAGCCTCTTGGACAGCTCGTCGATCTCGGCGAGCTCCGGCAGGTTGCGGCGGCGGTGCCGCAGCCGGTCGAGTCCGGTGTCGAGCTCAGCGAGATCGAGCAGACGCTTCTGTGCTTCAGGTGCGGCCTTCATCCCAAATCCCTCAAGATGCTCGGGGGTCCAAGTCGGTGGTCGTCGCCGTCCAGGCGTCGGTGACGGCGTCCGAGACGCGCGCCTCAACAGTAATGCCCCTGGCCGCCAACGCTGACGTCAGCCGCCGGGCGGCGTCGGCCAGCCACGGCCATTCGGTGGCCCAGTGGGAGGCGTCGACCAGCGCGGGCCCGTCCGCCTCCATGTGCTCGCTCGCCGGGTGGTGCCGCAGATCGGCCGTGAGGAAGACGTCCACGCCCGCGGCCCTGGCCGTGCCCAGCAGGGAGTCGCCCGCGCCGCCGCAGACGGCGACGGTCCGCACCGGCCTGCCGGGATCTCCCGCGACCCGCAGCGGCCCCGCCGTACGGGGCAGGCCCGAGGCGGCCAGCGCCGCGAACTCCCCCAGCGGCATCGGAGCGGGCAGGTCGCCGATCCGGCCGAGCCCGCGCCGCGGGTCGTCGGCGGAGGGCTGGAGGGGCCGCAGATCCCCGGTCAGGCCGATGGCCCGCGCGAGCGCGTCGGAGACCCCGGGATCGGCGACGTCGGCGTTGGTGTGCGCGGCGTAGAGCGCGGCGCCGCCGCGGATGAGCCGGTGCACGACCCGGCCCTTGAAGGTGGTGGCGGCGACGCTCGTGGTGCCGCGCAGATAGAGCGGGTGGTGGGTCACGACGAGGTCGGCCCCCCAGCCGAGGGCCTCGTCCACGACCACGGCGACCGGGTCGACCGCGAACAGGACCTTCCGTACGGCCTGCTCCGGGTCGCCGCAGACGAGGCCCACCGCGTCCCAGGACTCGGCCCACGAGGGGTCGTACAGCGCCTCCAGGCACTCGACCACCTCGGCGAGGGTGCAGGAGATCGATTCCACCCGCGCACACTACAGCCTGCTGGCGGAACGATCCGGAAAGAGTAACGTCCCCATTGACCCCGCCGTCAGGAAGGATTCCCCGCGTGCCCGTCGACACCGTGCCCGTTGATCAGCAGAGCCTGCACGTCAGGTCCGTGGTGGCCGAGACCCACAACGACCTGCTCATGGCCGTCTCGGCCCGGCCTCCCGCGATGTGGGCCTCGTTCTTCCGCGAGCGGTGGCTCCCGCAGCTCGTCGAGGGCGGCGTCGACGTGCAGGTGCTGCCCGTGTTCGTGGAGAGCCAGTTCCGCCCGGAGGGCGCGCTGCGCCAGACCCTGCGGATGATCGAGTGCGCCCACGTGCTGGCCGAGGGCAGCCCCGACGCGGTCGCGCTGTGCCACGACGGGCAGCAGATCGACGAGGCCCTCGCCCTCGGCAGGATCGCCCTCGTGCTCGCGCTGGAGAGCATGCCGGGGATCGACGAGAGCGTCGAGCTGATCCCGACCCTGCACCGCCTCGGGGTCCGCGTCGCCTCGATCGCCCACTGGGGCCGTACGGCTCTCGCCGACGGCAGCGGCCAGGACGGCACCGGCTCCAGGCTCACCAGCCACGGCGTCGAGGCGCTGCGCGAGATGGAGCGGCTCGGCATGCTCTTCGACATCTCGCACCTGGGCGCCACGGGCGTCGCGCACGTGCTGGAGATCGCGACCCGGCCCGTCATCGCGACCCACTCCTCCGCCCGCGCCCTGCGCGACCATCACAGGAACCTCACGGACGAGCAGCTCAGGGGCGTCGCCGCGGGCGGCGGCGTCGTGTGCGTGAACTTCCTCGCCGCCTTCCTCACCGAGGACGCCCGCTCGGCCACGATCGACCATCTCGTGGACCACATCGAGCACATCGCGGGCGTCGCCGGCATCGACCACGTGGGCCTCGGCCCCGACTTCATGCGCGAGGTGAACGAGGACCTCACCCCGCCGTGCTGCGAGGGCTTCAGCTATTCCGGGATCGACTCCAACGCCGCCGTCCCCGGGCTGGAGGGCCCGCGCGGCCTGCCGCTGGTGACCGACGCGCTGGTCAAGCGGGGATTCTCCGAGGAGGAGATCCAGAAGATCCTGGGCGCCAACGTGATGCGCCTGTTCCGCGCCGAGCTGGGCCGCCCCGCCCATGACAGGCCCGCTCACGGGCTCGCCCAGGACGGGCCGGTCGAGGGCCGGGAACGACCCGAACCGGAACGGCCGCGACCGTGAACCTGGAGGCCATGCTGGCCGACCTTGAGGAGCTGGTGCTCTGCGAGTCCTACTCCACCGACCACGAGGCGGTGGCGCGCAGCGCCCGCGTCGTGGGGGCGTTGGGCCGCAGGCTGCTGGGGGCCGAGCCGGAGACCCTCGTCATCGACGGGGTCACCCATCTGCGCTGGTCGTTCGGCCGGCCGCGGGTCCTGCTGCTCGGCCACCACGACACGGTCTGGCCGATCGGCACGCTGCGCGAGCACCCCTGGTCGGTGCGGGACGGGGTGGCGCGGGGGCCGGGCGTGTTCGACATGAAGGCCGGTCTCGTGCAGCTCTTCCACGCGGTCGCCTCGCTGCCGTCCCCCGACGGGCTGACCGTGCTCGTCGTCGGCGACGAGGAGCTCGGCTCGCCGACCTCCCGCCCGCTGATCGAGTCGATCGCGTCGCGGTGCGCCGCCGCGTTCGTGCTGGAGGCCAGCGCGGACGGCGGCGCGCTGAAGACGGCGCGCAAGGGCATCTCGCGCTACGAGCTGACCGTGCACGGCCGGGCCGCGCACGCCGGTCTCGAACCCGAGCTGGGGGCCAACGCCGGCGTCGAGCTGGCCCACCAGGTGCTGGCCATCGCGGGCATCGCCGCCCAGGTCGACTCGTCGTCCAGGGCGGGGGCGACGTCGGTGACCCCCACCATGCTGACGGCGGGGACGAGCACCAACACGGTGCCGGCCCGGGGCCGGGTGGCGGTCGACGTCCGCGTGCCGGACCGCGCGGCGCAGCGCCGGGTGGACGAGCTGATGCGCGCGCTGACCCCGCGCACCCCGGGCGTCCGGCTGGAGCTGCGCGGCGGGCCGAACCGCCCGCCCCTCGACCCCGCCGCCTCCGCCGGGCTCTTCGAGGTCGCCGTACGGCTCGCCGCCGAGCTGGGCATGGCGCCGCTGCGCGGGGCGTCGGTCGGCGGCGGCTCGGACGGCAACTTCACCGCCGGGGTGGGCTGCCCGACACTCGACGGCCTCGGCGCGGTGGGAGGCGGCGCGCACGCCGCGAACGAGCACGTGCTGGTCGCCGAGATGCCGGCCCGCGCCCGCCTGGTCGCGGCGCTGGCCGAGTATGTGCTGTCGGGCGGGCCCGTCAACGGCAGGCCCGTCAACGGCGGCATCGACACCGCGCCGCAGGACCTGAGACCGGCCGCCGGGGAGACCACGTGAACCCGTGCGACCCCGTCGCCGCGCGGGACCCCGTCGCCGCGTGGGGCCAGGCGGCCCGAGCGGCCGGGCGGCACGGTCTGCGGGTCGCCGAGCTGCGCACGATCGCCGAGTTCGAGCGGGTGGTGCGGCTGTTCGACGACATCTGGCGTCCGGAGCCGTGGAACCCGCCGATCACGGTGGAGCTGATGCGGGCGCTGTCGCACGCGGGCGGATACGTCGCCGGGGCGTTCGACGGCGGGGACCTCGTCGGGGCCGCCGTCGCCTTCCTCGCCGCTCCGGCGGGCCAGGCGCTGCACTCGCACGTGACCGGCGCCGTACGGCCCGGCGCCGGCTTCGCGCTCAAGCTGCACCAGCGGGCCTGGGCTGTGGAGCGCGGGCTGAGCCGGATCACCTGGACCTTCGATCCCCTCGTGCGCCGCAACGCCCACTTCAACCTGGCCAAGCTGGCCGCCCTGCCGGAGGAGTACCTGCCCGACTTCTACGGCCCGATGGGCGACGCGCTGAACGCCGGCGACGAGTCCGACCGGGTCCTCATGGCGTGGCGGCTGGGCGATCCACAGGTGGCGCGAGCATGCGACGGCCTGCCGTTCCGGCCCGCTGCCGCGGACGGCGCGGTGGCCGTGCTCACCGAGCGGGACGGGCGGCCGGTGACCCTGCCCGCGGACGGCCCGGCCGTGCTCGTCGCCGCACCCGCCGACGTGGAGACCCTGCGCCGCACCGCCCCGGAGACGGCCAAGGCCTGGCGGCACGCCGTACGCGAGGTGCTGGGGGGGCTGATGGCGCGGGGCCGCGCGGTGACGGGCTTCGCCGACGGCTGCTACGTCGTCGAGCGGCGCTCCCCCGCCGCAGAGTGAGACGGGCAGGATGAGATCGCGGTGAGACGGGTGACGCCGGCGGGGCGCTGCTGAGGGGCCGGACTGGGTAGGGATCGGATCGGACGGCGGCGTCCCGGTCACGGCGGCGATCACCGGCGGAGGTAACGTGCCAGGTGAGCCGGGTAGTGACGCCGGGCGGCGGCCACGTGGCCTTATTGATCATCTGATTACCGGGGGGAATCAGATGAGCAGGTGGCGGGGATCCTCGGTGCGGATTCGCTTGACGGTGCTGGCGAGCGCGGTGATGGCGCTGCTGTGCGCCGTCGCCGTGCTGCTGGTCCTCGGCGTGCTGCACGGCACCGCCGAGCGCTACAAGATCGACGAGATCTCCGCCAACGCCGTACGCCTCGCCTACCAGGCGAAACGCGACCGGCTGCCTCCGGTGCTGCTCGACCCGGGCGTGGCCGGCGTGCAGATGATCGACAACTCCGGCAAGATCGTCTCGGTCAGCGACACCCTGGTCGGCCGCCCGCGCATGGCCGCGTTCCGGCCGGAGCTGACGACCCCGGAGACGAGCAAGGTGATGTGCGACTCCCCGGCGTTCCCGGACCGGTGCATGATCATCGTCGCGTTCCGCTTCCACAACGACGGCGGCCTGTGGACGATCTACGCAGCCGACGACACCGTGCCGTGGTACGTCAACGGCCCGCTGCTGGCTGCGCTGCTCGGCGGTTCGCTCCTGCTGATCATGCTCACCGCGCTCGGCACCTACCAGACCGTGCGCAAGGCGCTCATGCCGGTGGAGGCGATCACGAGCAAGCTGGCCAGGATCACCGCGACCGACCTGAGCCAGCGCGTGCCGGTGCCGAAATATCACGACGAGATCCGGCGGCTCGCCGAGACCGCCAACCAGACCCTCGACCGAGCGGAGGCGGCCGTCGAGCGGCAGCGGCGCTTCGCCTCCGACGCCTCTCACGACCTGCGCAGCCCGCTGACCGCGATGCGTACGGAGATCGAGGAGGCGTTGCTGCACAGCGAGGAGGCGGACTGGCCGGCCACCGGGCACGCCCTGCTGGCCAGTTGCGACCGCCTGCAGGCGCTCGTGACCGACCTGCTCCAGCTCGCCCAGCTCGACTCGGCCGCGCCACCCCCCTGCGAGCCCGTCGACCTCGGCACGCTCGTCGCCCGCGAGCTCGACCGCAGGTCGCGCAAGGTGGAGGTGGTGCGGCACCTGGAGCCCCGCGTGGTCGTCGTCGGCGACCGGCTGGCCCTGGCGCGCCTGCTCAACAACCTGCTCGACAACGCCGAGCGGCACGCGGTGTCCCGGATCACCGTGACCGTGCGGCGGGAGGACGGCAAGGGCGTGCTGGAGGTGCTCGACGACGGCGCGGGCATCCCGCCCGACCAGCGGGAGCTGGTCTTCCAGCGCTTCACCCGGCTCGACGCCGCCCGTACGAAGGACGCCGGAGGCACCGGTCTCGGGCTGTCCATCGCCCGTCAGATCGCCCAGGCGCACAAGGGGACGCTCACGATCGAGGACAGCGACCAAGGTGCCCGCTTCGTGGCGCGCATCCCACTCGCCCCCGGCCACTGAGGGATCAGCCGCCCACCGTCCGTCAGGCGCCAGCGTCCCTCAGGCGGCCACGCTTCCTCAGGCGGCCACAGGTTCTTAGGCGGCCACTGTTCCACGCCACCGCGCCGGGCCCGTCGCGAGGTCGTCGAACGCGCGGATGGCCGCCGTCTCCCGGGAGCGCAGCCAGGCCAGACCGAGCGTCGAGGGCGGCAGGCCGGTGACCGGCACGAACGCGAGGTCCGGCCGCCGGTGGTGCTCCGCACTCGGCCGGCAGAGCAGCATGCCGCCGCGGTTCAACGCCACCTGGGTCAGGCCCTCCTGCGTGGTGGCCACCGTCGCGGCCTTGGGAATCGGCCGTCCGGAAGGGGTGAAGGAGGGCGCCACATGCTCCCGCCAGCGGCGCGGCGCGGGCTCGTCCAGGCCGATCAGCGCGAGTGAGGCCAGCTCCTCGGCGTCGATGCTCTTGCGCCGTGCCAGCGGATGCCGCACCGAGAGCCCCAGCTCGACCGGGCAGCGGTTCAGCTCGGCCCCGCTCACCAGGTCCGGTTCCTCCAGTGGCAGCAGTGTGAAGGCGATGTCCACACGCCCCTCACGCAACTTGCCGAAGGGGTCGGAAAGAGGCACCTCGATCAGCTCCACCGCGCAGCCGGGATACGTCCGCTCGAACGCGGCCACGCTCTGGGTGACGATCTCCGTGGGCGTGGCCAGGAACCCGACCCGCAGCACGCCCTCCACCTCCCGGGCCGAGGCCGTCGCACGCGCCACCGCCTCCGCGAGCCCCTCGTAGGCGGGACGCAGGTCGGCGAGGAAGCGCTCACCCAAGGGGGTCAGGCACACCCGCCTGCTCGTACGGTCGAACAGCCGGCCGCCGATCCTGCCTTCCAGCGACCCGATGAGCTGGCTCACCCGGCCGGGAGACAGGTACAGCCGCTCGGCGGTACGGGCGAAATGCAGCTCCTCGCTGAGCACGATGAAGCACTCCAGCTCCCTGAACTCCATCTCGCTCCTCCTCGATCGCTTAGCTCACCTAAACCAAGCCTTCGAACCTCGTCATAGTTCCGGGAAATGCCGATCACAAGGCTGAGGAGCATGACCGTAAACGTCGTCTCTCCCGTGATCCGGGCGCGCTGGGCGGCCGTCGCCACCGTCGCCATGGGCACCTTCGCCATCGTCACCAGCGAGATGCTGCCCGTCGGGCTGCTGACCTCGATCGCCTCCTCCTTGAAGGTCTCCGACGGCACCGCCGGGCTGATGGTCTCCCTTCCCGGACTGGTCGCCGCCGTCTCCGCCCCCGTGATCGCCCTGAGCACCCGCCGCCTCGACCGGCGAGTCCCGCTGCTCGGCCTGATGGCGCTGCTGGCGGCGGCCAATCTGGCGGGCGCGCTCGCTCCGAGCCTCCCCGTCATGCTGGCCGCCCGGGTGCTGACCGGCGTGAGCATCGGCGGCTTCTGGGCCTTCGCCGCCGGTCTGGGCACACGCCTGGTGCCCGAGGAGGCGGTCGGCAGGGCCACCTCTGTCATCCTGAGCGGGGTGTCTGTGGCGTCGGTGCTCGGCGTCCCCGCGGCGGCGCTGGTCGCCTCGTACGCGGGGTGGCGCACGGCGTTCGCGGCCCTGGGCGCTCTGGCGTTGATCCTGCTCGCGGTGCTGGCCGCGGTGCTGCCGCCGATGCCCGCAGAAGAGGGTGGAGACGGCTTCCGCGGCGCGTGGTCGGGACCGCTCAAGGTGGTCCTGGTCACCACCGTGCTGATCATCACCGGGCACTTCGCCGCCTACACCTATGTCCGGCCCTACCTGGAGCAGGCCGCGCACGCCGGTCCCGGGCTCGTCAGCACCGCGCTGCTCGTCTACGGCGCCGCCGCGGTGGTCGGCAACTTCGCCGGGGGCGCGCGAGCGGCCAGGAACCCGAAGCCGGTGCTGATCGCGCGGGCCGTGCTGATCGCCGTGGCCACCGCCGCGCTCGCGCTGACCGGCCTTCCTCTGGTCATGCTGGTCGTGTGGGGCCTCGGGTACGGCGGCGTGGGCGTCGCCCTGCAGCTATGGATCATGAGGACGGGCGGCGGCGAGCTCGGCACCGCGCTGTTCGTCGGCGCGTTCAACGTCTCCGTCGCGCTCGGCTCGTTCGCCGGCGGCCGGGTCGTGGACGGTCTGTCGATCTCCGGGGTGATGTGGCTGGGAGCGGTCCTGGCCGCGCTCACCGCCGTCTTCGCCGGCATCTGGGGCAGCAGCGGTACGACCGCTCGCGACGCCGGCTCTCGGTGACGGGTCAGTCGTCCTCGGGCACCACGATCACCGTGGGGACCGGGACGCGCAGGGCCTCGGTGACCGCCTCCTCCAGCTCCCCCGGCGTCTTCACGGCACAACCCCGCGCGCCGTACGCGACGGCGAGCGCGGGGAAGTCCGGCGCGTGCAGGTCGACGGCGATCGGCCGCATGCCCCGCACCCGCATCTCCTCGCGGATCTCCCCGAAGCCGCCGTTGGCGAAGACGACGACCGGCAGGCTCAGCTCCAGCTCCACCGCCGTCGCCAGCTCCTGGAGGCTGAACTGGAACGCCCCGTCGCCGGCCAGCGCGACCACGGGGAGGTGCGGCCGGCCGAGCTTGGCGCCGATGGCGGCGGGCAGCGCGAAGCCGAGCGTGCCGAACCCGGTGGGGAACAGGAACCGCCCGGGCGGGTCCATCGGCATGCCGACGAGCGCGCCGTGATAGACGCACATCGAGTTGTCGCCCACCACGACGCTCTCCGGCGGCAGGGCCCGGCGCAGCGCCGCGAGCTGGCCCGACCACCTGCGGGTGAGCTCCGCGAGCTCCGCCTCGTGGCCGGGGCCGGGCTCCGGCTCCCGGCGGGGACGCGGCACGGCGCCCTGCCGGTCGAGCCGTTCGGCCAGCCCGCGCAGGGCGAGCTCCGCGTCCGCGACGATCGCCACGTCTGCCACGTGGTCGCCGTGCATCTGCCCCGGGTCGATGTCGACGCGTACGAGGCGGCCGGAGAGGGTGAAGGCGTCGTCCCACAGGTCGGCGGGGCCCAGCTCGGTGCCGACCGCCAGCACGACGTCGCACGCGGCGAGCCACCGGCGGACGGCCGCCAGGTGCAGCGTGGCGCCGAGCGCCAGCAGGTGGCTCTCCGGCACTGTGCCCTTGCCGTTGACCGTGGTCACGACCCGCGCGCCCAGCCGTTCGGCGAGGCGCATCGCCAGGCGCCCCGCAGGGGGCTCGTCCTCGCCCTTGGGCCGCTCACCCGAGCGCTGTTCACCCGGGCATTGGGCCCCGCCGCCGAGCACGAACCCCGGACGGCGCGCCGTGCGCAGCAGCCCGGCCGCCGCGTCGAGAGCGGCGGGATCGGGCTCGCGGCGGGTGATCCGGTACGGCGGGACGATCTTGACCGGGCTCGTCAGGTCGAGCAGGTCGAAGGGGATCTCGATGTGCACCGGCCGGGGCCGTCCCTCGGTGAAGCGGCCGAAGGCGCGGGCGACGGCGGCGGGAATCTCCCGCACGGTCGTCACGCGGTGGCTCCAGGCGCACAGCGCGTCGATCGCCCGCGTCTGGTCCCTGCTCTCGTGCAGGTAGCCGCGGCCGTCGCGGGGATGGCCGGTGGGGACGCCCGGTGAGACGAGCAGGACCGGGGAGGAGTCGGAGTAGGCCTGCCCGAGGGCCGTGGCCGCGTTGACCACGCCGGGTCCCGTGGTGGTGACGACGACGCCCGGCCTGCCGGTCACCCTGGCATATCCGTCGGCGGCGTATCCCGCGCCCTGCTCGTGCCGGGGCGTCACGCAGCGCACGCCCGACCGGTCGAGCTCCTCGTAGATCGCCAGGTTGTGGGTGCCCGGAATGCCGAAGATCGTGTCGACGCCGTGCAGCCTCAGCGCCTCGACCAGGGCGCGCGCCCCCGTGGGCGTCGTGATCGTCGCCGCAGAGGGCATCGGGTCATGGCCGTCCACGTATCACTTCCCGGGGAGAGAGTGGAGGGAGTTTCCTTGTGGTTTCCTGAAATGCGTTCCCATTCCACGCGCCGCCCTACCGTCCGCGTGCCGATTTTTCAGAAACGGGGACGGGGACGCGTTCCCACCTCGTGTTCGTCCGATCCGCGGGTCAGCACATTCTCAATGGACTTGACGGCCTGGCGCACCATGCGGTGCATCGTCTCGGCGGTGTGGGAGGCGATGTGTCCGGTGACCAGGAGACGGTCGGGAAAATCCCGCCGCAATTCTGCGGCCTCCGCGCATTCCGCGCCGTAGAAGCCGTCGAAGACGGCCATGCTGACGCGGCCCTTCTCCAGGCCGGTGTAAAGGGCGCCGGGACTGACGATGGCCGGGCGTGCGGTGTTGACGAGGATCGCGCCCTCCGGCATCCGGCCGATCACCGACGAGTCGATCATCGACCTGGTCTCGTCCGTCTCCGGCACCATGACCACGAGGATGTCGCTGGCCGCGGCCAGGTCGAGCAGGGGCAGGCAGGAGATGCCGAGGTCGCTTTCGACGTCCGGCCTGCGGGTGCGGCTGTAGTAGGACACGCGAACGCCGAAGCCCCGCCGCAGGATCTCCGCGATCCGCCGGCCGTTGGCGCCCATGCCGATGATGCCGACGCTGCGGGCGGCGAGCTCGTGGGGCAGTTCGTCGGAGCCCTGCCAACCGGGGACCCGCTCGCCCAGATGCCGGGGGATGTCCAGGGCGGCGTTGATGATCTGGGCGACCGTGAACGTCGCGACCGCATCGACGGCCGCGCCCCGTGTGTTCGTGACGGCGATGCCCAGCCGGTCGGCCGCCGCCACGTCGACGAAGTTCTCGTAGCCGACGCCGAGGAAGGCCACGACCTTCAGCGTCTCGCGCGCCGCGCGCAGCACCCGGGCGGTCGCGCGTTCCTCGCCTCCGTGGAGGTAGGCGACCGCTCCCCGGAGCTCTCGCGTGAGCAGGTCCTCGGTCAGCGGCGCCTCGCGCCGCCGCACCGTGAGCCCCTGCCTGGCGAGCGGCTCCAGTAGCGCCGGGTCGATGCCGGCGCCGGTCACGAGGACCGTCCCACCCCTCAGCTCCGCTCCGGCCGCCGCCAGCGGCCGCGCGGGACAATAGTCCGTTATATCCCTTGGAGCCGCAGTTTGGGACATTTCAAATATCTTTCAGACTTAGGACATATATGTCTGTTTTTCTCTGTGGTATCTCTGAAACCACGACAACCAGGCGGTGCACGAAATACCACGGATGGTCCAGGCGACGGAGCAGGAATCCAATGGTATAAGGGTTGTGGTGGTTCCGTCTCCACCTGAATTGGAAAAGGAAACCCCTAGGGAGGGTCTGGGGACCCCGGCCTCGGTCCCGCCCGGCCACACGAGCGTGCTTTTTCTCCACGGCAGCACGGAGAAGGCGCGCACGGCGCAGCGCAGAGAGGGCCACGGATGAAACTCCAGCCGCGACAGCAGCTTCTGGAGCTTTGGGAGGCGGCAGCGCGCGCCTCCTACCGGGACGGTGTCTGGACGTGGGGCGGCCGCGACGGGTCGAACTCCATCTCCGACGCCGAGCAGCTTCTGTGCTTCATGTATCCGGCCTCCGAACTGCCGGGCTTCCGCCTGGACACTCCGGACGAGACGGCCGACGACGTGCTGGCCGCGCTCGTGGCCCTCGGCGACTCGGTGCAGATCCCCAAGCTGCTGCTGCGGGTGATCGGCCAGTATCTGCGCACCTACACCGCCGAGGACGGGCGGCCCCTGTTCTCCGGCGGCACCTACTTCCGGCCGGTGGACGACGAGGCGAAGGTCACTCCCGAGCAGCTCCAGCTCGACGTCGTCGACTCGTTCTCGATGTCGGTCACGCTCACGCTCGGCACGCTCGGCTTTCTCAAGGTCTTCCGGCAGAGCGTGCGGCGCGAGGCGATCCGCCGTGAGATCCGCGAGCTGGAGGAGCTGGCCAGCAAGCGGCTGTCGGCCGCGATGACGGGCCTGCTGCGCAGCTTCACGGTCAACGCGTTCGACCCCGGCTCCACCGCGGGCCGCGCGCTGCTGCGCACGGTGAACCAGACCGGCGCGCCCGAGCGCCGCGTGCTCGACGATCTGCGCCGCGCGCTGGAGCCGGTGCGGGCCGGCCTGCGCGACCTGACGATCGGCTCGGGCAGCCAGGTGGACCTGGACAACGACAACCTGCTGTTCGAGTGCGGCTGGACGTGGGGCATCGTGAAGGACGCGCCCGACGTCGTCACGCCGCTCGACATCGGCCCGCAGCCGAAGGGCGTCGCCGCCGACACGCCGTTCCTGTACTTCACCGTCAACGCCCTCGTCGGCATCGCCGACCTGTTCTCCGAACGCACCCGCGTCCTGAGCCTGCTCAACGACGACCAGATCACCCTCGCCCAGGCCATCCAGCGCCGCTGGGACCTCACCCAGTCCTACTGGCGCACCATCGCGACGTTCGGGCGGGGCACCTGGCCGCTGGAGGACATCCCCTGGCGGACGGTCGACGAGAAGGAGTCCGACTACTACAGCCTCGGCGTCACCGCCATGGTCGTGCAGAGCCTGGTCAACAACCGGGCGGCCGACGTGGACCTCGGCCGGGTGGCCGGCGTGCTGGAGGAGCTGGCGATCCGGGCGAGGATCACCCGCAGGGCGGTGGCGGGCGACCCGCCCGTGCTCATGCACTCCCCCGGCGTCCCGATCAACCTGCACGGCAGCGACGCGCTCGGCCCCCACCTGCTCTGGGTCGTCTCCGACTTCGCCATCACGCTGCTGAAACGCACCATCTGGGCCGCCTCCATCGCGCAGAACACGCGGATGCGCGAGCGGCTGCTCACCCTCGCCGACCAGATCTGGCGGCACATCATGCTGCGCCGCCACGCCGACGGCCCGGCCGCCGGCCTGTGGGACCAGCCGGGCAACGTCTTCGCCGACATCGAGGCGCGCGACGAGGAGCCGTCCTGGTATTTCAGCGAGCGGGTCGTCGAGTTCCTCGTCGCCGCCGCGTCCTCCAGCGGGGAGCCGCCGCTGCGCAGCCCCCAGCTCGTCGAGCTGGCGCTCCAGATGCTCGGTGAGGCCGAGCACCTGCTCGACCAGGAGCTGGTCACCCGGCCTCTGGCCGGCGGGCAGACGATCCAGCCCAAGCTGCGCTCGATCCAGGCGTCGCTGCAGCGGGCCAGGGCGATCGTCAGCGACCGGCCGGCCACCGCCCAGGCGCTGATCAACGACGCGCTGCTCGGCCTCGAACGGCTGTCCGCCGCCCGCGACAGCGCGTCGGAGGCGATCTGAGATGCTCGTCTTCGCGATCTCCGACAAGGGCGGCACCGGGCGCTCGGTCACCGGCACCAACATCGTGTATCGCCATGCCCTGCAGGGCAACGACGTCTGCTATCTCGACTTCGACTTCGGCTCGCCGACCGCGGGGGCCATCTTCAGCGTCAGCGCGGTGGCCCGCGGCACCCGGGAGAACGGCCTGCACCACTACCTGCGGGGCGAGTGCCCGCAGCCGCGGCGGGTGGACGTGTGGGCCGAGTCCGACCGTGAGGGGCTGCGCACCCGCCCGCCCGGCGCGGGGCGGCTCGTGCTGCTGCCGGGCAGCGAGGGCGGCGGCGAGCTGTCGGCCCTCACCGACGAGGTCGTCGGCCGCTGCGTCCAGCTTCTCGGGCGGCTGGACGAGGAGTTCGACCTCTGCATGATCGACGTCAGCGCGGGCCGGTCGTTCACCGCGGAGCTGGTTCTCGCGGCGACCGTGCGGATGCCCGCGATCCCGTTCCGGTGGCTGGTCTTCCACCGCTGGACGCGCCAGCACATCATCGCGGCCGACGGGCTCGTCACCGGCGCCGACGGGCTGCTCGACGTCGGCACCCGGTTCGGCCACGACGCCGACGACCTGCGCGACCGCATCCGCTTCGTGCGCACGGCCGTGCTCGAACCGGACGCGGCGGAGCTCGTCGGGCTGCGCGACGAGCAGCGGGCCTGGCTGAGCGCGTGCGACAGCGAGCTGCGCGAGCTGGCCGGCCGCCACGGCGTCGGCCGTACGGCCATGCTCGGCAAGATCCCGCTCGACCCGGTCCTCCAGTGGCGCGAGCAACTGATCACCGACGAGGACGTGCTGGCCAGCAAGATCGCGAACGCGGAGACCGCCACCGCGTTCGAGGAGCTGGCCAAGAAGATCGTCGACGACAGCGCGTGGGAGGGCTTGTGACGCCGGTGCACGCGACGTTCGGCGAGGTGGCGGCGGAGCGCAGGATCGCCTCCGTACCTCTCTCCCACGTGTCCGTCGAGCTCGGGCACCTCTACATGGAGGACTACGAGGCGGGCCCCGACCGGCTACGCGAGCAGTTCCGCAGGGTCGCGCCGTGGCTCGCCACGGTCCGCTCCATGTGGCAGGAGCGGGTGCCGGGGGGCCGGGCCCGCGTGAGCACCTGCTTTCTCGTGGACGACTACTTCAGCCGCTTCAGCACCCCGGCCGAGCTGGTCCCGATGGTCCTGGAGGCGGCGGCCGAGCACGACCTGACCATCGACTACCTGGCCCGCGAGTCGGCCTGCGCCCAGTCCGGCGGCGTCGAGCTGGCCCGGCTGGTGGAGGACCGGCTCGTGGACGACCCGCCGCCGGAGACCGACGGATCGCGCCCTCCGGTCAAGGAGACGGGCTGGCTGTGCAACGGCTCGCGCTCGCCCCGCACCGCGCCGATGCAGGCGATGGGGAAGGTCCGGCCGTGGGAGCCGCCCGCGCAGAACGCCAAACGCGGCCACTCGATCTTCGTGGACGTCGAGCTGTGGGACGAGAAGGGGCCGCGGCGCACCTGGTCCTGCCCCTTTCTCGCGGCCGTCTGGCAGCTCCTGCGGCTTGGGCTGCTGCGCAGCGACGGCCGCGTGCCCCTCCCGCCGGTCGCCCTCGACGGCGACTGGCCCCGCGACTGGGACGAACTGCCCGCGGTCGTCCGGCTCAACCCCCAGGCCGCGCCGTTCAGCGCGTACACCACACTGTCCGTCCTCTCCCCCCGGTTCCTGCCCGTCGAGCTGGCCGTACGCACGATCCTGAGCCAGTTCGCCGTGGACGACGAGGTCCTGCGGCAGGTCGCAACCCGGAGCGAGGGCGAGGGAATCCGGCTCGAAGAGGAGCTCGTCGACCGCATTTCCTACGTCTTCGTCTGAGGGGTTGCGATTGTGAGGACGGCCCGATGCTGGTGATGGGGGAGGTCCACACCGGGCTGCTGCAGAACTCCGGTGAGATCTCCGAGTCGACGTGCCGTCAGGTGCTCGGGCTCATGGCCGGGGAGACCGTGCGCGTCTCCCGCCGTCCCATCGTCCACGCGCTGTCGCCCGAGCGGCTGACCGGGGTGGACTGCGCCCTGCCCACCGCGTCGCGTTCCCGGGTCAGGGCCGTCGGCACGGTGGTGTCCCGCTGCGCGGTGACCGGGGGCCGGGTGGCCCAGGGGTCGTCGTACGTCCGGGTGGTGCGCTCGGAGGCCGACCGCAGGCTCCCCTGGTCGCACTACCTGGCCCGGCCGGGGGTCGTGGAGGTTCTGGGGAAGGTGAAGGCGGCCGACCTCGTCGAAGGGTTCACCGGCGACACCATGCCCGGCCGCCCCGATGGCGCCTGCCTCGACCTGGGCGCCGTCAGCGGCCGCTTCCTCGACCTCGTGCAGCAGTCCCCGCTGCTGGACCGGCGGGCCCCCTTCAAGATCCCGCGTACGAGCCTGCGGTGGGTGGCCGAGACCGGCGAGCCGTCGATCCGCTTCACCCTGCACGCAGAGCAGGAGCGGACGCTGCGCCTGACGCATCCCGGCCCGTTCACCCCCGCCGTGGTCGACCTGTGCGAAGACCTGGCGACGCACGACTGGCTGCTGACGTCGCTGCTGGTCATCGTCGAGCGGGCGCGGATCGGCGGCACTCCGGGAGCCCAGGCCGTGGCCCGCCTGGCGCCGGCCATCGACCACCTCATGCACCTGTGGATGCCCGCCGCCCGGGTCGAGGAGTGGCTGACGCCGTTCTGGGAGAGCCTGGAGCGGCGGCCGGGGTTCACCCGGCAGTGGCGTTCCCTGGTCGACCGGGTCCGCGACCAGGTCGCGATGAACACCCTTGCCCTGCTGAGTGCGACCGCCGAAGCCGGACGGAGGTCACCGTGACCGGAGCAACACCCGAACCCTCCCCGTCGCTCGTCCCGAGGGTTGTGCGCAAGGTCCTCGTGACGGTGCTCGTGGGCGGCGTGAGCTATCTGATGAGCAACGCGCTCATCCAGGGGCCGAACGAGGACCTGTGGAGTCTGCTGCTCGCGACGTTCATCAGCGGCGTCGTCTTCGTCGTGCAGTTCCTCGCGGACGTGGACGACCAGCTCGAAACCGTGCTGCAGGAGCAGCGCAGGCAGCACACGAAGACCCACAACCTGGTGGCCGACAGCTTCTCCAAGATCAACGAGGCGAGCAAGCTGTTCGGCGTCGTGGAGATGTCCGCGCTGGAGACCAGGGGTGTGGCCGAGCTGGTGCAGAACGCCGCCAAGATCCGTGACGACATGCCCGACCTCGTCAAGAGCCTGGTGCACCACGAGGTCACCCGGATGGCGAAGTTCCTCGGCGAGCTGTCCGACGGCAGATACGCGCTGTACGAGGGCGAGGACCGCGACTGGCTGCTCGCGCTCGCGCGCAACGCCCGGGTCAGTCTCGACGCCATCAGCCTGACCAGCGTGGACGCCCGCGACACCGAGTTCGAGGGCGGCTTCTGGCACACCGACCTCGGGCAGCGCTACGTCAAGCTCCAGCGCGACCTCGTCCAGCGGGGGGCGCGGGTGCGCCGCGTGTTCGTGGTGGATCGTTCCGAGCGGCTCGACTCCGAGGCGTTCCGCCGCGTGTGGAAGTGGCAGACCACGGTCGGGATCGAGGTGCGCACGCTGCTGCTCTCCGACGCGCCGCCTCTGCTGCGCGGCTCGCTGTCCGACTTCATCCTGTTCGACGGGGTCGTCTACTACGAGTCCAACCCCGCCCCGCAGGTCGGCGACGGCATCGCCCCGGTGATCCACAGCACGGTTCTCGCACAGGACCAGGAGCGGGTGCGCGAGCGGGCCGAACGGTTCGCCGAGCTCTGGGAGGCCGCGACACCGGCGGCGTAGCCGGCACGTACCCGACGCGGGGGCGGGCGAGACCGGCGTAGCGGGGCCGGTGGCGTCGGCGACGCTTACGCGGACGGAGCCCGCGCGGGCGGCACCAGTGGCGTGGGCGACGCTTACGCGGACGGAGCCGGCGCGGGCGAGAAGGGGCGGTCGGGACGGACGACGGCGAGCAGTTCCTTCTCGCGGTCGCCGGCGGTGCCGCCGACCAGGGCCGCCACCAGTTCCGCCGTGACGGGGGCGAGCGTCACGCCGAGGCCGCTGTGACCGGTCGCCGCCACGACCCGGCCGTGGTCGTCCACGTGGCCGATGATGGGCATGTGGTCGGCGCTGCCCGGCCGCAGTCCGGCCCAGCGCCGGCCGACGGGCCAGGTGGCCGCCTTGGGCATCAGAGCGGCGACGCCCCGCCGGATCTCCTCGATCGCCGCGGCGGTCACCGTCACGTCCCCCACGTTCTCCTCGTAGGTGACGCCGACGGCCACCCTGCCGTCGTGACGGGGGACGAGGTAGGGAAAGTACTCCCGGCCGTCCTCCGTGATCTCAGCGAAGATGTGGTGGCGCAGCGGGTAGGTGACGGCGCCGGACGGCCGGACGTCGAAGGCCACGCCCTTGATGGGGAACAGGTGGTCGCGGTGGCGCGGCAGGAAGACCCCGCTCAGGTGACCGGCCGCGACGACGGCCTGCTCCGCCGACACCCGGCGGCCGTCGTGGAGCTCCACCTCGACACCGCGGGGGCCGGTCCGCAGGCCGGTGGCGCGCACCGCGCTGAGCACCCGGATCGGCGTGCTCCCCGACAGAACGGCCGTCGCCAGGGCGGCCATGAGCACCCTCGGGTCGAGCGCGAGCTCCTCGGGCAGCAGGAATCCGCCGACGACGCGCTCGCTCAGCAGTGGTTCGAGGCTCCTGGCGTCGGTGGCCGTCAGCCGCTCGACGGCGAACGGCGAGTTCTTCCACTGCGGCAGCACCTTGGTCTCCAGGCGCTCCATCTCGGCATCGTCCAGCGCGACCTGGATGTCACCGCCGTCCAGCACCGGGACCTCGACGCCCGAGGCGGCGTGGATCTCCTCCAGCCACTGCGGGTAGGCGTCGCGGCTGCGCTTGATGACGCTGCTGAGCGGGCCGAGGCAGGAGCGCTCCGTCTGGGTCAGGATGCCGCCCATCGCGCCGTCCGAGGCCCCGAGCCCGAGACGCTGCCCCGCGTCCACGAGGACCACGCTCGTGCCGCGCTGGGCGAGCCTGTGCGCGATCGCGCAGCCGATCACGCCACCACCGATGATCACGACGTCACAGGATTCAGGCACGCGGGCTCCAATTCGCCGTCCCCTCGCTTCGACAGTAGGCGAGGGAGGGCCGTTCATGAAGGCCACACACGGGTGACCTCGCCGAACTCTACCGCGCAAAAATCTTGGCGGCGCGCAGATCCCGATCGCGCCGCGCTTCTCCTTCCCGACTTATTGGATCTGCCGCTCCGCAAGGAAGATCCGCACCCGGGCCGCTCGGTCGTACGCGAGGTTCGGGCGCGCGGTTCGGGCGCGCGGTTCGGGCGTGAAATTCGGGCGCGAGGTCTGCTTCGGCGGCCGGAGACGGCCGCGCATACCTGCGATTCGGCGGCATGAGAGCTTTGCCGCGATCTGGGCATGATGAACCGATCAGCCGCCGTTCGTGGCGGTCGATGGGCATCCGGGATGAGCCGAAGGCTCAAGCGAGGGGAAGCGCGTGAGGAAGACCGCCGTCGTCACGGGCGGAGCGTCGGGGATCGGGCGGGCCGTCGCCGCCGGGCTCGTACGGCGCGGCGTCAACGTCACGATCGCCGACGTCCGGGGAGCCGAGGACGCCGCCGGGGAGCTCGGCTGCGCGGGAGTCGTGTGCGACGTCTCCGACGCGCAGGCCGTGCGGGACCTCGTCACCGGGGTGGCCGCCGAGCACGGGCGGCTCGACTTCCTGTTCAACAACGCCGGCATTGCGGTGGGCGGCCGTGCCGAGGAGTTCACGCTCGACCACTGGAACCGGACGATCGACGTGAATCTGCGCGGGGTGGTCCACGGCGTGCACGCGGCGTACCCCCTCATGGTCGAGCAGGGCTACGGGCACATCGTCAACACCGCGTCGCTGGCCGGGCTGACCCCCGCGCCCATGATGCTGCCCTACACGGCCACCAAGCACGCCGTCGTCGGGCTGTCGCTCGCGCTGCGGGCCGAGGCGGCGGCGCACGGCGTGCGGGTCAGCGTGGTCTGCCCCGGTTTCACCGACACTCCACTGCTGGACAACGCCAACCCCGGGCTGCCGCAGACCGAGATCGGGCTGCGCGCCCGCACGGTGGCCGTACGGGCCCAGGGGCGCCTGTATCCCGTGGAGTCGCTCGCCGACGACGTGCTGCGCGGCGTGGCCAGGAACCAGGCGCTCATCGTCGCGCCCGCGTCCGCCCGCGCCACGTGGCGGGCCGTACGGCTCTCGCCCGCCCTGGCGGTGCGGGCGGCCGGCTCCGCCTTCCGCCGCGTCATGCGCTGAAGCGCGGCCGGAACACGGCCGCGTCAGGCGCCGCGTCGTGGCCGGGTCTCCGCGGCCGTGTACGGCCGGTTCACGGGCCGAGCGGCAGATACTCGAACCAGTCGAACGCGGCGACGTTGGAGCTGGGACGGCCGTTGGAGCTGGCGTACATGCCGACGTAGGCGCCGGTGAAGCCGCCGGCCACGGCGCTGCTGAGGATCCTGCCGTCCACCGGGTCGCCGAGGTCGATCCACTCCCCCGCCGCCACGGCGTACCTGGCCTGGTAGGCCTGCCCGCGCGCCTCCACGCCGAGATACAGCCTACGGTGGCCGGGCACCCGTACGGAGGCGAGCAGGTCGTCGCCGCCCGCCTTCCTGCGGACGAGCTCCAGGCCGCGCGCGGTGCGCACGAGCAGCACGTGGTGGTCGTCGTTCTGCACCAGCGCGAGACCGGCGCACTCCCCGGCCCCGGGCAGGAAGTCGAGCGCGGCGTGGACGGCGAAGTCCATGTGCTGCTGCCTGCGGACGACCAGGCTCGGATTGGCCCGCTGGGCCAATGTCTCGGGCCGCAGCCGCAGCCGCAGGCGGCTGTCGCCGAGGCTCCAGTAGGGCGTGCGCGGCGTGCGCAGGTGGTTCCAGACGGGCGAGAGCCGGTCGGCGTCGAAGTGGTCGCAGGCGGGGACGGCGGGCCAGCGGTGCTCGGGCAGCGCCGGTGCGACGGCCACGGGCTCGACCTGCGCGGCGACCGGCCAGCCGTCCTCCCAGTGGACCCGGGTGAGGAACGTCTCCCTGCCCAGGTTGTCGCCCCTCAGGTTGCCGGGGCCGAGGTCGCCCGGCGTGCCGTACGGGCGCGTGGCCAGCAGCACCATCCACCACTCGCCGTTCTGGGTCTCCACCAGGTCGGCGTGGCCCGTGCACGCGATGGGATGCCCGAGGCCGAGATGCCGGTGGGTGAGGATCGGGTTGCGCGGATTCGGCACGTACGGCCCGGTGACGTGGTCGGCCCTGGCCACCACGACCGCGTGGTCGTACGACGTGCCGCCCTCGGAGGTCAGCAGGTAGTACCTGCCGCCGATCTTGTACAGGTGTGGTCCCTCGCACCACACGGCGCCCCGCTGGACGGCCTCCCAGATGACGTGCTCCTCGCCGCGCGGCTCCAGCGTGGCCGGGTCGAGCTCCAGAAGGTAGACCTCGGTCTCGCCGGGGTAGCGGGCCGCCTTCTTCTCCCTGGTGGCGGTGAACCAGAGCCGGCCGTCGTCGTCGAACAGCAGCGAGGGGTCTATGCCAGGGGTGCCCGGCAGCCATCGGGGTTCGCTCCAGGGGCCCGCGGGGTCGGCGGCGGTGACGACAAAGTTGCCCCGCCCGTCCACCAGGGTGGTGACGACGTAGAAGAGGCCGTCGTGGTGGCGGATGGTGGCGGCGTAGACGCCCCCCGAGGGGCGCACGCCGTCCAGGTCGAGCTGGGACGGGCGGTCGAGCACGTGCCCGAGCTGCCGCCAGTTGACCAGGTCGCGGCTGTGGAAGACGGGCACTCCGGGGAACCACTCGAAGCTGGAGGTCACGAGGTAGTAGTCGTCGCCCACCCGGCACACCGATGGGTCGGGGTGGAACCCGGGGATGACGGGGTTCCGGTACTCCCACCCGCCGACTTCGTCGATCATTCGTCCCTTCCTCGAACGTGACGGGCCCGGTTCCCCGAGCGGGGAACCGGGCCGTCCGGCACCGGCACGATGCGCCAGAGCCTTTCAGTGCGGGGCCTCCCTGCGCCAGGCCCCGTCTGCCGGGCTCCGGGCTTGCGTCCCGTGCCGGAGCTCAGGTGTGCGAGCTCTGTAAGGTTCAGTGCCGCAGTTGGAGCACCCCCCAGTGGCTCGTGTCCCGGTATCCCTGCCCGGTGGCGTCGCTCCAGGTGACCGCGCCGGTCCTGGCGGCGCCCGTGGCGTCGTTGACCTGGACGTCGAAGCCGAGCAGCGTGCCGTCCCGCAGCGTGGCCGTGGGCAGCTTCACGGCGGCCTCGATCACGTAGCCGCCGGGGACGACCTTGGCGGCGGCCGTCAGGTTGCCCGCGATGGCGGCGGGGTCGAGCGGGCCGCCGACGGACGTCCTGCCCGAGAAGCCGATCCGGTACTGCCCGTCGTCGTCGCCATAGCCCCTGGTCTTGTCGTTGCCGGGGTCCACGAAGAACTCGACGGAGTCCTGCTCCCACGGGTTGGCCGACTCCTCGCTGAGCATGGGGTCGGCGACCTGCGCCAGCAGATAGAGCGTGTCGCCGTTCCACAGGGCCCGGGCCCGGGCGGTCGCCCCCGACGTGCCCTGGATCCAGGTGGCGGTGCGGATCTCCGGCGCCGGCGCCCAGGCCGGGTCGACGACTCCGTCGACCACCGGCCGGCGGTTGGGGGCGGTGGTCAGCTTCACCGCGGGCGTCGACGTGACCTTGCCCGTCCAGGAGGTCTGCGAGCCGCCGGAGGCGTCCGCGACCGCCACGGTGACGTCGGTGACGTGGGTGACGTGGGTGCCGGGTACCGCAGGGGGCCCCGTCGGGAACCGCGCCTCCACCCGGTAGCCGCCGGGCGTCTTCTCCACGGCCGTGTCGGGGCCGTGCGGGTGGCCGTCCTCGCGCCGGACGGTGTACGTCCTGCCGCCCACGGTGAACGTCACCGTGTCTCCGCGGTCGGCGCTCGGGTCGCGCACCTCGGCCAGGACGTACAGGCTCGTGGCCGACGAGCGGGCCTGGAACGTGGCGGACACGTCGCCGACCCGGGCGATGGGAACGTCGGGCAGCAGGTCCCATTCGAGCTCGCGCTTGCCGTCCACCTTCGGATTGGCCGCGGGGGCCTCCAGCCTGCGCACCAGGGGCGGCAGCTTCGCCGGATCCACGACGCCCCAGTAGGCCGGCTTGGCCTGGAGTTCGTCGTCGAACAGCAGCGGGGCGTTCAGCCGGGTGATCGGGAAGGTCGACAGCCAGGTGTCGTCGTCGGCCAGACCCCAGACCGTGACCGAGCTGATCTGGCTCTTGTGCCTGCGGAAGACGTCGAACAGCTCCTTGTAGCGGTAGCCCTGCTCGGCGAGCACCTCGGCCGGCACCTCGTCGTACGTGGAGACGAAGTCGGGGTAGACGCTCACGTCCAGCTCGGTGATCTGCTGGTCCACGTGGAGCGTCGCGAACTTCTCGATGGTGGCCTCGACCTCGGAGGCCGGCGGCTGCTCGATGTTGAGGTGAAGCTGGTGGCCGACGCCGTCGATGGGCACGCCCTCGGCCTTCAGCTTCTTCACCAGGGCGTACAGCGCCTCCCGCTTGCGCGGGAACTCGGTGTTGTAGTCGTTGATGAACAGCTTGGCGGCCGGGTCGGTCTCGTGCGCGACGCGGAAGGCCGTGCGGATGAAGTCGAGGCCGGTGATCTGGAACCACTTCGACCGGCGCAGGCCGTCGGGCTGGTTCTCGTCCACCACCTCGTTGACCACGTCCCAGACCGCGATCTTGCCCTTGTAGCGGCCGACCAGCGTCCTCACGTGGTTCGTCAGCCGTGTCAGCAGCAGCGCCTTGTCCGCCGGCGAGGCGGTGAGGTCGCGGTCGCCGTCCTTGAACACCCAGTCGGGCGTCTGGCTGTGCCAGGCGAGCGTGTGGCCGCGGAACGTGAGGCCGTGCTCGACGGCGTAGTCCACCAGGTAGTCGCCCTCGCCGAAGGTGAACTCGCCCTCGCTCGGCTCGGTCGCGTCCCACTTGAGGGCGTTGCCGGGGGTGACCCCGCTGAAGTGCTTGAGCAGCAGGTCGCTGTGTTCGCCGATCGTCTGCGCGCGGGAGATCGCGGCGCCCAGCGTGAACGGCACCTCGTCCTTGGCCGAGGGGATGTCCGTCTGGATCGGCTTGGGCTCGACGTACGTCAGGGCGAAGTCGTCCAGGTAGAAGGGGAACGTGCCGGCGTCGGACTCCACGTAGACGCTGAGGAAGTCCACGTCGTACGCGAGCGTGTAGGTGCCGGTGAGCTCCACCCACTGCCCCGCCGGTATCGCCTTGGGCGCGGCCACCCGCTCGTAGCTGGGGGTGCCGTTCGTCCGGCGCTCGATCGACAGGCCGAGGTTGCCCGAGGACATGTCAGGGCCGAGCCGCACCCAGGCCGACAGCGTGTACTTCGACCCCTTGGCCATCTTGCCGAGCACGCTGATCGCCGGGCCGTCCCAGAAGTCCGCCCGGTTCGTCACCGCGAGACTGTTGGCGCCGCCGTGCGCGACGTCGGTCGTGGCCGTCAGGGACGCCGAGGCGCGCGGCGACCAGCCCTGCGCCGTGCCGGTCTCGAAGTCGGTGCTCAGGCCCGAGCGCGTGGGATCGGTGTCGGAGGTGATGACGATGTCGTCGATGTAGTAGGTGGCGGTGGCCTCGGAGCTCTCGGCGTAGAGCTGCAGGCCGGTCGAGTCGGCGCTGAAGGCGTAGGTGCCCGACAGCTCGGCCCAGCCGCCGTCGGTGACGGTCGCGGCGGCCACCCGCTCGTAGGTGGTCTCGCCACCGTCGGGTGTGCGCTGCATGGTCAGGGCGATCGTGCTCGGCGGCTCCCCGCTCACCATCCGGGCGTACGCCGTGACCTGGTACGTGACGCCCTTCTCGAAGGGCGGGGTGATGGACGCCCCATGCCAGGTTGCGGTGCGGCCGGAGGTGAGCAGGGAGCGAGACCCCGAATGCGCGGCGTCCGAGGTCGCGCCGACCTCGACCCCGTCGCCTCTGGGCCCCCATCCCTGGGTGGTGCCGTCTTCGAAGTCGTACTTCGCGACCTGCACGGCCGCGGCGTGAGCGGCTGTCGCACTCGCCGCGACCGCCGGTAATCCCGTGAACAGGCACAGGACCACCGCGGCCGCCCGGTGAAGGAGGCTGCGCATCGGGAGGTCTCCTCGTTCCACGCTAGCGCGCGGCCAGGTTGTCGGCGAGAAGCCGGATGAGGGGCTCACGCCGGGTGCAGTTGGACAGGGCGAAAGAGTCGGCGAGCGCGAGCAGCTCGTCGTCGTCCAGCCCGCGGAACAGCTCGGCATACTCGGGCAGCAGAGCCTGGGCGATCAGGATGTGCCGGACGAGGTCGTCGGTCTGGTAGCGGGCGCCCCACGGGTAGGGGTCCCAGGAAGGGAACTCCGTGTCGATCAACCGGTGCAGCGGCGCCAGCTCGCTCGCCGTCTCCTCCATCGTGGAGCCCCACCGGTCGGCGCCGAGCCGCTTCTTCTTCGCCATGAACGGCCCGAACCGCTCCATGTAGGACCCGCCCGCGCAGACCAGGCCCTGCAGTCCGACGTCCTTGTAGGTCCAGATGGACCACCCGGCCTCGTGCGCGTCGTAGATCTCCAGCTGGTCGCGCAGGATCTGGTAGCGCTGCTCGTCCACCAGGGGGTCGCCGGAGTAGACGGGCCCGAACTCGCCGACCCAGATCGGCGTGCCGGTCTCCCGCTGGAAGGCGGTGCGGCGGGCGAAGGCGCGCTCCAGCTCCTCGCGGTCGCACCACTCGCCGCGCGTGTACCCGGGGTACGGCCCGCCGTGGGCGAAGCCGGCCAGCGCGTAGTCGTGGCAGACGAACACGGTGTTCTCGTAGACCTCGCGGAACACCGAGAAGTCGGTCGAGTAGGTGTTCCCGTCGAGGAACAGCACGTGGGCGGGGTCGACGGCGCGCAGCGCCTTGACCAGCCGGTCGTAGAAGGGCCCGACCACCTGGCCGCTCGGGTCGGCCGGCTCGTTGATCGGGTTGTAGCCCGCCACCCACGGGTTGTCCTTGTAGCGGTCGGCCATCGCCTCCCACAGGTGGACCGCCCGGTCCTGGAAGTGCCGGTGCTGCCAGAAGGCGGCGACGTGGGTGGGGTTGTCGGAATGCCAGTGCTGGTTCTGGGCCCCCGGCAGCGCGTGCAGGTCGATGACGCTGTAGACGCCCCGCTCCCCGAGAATCCCGATGACCCGGTCGAGGTGGCGGAAGCCGCGCTCGTTGATCTCCATCGGCCGGTCGTCCGCCTCGAAGTGGCGGTAGTTCACCGGGATCCGCACGCAGTTGACGCCGACCTCCCGCAGAAGGTCGGCATCCGCCTCAGTGAAGAACGAAGTCAGGAAACGGTCGAAGAACATCTCATAGCGGTCCTCGCCGAGCACCCCCCGCACCGCCGCGCGCATCGAGGACTCGTCGGCCGGATATCCGGTGATGAAGTTCTCCATGTTGAGCCAGCCGCCCAGGCCGGTTCCCCGCAGCCTGACCGTGTTGCCCGCCTCGTCCACCAGCCGGGATCCGGACACGCGCAGCAGCGTCATCGTGCTCTCCTCAATCCTCGAAACCGGCGGATCCTCGAGTTCGGGCGGCGCGGCCGGAGGGCGTCCGCCCCGTCTCCTCCCCCGCCACCCGCCGTCGGCAGTCGTGCTGAAAGTTTCGGTCAATATCCGAATGTTTCGTGGTCCGGAGAATAAGTAAAGCTGAGGTTAAGCGTCAAGGGCGCTCACGGCTTGATCAGAGCGGTCTGGCGTCTTATCAGGGGTAACCGGTTCAGGTATCCCGAAAGTTTCGGCTACGATCAGCATCATGCCAGTGAAGAGGCGGGTGACCATCGCCCAGATAGCGGAGGAGGCCGGAGTCTCCGTTCCGACCGTGTCCAAGGTGATCAACGGCCGTCCCGAAGTGGCGCCCGAGACCCGTCAGCGGGTGGAACGCCTCCTGCAGAAGCACGGCTACCAGCGCAGGACGGGGCAGGGCGATGGCCCGGTCGGTTTACTGGACCTGGTCTTCGCCGAAATCGAGAGCCCGTGGGCCATGGAGCTGGTGCGCGGGGCCGAACAGGCCGCGCACGAGGCCGCCGCGAGCGTCGTGATCTCCGTGCTGCACACACACGCGGGCCCCGGCCGTGACTGGCTGGAGCGCATCGCGGCGCGGCGCACCGACGGTGTGATCATCGTCAGCTCCCGGCTCTCCGTGCGCCAGCAGGGGCAGCTCAGCGCCCGATCGATCCCCTTCGTCGTCGTCGACCCCGAGGGCGAGCCGCCGCCCGGCGTGGCGTCGGTCGGCGCGACCAACTGGCACGGCGGCCTCGCGGCCACGCGCCACCTTCTCGACCTCGGCCACACCCGGATCGGCATGATCGGCGGACCGCCCGACATGTTGTGCAGCCGGGCCAGGATCGACGGCTACCGCGCCGCGCTGGAGACCGCCGGGGTGTCCATCGACCCCGAGCTCATCCGCTACGGCGACTTCCTGGTCAACTCGGGCCACGACGCCGGTCACGCGCTGCTGTCGCTGGACAACCCCCCGACCGCCATCTTCGCCGGCAGCGACATGCAGGCGTTCGGCGTGTTCGAGGCGGCCCGGCAGCGGGGCCTGCGGGTGCCCGAGGACCTCAGCGTGGTCGGCTTCGACGACCTGCCGCTGTCCCGGTCCGCGTGGCCGCCGCTGACCACCGTACGCCAGCCCCTGGAGGAGATGGCCGCGCTGGCGGCGCGGATGGTCCTCGCCATGGGCCGGGGCGAGAACACCGAGGCCCGCCGCGTCGAGCTGTCCACCGACCTGGTGGTCCGGGAGAGCACCGCACGGCCCCGGTGAGGCCGAGACGCCCCCATGATCGTCCAAAATGGGAGGGCTTGGACGAATGGGGGCGGGATGACCGACGAACACGCTAAGGTTTCTGCGGATATCGCCGGGTTCGCGGGACGGGGCTGACGGTTGCGGAGTTCGCGTGGAGCGGCCGTCACGGCATTCGCCGCGGCGCTCATGCTTCTGGGAGGTTCCGGGTCGGCGGCCCTCGCGGCGCCGGTCCGCGACGGTGCCGCGACGGCGCGAGCCGGAACGGCACAGGTCGGGACGGCGCAGATCGGGACGGCGCAGGTCGGGACGGCGCAGGTCGGGACGGCGCGGGCCTCGGCGTGGACCACGCCACAGCGAGGCGCGGAGCACGCGTCGGCGTCGGCTGTTCCGGGCGCATCGTCGACCACCCTGGCATCGGTCGTTCCCGGTGAGCGGCTGACCACCCTGGCGGCCGCGGATCCCGGCAGGCGGACGGCCGGAGCGGCGGAGGAGCCGCCGGTCGAGGAGCAGCCCTGCCCGGTGGCCGTGCCGTCTGGCACGACCTGCGGATATCTTCTCGCCCCCGAGCGGCGTGACGTCCCCAACAGCAGAACCATCAAGGTCGGCTACGCGGTGCACCGGGCGTCACCGGCCGCGGGCCAGGCGGCCGACCCCGTCGTCTACATGAGCGGCGGGCCGGGATCGGCCTCGCTCCAGCTCACCGGGTTCCTCACCCGGATGTTCCCCGGCCGTGACGTGGTCGTCCTCGAACAACGCGGCGGGCGCTACTCCGAGCCCAGGCTGAGCTGCCCCGAGATCGTCCGCGGGGTCGTGGGCACCCTGAGCACGCCCGGGCCCGCGTCGGCGGAGACCGCCCCGCTCGCCCGGCAGGCGATGGCCTGCCAGTCGCGCCTGGAGGCCGAGCACGTCGACCTGCGCGGCTACAACACCTCCGAGATCGCGGCCGACGTCGTGGACCTGCGAGCCGCGCTCGGCTACCCGGGCTGGTACCTGTTCGGCGTCAGCTACTCCACCCGCCCGATGCTGCTGGCGGCGGAGCGCGACCCGCAAGGCACCCGAGGGATCGTGCTCGACTCGCTGCTTCCCTCGGGCTCCCGCTGGTACGACGAGTCGTCCGCCGCGCTCTCGGCGACGATGACCAAGCTGGGAGTCGCCGCCCGGTTCGACGCCGTGGTGAAGGCGCTCAACGCGCACCCCGCGACGTACGAGACCCGCGACCCGCTCACCCGGGAGCGGCTGACGGTGCAGCTCAACGGGGACGACGTCGCGACGATCCTCGGCGAGTCGCTGCACGAGGCCGACGTGGCCGCGATCGTGCCCGCCCTGGTGGACGGGCTCGCCTCCGGGCGCACCGAGCTGCTGCAGCCTCTGGTGGACGCGGCCGGCGACGCGCTGACCTCGTACGAGTGGGGCCTCTACTACGCCGTCCAGTGCCAGGACGAGACGCCGTACAACACCTTCCGGAACGCGCGGAGCCCCCGGCTGTTCACAGGGGTCGTCGACGAGGCGGTCTGCGACGCCTGGGGCCTGCCCGCCGCACGGACCGAACCCGACCTGCTGACCTCGCACACGTCGGTCACCACCCCGGCCTCGTCGAACCCGGCCTCGTCGAACTCCGCCTCGTCGGACGGAGCGACACCGGCAGCATCATCAGAGGAGACGACGCCGGAAGACACGTCATCGGACGGGGCAGCACCGGAGGACACGCCGTCCGAGGGCGCGTCGCCGGAAGGCGCCACGTCGGAGGGGGCGACGCCGCCGGTCCTGGTCCTGGGCGGCCAGTATGACCCCACCACCCCGCCGGAGGCCGCGCAGAAGGCGGTGTCGGCGGTGCCGGGCGCGCGGTTCGCCGAGTTCGCCGGGGCCGGGCACGCCGTCTTCCTGTCGAGTGCCTGCGGCCGCCAGACCATCGCCGCGTTCCTCGACGACCCGGCCGCGACGCGGCCCGTGTGCGACCCCGGCGCGGCGCCGTACCCCGTCGTGCGTCCGGGCGACCTGCTCCTCACGTCGTCGGCCTACCGGCTGTCGCGGTCGCCGATCCCGCTGGCGGTCCCCGCGGCGTTCCTGCTCGTGTCGGCCGTCCAGCTCGTCGCGGGCCTGGTCTCCCTGCTGCGCAGGCGCGGTGGCGGGCTGAGCGCGCTCGCGGGCCTGGCGGGGGTCGCGCTGGGTGGGCTGTCGGCGCTGAGCCTGTCGGGGGTCCGCGACTGGACGTCGTTCGCGATCGGGGTGCCGCACGCCCTGGCCTGGTATGGCCTGCTGGCCCTGGTCTCCACAGCGCTGTCGATCATCGAGGCGTTCCGGCTGAACGCCGCCGCCGCCCGGATCGTCCCCGCCTTGACCGGCCTCGCGCTCCTCGCCTGGCTGTACGGCTGGCTGCTGTCTTGATCAAGCCCGCCTTAAGGGTCGATTAAAAGGAAAGTTTCTTTATAGAGAGCGTTGACGCGGCTGGTCCGGCGGCTTACGTTCCGATCAGAGCCCAGGAGGCAGGATCGGCGGAGGCATCGCTGTGCGCTGGTCGAGATCATCGTCGGGTGACCGGGTGACCTACGGCGGCGTGGCCTGCCGGCGCAGGCAGCCGCACACCGCCCTGGCGGGCTGGGAGCCGCCCGGCGTCCCCGCCCTCCGGACCAGGCTCTGACCCACGTACGGACGTCCCGAGGCGACTCGCCCGGGCGTACGGCACAGCCTCCGGGCCGTACCGGACCGGTGACACCGGCGCGGCCCGGAGCCGGCGCCCCGGCGGTCTCGTCCGATCACGAATCGGGAGACCGCCGGGCGTCGCGCGCGCCCGCGACGCGCTCATCCCTTCGTGCATCCCTTCGTGGCGAGACCCCGGCCACGACGGGCGACGTGCCTGGTCACCAGCAGCATCCCGCCGACCGAGGCCAGCATGCCGGCGGCGACGACCGGCACGACCGCGCCGAACCCGGAGGCCCCGGCGACGAGGCCGAACAGCGGAGGCCCGACGAGCGCGCCCACGCTGCCCATCTGGGCCACCATCCCGGTGCCCACGTCGGCGTGGTCGAGGCGTTCGAGCACGAGGGGAAGCGCGGCGAAGGCGAAGGCGCCCAGCAGCCCGTTCTCCAGGGAGACGATCCCCGCGCCGGTCGCCGCGGCGGCCAGCGGCGCGTCCGCGCCGTAGGCGAGCCAGGCGGCCGGCACGACCAGCAGCCCTGACAGGGCGAGCACGGCGAGCGGCACGCCCCGCCGGAGCAGGACTCCCACCGACAGCCCGCCGAGGACGCCGACGAACGAGATCGCCGAGGTCAGCGCGCCCGCGGCTCCCGCCGAGCTCGCGTGCTCGTCGATCAGGAGCGTGGGCAGCAGCACGACCACCGGCATCGTCACCAGCACCATCAGGCAGAAAGACGCGGTGAGCAGGGCGGGCCACGCCAGCGCCCGCGCACCGGGCACGGGCCCGGCGGCCGCCTCGGACGCGGACGTCCGCGGCAGCCGCGTCCGGACGGCCACCGTCATCAGCACCGTCAGCCCCGCGATCAGCAGCACCCAGCCGCGCCAGCCGAGCGCCTCGCCGGCGACGCCGCCCACGAGGGTGCTCACACCGATGCCCACCGGGACGAACGTCGCCCAGATCGACAGCGCCAATCCCCTGTCCCGTTCCTCGGCGAGGTGGAGGACCAGCGCCGGGCAGGCGACGGTGACCACGAGATAGCCGACCCCTTCGGCGACGCGGGCGGCCAGCAACCACCCGAAGCTCCCCGCGGCCGTGCTCAGCGCGCTCGCCGCCACCATCAGCGCCAGCGCGGCGATCAGCGACCTGCCCGCGCCGAACCGGCGGACCAGATAGCCGGCCGGCAGCCCGGCGACGGCGCCCACCCCGACCACCGCCGAGATCGCCCAGCCCAGTTGCGACAGCGACAGCCCGAGCTCATCGGCCATCGACGGCCCGACCGCGGAGAACTTGCCGTAGCTCATCGCCGCCACCACGCCGGTGAGGTAGATGACGATGATCGTCAGCCACGGCGAGCGCCGCACTGGCGCCTCGTCGCGCCCGGATCCGCCCACGGTCCGGTCGGGGGTCATCAGCTCCTCCTCAGCGGCGGTGGCCAGGACGTCGGCACGGCGCCGAATGCCGATGCGGCCGTCGTCCACTCAATCAGGGAAATGCGTACGCCACCCGAAAGATCACTCGAAACGGTCATCCCGGCACGGTCCGCAGCCGTCGCCGGGTGGCCTCGCGGCATGGGCGGGCCCCGATCAGTGGGACCATGGCTGGGTCGGCGCCCGGCAAAAAGGAAGGCAAGGCAGGTGGACCAGGTCGCCCGGATGGACAAGGACACCCCACCTACGCACGGCGGTCGCCGTCGTCTACGGGTGCTCGCCGCACCGCACGGCCCCACTGGCGCGCTCGCCGCACCACGCCGCCGCCTGCGGGTGCTGGCCATGCCGCTGCTGGCCCTGCTCTCGGTGCTGCTGATCGCGACGCCCGCGCAGGCCCACGACGTGCTCGTCGGCAGCGATCCCAAGGACGGCGCGGTCCTCGGCACCATGCCCTCCACCGTGACGCTCACCTTCGACCAGGCCGTACGCCGCGACTTCGCGCGGATGGCCGTCACCGGGCCGGACGGCGCGCACTACGAGCAGGGCGAGATCACGGTCGACGGCAGGAACGTCTCCATCGGCGTACGCACGGGCACACCGTCGGGGGACTACGCGATCGGCTACCGGATCGTGTCGAACGACGGTCACCCGGTCACCGGCGCCGTGAAGTTCACCGTGACCGGCGGGGGCGCGGCCCCCGGCGCGGTCACCGCGCCGACGGCCGCTTCCGCGACCGGCACGGCGAACTCCGGCGCAGGGACGACCGGCACGGGGACGGTCGGCCAGAGCAGCGGAAGCTGGGTGTGGGGGCTGCTGGCCATCACCGCGGCCCTGCTGGCGCTGTGCACGCGCGTGCTCGTACGGCACGACCGTCGCCTGCGCGACGGGACGATCCCGGCTCCCCCGGCCGCCGGGACGCCGCGAGCGGCCTCTGCGGGCATCCCGGACTCGTCGAACACAGCACCGTCCAGCACAGCCCCGTCGGGCACAGCCCCTTCCGGCACAGAGCCGTCGAGCGCCGAGCCGTCAGGCGAAGAGCCGTCGCGCACTGAGGCGCCGGGCACTGAGGCGCCGGGCACTGAGGCGCCGGGCACTGAGGCGTCGGGCACTGAGGCGTCGGGCGCGCCCGGGTCAGCGGCAGGGGCGGCCGGCACGTCGGCGGCGGACTCCGGCGCGGACGGCCCGGCCACCGGGCGCTCCACCGCCGCCGGGACCGGCGCCGGAAGCTCCCCGGCCTCGGGCGGCGCCGCATGACCACGACCTCGGAACCCCACGTCTCGGCGGGCCGGTCCGGCACCGGCACCGGCACCGGCACCGGCACCGAGCATGCCCGCGCCCGGATCCCCGCGGCGGGGCTGACCGCCGGAGCCCTGCTCGCGGTCGTGATCGCGACCTGGCTCACGCTGCCCGGAAACGTGCCGGGGCTGCCCATGCCCGGCACGATCGTGGAGTATGGCCTGCCGGTCGTGCGGCTCGTGCTCGACCTGGCCGCCACCGCGACCATCGGGCTCAGCCTGCTCCCCAAGCTCCTCGGCTTCGACGACCCGGACCGGACCGAGCCGATCGCGGCCAGGGCCCGGCACTGGGCCGTGATGTTCTCCCTGGTCTGGTGTGCCGCCGCGCTGGTGTCGGCCGTCCTCAGCGCCGCCGAAGTCACTCCCGGCGCGTTTCCCGACGTGGCGGCGTACGTAGACGGCATCGGCGCGGGTCAGGGCATGATCGTGAGCGCGTCGTGCGCCCTGGCCAGCGCCGCCGTGGGGATGCTCGCGGTGCGGTTCGGCGAGAAGGTGCCCGCCGAGCTGCGGGTGCTCGTCGCCGGATTCGGGCTGCTGCCGCTCCCGGTCACCGGCCACGCCTCGAACTGGTACTGGCACGACCTCAGCATGGTCTCGATGGAGCTGCACGTCATCGGGGCCTGCGCCTGGGTGGGCGGCCTGGTCGCGCTCGCCGTCCTGCTGCCGCGCCATCGCGACCTGCTCGCCCGCACGCTGCCCCGGTTCTCCCGGCTGGCGACGTACGCACTGGTCGTCGTGGGGCTGTCCGGGCTCTTCAACGGCCTGGTGGAGCTTCTGCTCACGCCCGGCGAGAGTTTCCCCGCGTCGCTGTTCACCACAGGGTACGGCCGGCTCGTGATCGCCAAGGCGGTGTTCACCGCACTGATCGCGCTGCTGGGGGGCAACATCCGCTGGCGGCTGCTGCCCGCGATCACGCGTCAGGCCCCGACCGCGTTCGCGGCCTGGGCGGCCCTGGAACTCACCGTGATGGGCCTCGCGTACGGCGTCGCGGTGACGCTGACCAAGACCCCGGTCGCCTGACCCACCACGACCCACGCGCCCGGCCGGTCACCTGACCCACCAAGATCCCACGCGCTCCGTCGGCGGCCCGCCCCGTCTCATCGGCCGGGCCGCACCAGCCCGTCCCGCACCGCCGCACCCAGGCCGCACCACCCTGCCCGTCCCGCCGACCGGGCCACACCGCCATGCCCCCAGCGCCGGCCGGCTGCCCGCCCTGCCGTCCCGCCAGCCGGGCAGCACCACCCGGCTCGCTGGCCGTATTGCCGTGCCGGGCCCCCTCAGAGACGCCGAGAGCCGCCCCCCGGCAAGGGAGCGGCTCTCGGAGAGGCGGGTGAGCGCGTGGTGGGGATGATCAGGACGTCGGCTTGGACACGGCGGCGGACGCGGGCGTCACCTCGTCCGACTGCTCGGACACCGCAGCGGACGCGGAGGTCGTCTCAGACGTCGCTTCCGGCCCTGCGGGGCGCGGCGCGCCCGGCTCGGCCGTGATCTCCGGCTCCCCGGGGCGAGCATCCCCGGCGGTCCGGCTCTCCGCGGCGATCCGGTCCTCCGCGGCGGTCCGGTCCTCCGCGGCGGCGGCCGTCAGCCCCCTGCGGCCGGCGAACCACTCCAGCGCGTACCACACGACGGCCAGCGCGACGAGCCCGATCGGCCAGGCCTCCGCCGCGTACGGCGGGGCTTCGAGCACCCGGTCCTGCACCAACAGCCCGCCGTACACACCGGCGGTGGCGAGCGCCGCGCCCACGAGCGGCCGGATGTGCTTGATCGGCACCAGGAAGGCCAGGTCGACGCCGATCCCGGCGAGCAGGAAGAAGAACGGGACGGTCGAGGGCGGGAACCCGCCACCGACGAGCAGCGGCCAGATCAGGCACCGGTAGGCGACGTACACCCCGGCGATCGCGGTGGCGGTGTAGCGGCGGCCGACCATGACACGGGCGAAGACCAGGATCGCGACGCCCAGCACCCCCGCGTACATCGCGTAGACGATGTCCGGGATCGGCAGCGAGAACTTGAGCACCATGGCGCGGTCGACGGCCCTGCCCATCTGGTTGGCCGCGAACTCGAGCAGCGTCGGCTCGGCGTACGGCTGCCCGCGGTCCCAGGACGCCAGCTCCAGCACGCCGTATTCCTGCTGCAGCTCGGGGAAGTGCGCGTTCTCCAGGAAGAACGCGAACAGGCCGCCCAGCACCAGCGTGCGCCGTCTGCGGCTGATCTCGGCGTAGCGACCCGAACCGAGGTACCAGCCGCGGATCGCTCCGGCGAGCATCAGCGCGGTGCCGATGTACAGCAGCGCGTGGGAGGGGCTCCACGCGGTGATGTCGATGCCGTTGACCCGGTGGTTGATCAGGTCGAGCGGGATGGCGATGAGGAAGACCCCGGTGCCCCACACGATCAGGCGGGAGGCCGTGCGGTCCACCCCGTAGCCGGTGTACCAGTGCACGATCGTCAGCGCCACGGCGATCACGGTGCCGACCGTGTTGAGCAGGTGCGGCGGGGCCAGGTCGTCGCGCAGCCATTTGAAGTGCCACGACACGTCCCAGCTCGATCCGAGCACCTTGAGGACGAACGCCGCGAGCCAGCCCAGGTAGAGCACCCGGAAGAGGTCCTGCGGCGTCTGCCTGCCCGCCTCCCCCCGCGTCCAGTACGGAAGAGCCCACTCGATAGCGCGAGCGGGGATCTGCTTGAGCGGCGTTCCATTCACGCGCGAAATGATGCCGTTCCCCATGGTGGGGCGCAATCAGGGATTACCCCGATGCATCATCACGATTCGTGCCCGGATCGCGTCGGCGTGCGCCGTAGCGGTGGTTATCCACAGGCGGGGCGGCTCCTCAGCGGTCTCTCAGCGGAGACAAGTAGCATCGCGACATGGCGTTTCCGGGTGGGCGGCGTGCCCTCGCGATCGTTGTCACGCTGGTCATCCTGGTGGCCGGAGGCGTGACGTGGGCACTGTGGCCCTCCGACCCCGTGGTGAAGGGGCGTGACCTGGTCATTTCGGTCATGGACGGACCAGCCGACGACCAGCGCGTCGATCTCGACGCCACCTTCTATCCCCCGGCCTCCGGCGGCAGGGCTCCTGCTGTGCTGCTCGCCCACGGCTTCGGCGGCAGCAAGCAGGGCATGCGCGAGGAGGCGGGGCGGCTCTCGCAGCAGGGCTACGCAGTGCTGATCTGGTCGGCCCGCGGCTTCGGCCGCTCGACCGGGCAGATCGCACTCAACTCCCCCGACTACGAGGTCAAGGACGTACGGCAGCTGATCGACTGGCTCGCCGAACAACCTGAAGTGCGACTCGACGCCCCTGGCGACCCGCGCGTCGGGATCGCCGGCGGCTCGTACGGCGGGGCGATCGCGCTGATGACCGCGGCCTACGACAACCGCGTCGACGCGATCGTCCCGCAGATCACCTGGTACGACCTCGCCGACGCGCTCTTCCCCGACGCCTCGGGCAAGGGCCCGCTCAACGGCGTCTTCAAGAAGATGTGGGCCGGCATCTTCTTCAGCTCCGCCGCCGAACGGCTGGCCCCGGACGGCGGCGCCGGCGCGGGAGGCCTGGCCGGGCTCACGGGTGCGGTCACGGGCTCCGGCTCGGCGGGCGGCAACACCGGACAGGACGCCGCCGGGCAGAACAACGCCCCGCAGAGCCCGGGAGCGACCACACCTGCCACTCCGGCGGCCGGCCCGACCACATCGCCGGGTGGCCACGCGTCCGGGGGCCCGGACTCAGGGCGGATCCCGGGGGCCGAGCAGGTCCAGTGCGGGCGGTTCCTGCCGCAGATCTGCGACATGTATCAGAAGGTCGCCGAGACCGGCCGGGCCACCAAGGAGGCGGTCGATCTCCTGCGGCGGTCGAGCCCGATCTCGGTGCCCGGCCGGATCAAGGTGCCGACGCTGCTGCTCCAGGGTGAGCGCGACTCGCTGTTCCCGCTCTCCCACGCCGACGCCAACGCCCGCGCCGTCGCCGCCACCGGCGCCCCGGTCGAGGTCGCCTGGTTCAACGGCGGCCACGACGGCGGCGACGGCGAGGCCGACTGGCTGTACGACCGCACGACCGGCTGGTTCGACCACTACCTCAAGGGTGCCCCCGCGGGCGCGGGCGACTCCGCGGCGTTCACCGTGACCAGGGACGGCGGACGCGACCCGGGCACGCGCCGTCCTGTGCTCCTCCACGCCACCGCGGGCCGCTACCCCGGCCTGGCGGGCGCGGAGCGCACCACGGTCACGCTCAACGGCCCACGGCAGCCGATCGCCAACCCGGCGGGCGGATCGCCGTCCTCGATCTCGGCGGTCCCCGGCCTCGGCGGGCTGCTCGGCGGCAACGGCGGCGGCGCGTCGCTCGCGCTGGACATGCCCGGTCAGGCGGCCGTCTTCGAATCCGCCCCGCTGACGAAACCCACGCAGGTCACCGGCAGCCCGACCGTCACGATCAAGGTGTACGGCACGGGCGAGGCCACGCTGTTCGCCAAGCTCTACGACGTCTCCGGAGGGTCGCTTCCGGTGCTCCCGTCGAGCCTGGTCTCGCCGCTGCGGGTCACCGCGAGCGAGGCGGGCACTCCGATCACCGTGACGCTTCCGGCCATCGACAGGCGCTTCGACGCCGGGCACCGGATGCGGCTGGTGGTGTCCACCACCGACCTCGGATACGCCACGCCCGCCGCCCCCGCCGTCTATCAGGTAGCGCTGGACTCCCCCACCCTGGAGCTGCCGGTGGACGCGGCGCTGCGGACGCCCGCCACCGGCCCCGCGTGGTGGACGTGGGCCATGCCGCTCGCCGCGATCCTGGTCGCGGCCGTGCTCCTGCTGACCGGCAGGGTCAGGCGCCGCGGCGAGGCCGGCGACGACCTGGTGACGGACTCCGAGTCGGCCGGGGTGCCCTTGGTGATCAGCGGGCTGGGCAAGCGCTACCGCAACGGCGAGAAGGCCGTCGACGGCCTCTCGTTCCGGGTCGAGAAGGGCCAGGTGCTCGGCCTGCTCGGGCCGAACGGCGCGGGCAAGACCACCACCATGCGCATGCTGATGGGTCTCATCCACCCCGACGAGGGCGAGATCCGGATCTTCGGCACCCGGGTGCGGCCGGGGGCGCCGGTGCTGTCACGGCTCGGGTCGTTCGTCGAAGGGCCGGGGTTCCTGCCGCACCTGTCCGGCCGGGCCAACCTGGAGCTCTACTGGCAGGCCACGGGACGGCCGCCGCAGGACGCCCACATGGAGGAGGCCCTGGAGATCGCCGGGCTCGGCGCGGCCCTGGAGCGCGCGGTGCGCACCTATTCGCAGGGCATGCGCCAGCGCCTGGCCATCGCGCAGGCCATGCTCGGCCTCCCCGACCTGCTCGTGCTGGACGAGCCGACCAACGGCCTCGACCCGCCGCAGATCGCGGAGATGCGCCGGGTGCTCAAGGCGTACGCCGAGCAAGGGCGCACCGTCATCGTCTCCAGCCACCTGCTCGCCGAGGTCGAGCAGACCTGCACCCACGTGGTCGTCATGCACCGTGGACGGCTGGTGTCGGCCGGGCCGGTCGGTGACCTGCTCGGCGCCGCACCGGCCGCCAACGGCGCCGGCCCCCGCCTTGAGGACGTGTTCCTCGACCTGATCGGAGAGAGCCGTTGAGCCCGGCGAAGCGACCTGCCCCGGACCCGACCGGACCCGTCCCCGGCGGCGGACGGGCCACGCCGGTCGCCCTGGACGAATCGGACCGGCGCGCGGACGACCTGGGAGGCCAGGCGCCCGGCTACGCTCCGGGACGCACGCTGCCGCTGCGGGTGGAGTTCGTACGGCAACTGCGGCGGCGCCGGACAATGGCGATGTTCGGCGTGCTGCTCGCCCTGCCGTGGGTGCTCGTGGTGGCGTTCCAGTTCGGGCCGGCCGGGCGGGGCCAGAACAGCCTGCGGCTGTCGGACCTGGCCACGGCGGGCGGGCTCAACTTCGCGGCGTTCGCCCTGTCGGTGTCGGCCAGCTTCCTGCTGGTCGTCGCCGTGGCGCTGTTCTGCGGCGACACGGTGGCGAGCGAGGCGAGCTGGTCGTCGCTGCGCTACCTGCTGGCCGCGCCGGTCCCCCGCGACCGGCTGCTGCGCCAGAAGCTGGTGGTGGCGCTGGCCTACTCGGCCGCCGCGGTGACCGTGCTGCCGCTGATGGCCCTGCTCGCCGGCACACTGGCCTTCGGGTGGAACGACATCACCGTGCCGGGAACCGGCGAGGTGATCCCCGCCGTCGACGTGCTGCCCAAGTTCGCCATCGTCATCGGCTACGCCCTGGTCAGCCAGCTGGTGGTCGCCGCGGTCGCCTTCCTGCTGTCGGTCGGCACCGACTCCCCGCTCGGCGCGGTCGGCGGCGCGGTCGGCCTGGTGATCGTCAGCAGCATCCTGCAGGCGGTCGAGGCGCTGGGCTCGCTGCGCGAGTTCCTTCCGACCTTCTGGAACTCCGCGTGGCTCGACGCCCTCGCGCCGGAGCCCGACTACAGCGGCATGATCAAGGGTGTGGCGGTCTCCGTGACCTACTCGGTGGTCCTCATCGCTCTGGCCTTCCGCCGCTTCCGCCGCCGCGACGTCGTCTCCTGACCGGCCCTGACCGGCACCCGGGCTCACCGCCGCCTTCCGGCCGCGCGGGCGGCGTACGGCCTGGCATTCCAGCTAGCCGGAATGCCCAGGCATGGCTGGCAGCAGGGCACGATGGCGGCTGCCACGGCAGACAGCATTGGGCCGGCTGGGCCATGGTGGTGTGACAGGCCCCAACGGCGCCCTCACCCGCGCCGGGCCGGCCTGCCGACAGGGCACGGCGCACCCCGGACGGACGTACGAGACCGCCGCTGCCGCGGAACGCGACTGTGTAGCCGGAGGTGCCTGATGCAGATTGTCGTACGACCAGCGGGAACCGCGTCGTTCCGGATACCGGTCATGTCGCCGGCCCGGCACCTCCGCGCCACGCCGCCCTCCCTGCACGGGCGGACGGGACCGTCCCCGCGCCGCCCCGCGCCGGCGCCGCCGCCCCGCTCCGGACACCACACGGCGACGACGGTCACGCCCGACCCGGCGACACCGCGATGAACGTCATGTGCCGACACGTTCACCCAGCCGTCGGCGACCCGGCCGGCCGCACCCACGATTCGCACGGCGAAACCGCGATCTCCCTGTCGGCCGACGCCGCCGAGAGCGTGCTGAGGGAGCTCGCCGACGCCAGGAGCGAGCTGAAGCGGGCGGCCGACCGGCAACGCCGTTTCATGGCCGACGCGTCCCACGAACTGCTCACGCCTCTCGCCGGACTGCGGGCCCAGTTGGAGGAGGCCCGGCTGCACCCCGAGGAGACCGATCTCACCGAGCTCGTCGTCCACACGCTGCGCGACGTGGACCGCCTCCAGACGGTGGTCTCCGACCTGCTGGCGCTGCAGAAGGCGGGGACGAAGCCCTCTCAGGGGACGCAGCTCGCCGACCTGTCCGAGCTGGTCCTGACGCAGGTCGCCGGCCGGGCGCCCCGGATGCCGACGCTGTTCCAACTCGTCCCCGGAATGGTGATCAACGCTGTCGACAACGAGATCCACCGCCTGCTGGGCAATCTGCTGGACAACGCGCAGCGCCACGCCAGAAGCAAGGTGCTGGTGGAGGTGCGCCAGGAGGGCGCCCACGCGGAGATCTCGGTGTCCGATGACGGTGACGGCATCGCCGAAGCGGATCGGGAGAAGATCTTCGAGCCGTTCACCCGCCTGGACGAGTCCCGATGCCGCAGCCGGGGCGGTTCCGGCCTCGGCCTCGCCATCGCACGCGAGATCGTGCGGGCCCACGGCGGGACCATCAGTGTGGAGGACGCGCCGGAGGGCGGCGCGCGCTTCGTCGTCCGCCTGCCGCTCGCCGAACCTCTCGCCCATCCGGCCGCGGACGGACACCCGAGGCCGTGACCGTCGCCTGTCAGCCGTCGCGGATCGGGATGACGGCGGTCAGCGTGGTGCCGTGGCCGATCGGGCTGGTTATCTCGATGGTCCCGTCGAGCGCCTGGACGCGGTCGCTGAGACCGATGAGCCCGGAGCCCTTGGCCGGGTCCGCGCCGCCTGCCCCGTCGTCGCGGATCACGACCGTGGCGCCTTCGGCCGTCGCCTGGACGTCGACGCCCACCAGGGAGGCTCGCGCGTGCTTGGCCACGTTGGTCAGCGACTCCGAGACGATGTAGTAGACGGCCACCTCGACCCGCTCCGGCAGGCGTTCCGCGACGCGCACTCTCAGGTCGACGGGGACGGCCGAGCGGCGCGCGAGCATTTTCAGCGCGGGTCCGAGACCGCCCTTGGACAGGATCGCCGGGTGGATGCCGCGCGACAGCTCCCGCAGGTCCTCCAGCACCAACGTCAGGCCCTCGGCCGTGTGGGACAGTTGCTGCCTCAGCTCAGGCAGCTCCGGCGGCACGGCGGCCTCGGCCATGCGCACCTGCAACCCCAGAGAGACGAGGCGCTGCTGTGCCCCGTCGTGGAGGTCGCGTTCGATCCGGTGCCGGGTCTCGTCCGAGGCGGCGACCACACGGGCGCGTGAGGCGGCGAGCTCGTCGCGGGCCAGTGCGTTGGAGATGGCCGTCACGACCAGCTCGGTGAAGTCCCGCATGCGTTCCTCCACGCCCTCCGGTCGCCGCTCCAGGCCACGGAAGAAGGTGATCATCACGCCCCACAGGCGTCCCTCGACGACGATGGGGCCGCCGATCGCGACGCCGTTCTCCTCGTCTCTGGCCCACCTGCCCAGCTCGCCGGCCGTGGTCTCGTCCACCATGATCATTTCCGGTTGCCCGGTTCGCAGGACGAGGGCCGACAGGCCCTCCTCGTGAAGCCGCCGGCGCAGGCCCACGGGAGGCGGGGGCCCGCCGTCCGACGCGCTCCAGGAGCTCATCAGGACGACCGTCCGGTCAGGCTCGTAGCGTTCGATCGCCGTGTGGTCCGCGTTCACGATCAGGCCCATCTCACGGGCGACCGCGCCGAAGATCTCTGTCGGGCGGACTCCGCGCGCGACCAGTGTCGCGACCCGGCGCAGCGCGGCCTGCTCCTCGGCGACCCTGGCGAGCTCGTCCCGGCTCGCCGCAAGGGCGCAGGCGGCGGCCTCACGATGACGCGCCGCCACCAGCGCCGCCTCCAGCGAGGGCACCACGCGTTCTCGCAGGCGGCGCAGCGTCGTCTCCGGCAGACCCGTGGGCACGACGAGCGAGCCGAACCGGGTGCCCTCGTCGCTGAGGGGCAGCGTGGTGTGGCTCCGGTCGTCGCCGACCGGCCCGAATTTGACCGCCAGGGACGGCAGACCGAGGTCCCGGGCCAGACGCCGGGCCACGACCGGCAGCACCGCGCACAGATGGTCGGCACGCAGGAGGAGACGGGCCGTGCCGGCGCTGACGTCGGCCTCGCAGCGGCGCTCGTCGGCTTCCAGGAGCAGCGCTCGCAGCAGCGCCGCGGCACCGCTGACCAGCAGCGCGACCACCAGGAAGACCACCAGCGCGATCCACGACCAGCTGGTGAAGAGCGTGATCCGGTGTGTCGGGGGGATCAGGAAGAGGTCGTAGACCAGACCACTCCCCAGCGCGGTCACCACGCCGAACGGCAGACCCCAGAAGTACGAAACCAGGAGAATTCCAGGGAGATAAACTAGGCCCAAGGGACTCGTGGAGGCCATCCGGGCCAGCGGGAGGGCCAGAAGCGTCTCCGCTGTCACGCATACGACTCCGACGACGACGCCCAGCGCCAGAGGCGGACGTCTCATACGAAGCAGCGACGACAGCAATCGCGCGCGCATAACCCAACGGTACGCGGCCATATGTACCACATAGGCGCTGGTCGGCCGCAGATGGCGGGACCACCCGATCGCCGGCACGATCGAGGCGGTCCCTACGCGGCGTGACCGCGCCTGAAAGGCGGCGGAACGGTGGACGAGGCCTCGGCACGAGTGGTCCTGGCGGACGACGACGTTTTGTTGCGCGAGGGAATGGCGAGCCTGCTGGAGCGATCGGGGTTCGAGGTCGCCGGCCAGGCGGGGAACGCGCCCGAGCTGATCGCCCTCGTCCGGCGCTGCCGCCCCGACCTCGCGATCGTCGACATCCGGATGCCTCCGCGGCACACCACGGAGGGCGTCGAGGCGGCCAAGGTCATTCGCACGGAGTTCCCCGAGGTGGGCATCCTGCTGCTGTCGGCGCACGTCGAGGTCGATCAGGCGATGGAGCTGCTCGCGGCCGGCCATCGCATCGGCTATCTGCTCAAGACCCGGGTGACCGCGGTGTCCGAGTTCGTCGCGTCACTGAGACGCATCGTCGACGGCGGCTCGGTCGTCGACCCCAGCCTCGTGGCGGAACTGATCAACGCCCGCCGACGGCAGGATCCGCTGGAGCAGCTCACCCAGCGTGAGCGCGAGGTGCTCGCCCTCATGGCGGAGGGCCGCTCGAACGCGGGAATCGCGCACAAACTGTGGATCACGGAGGGCACGGTGGAAAAGCACGTGCGCAGCATCATGTCGAGGATGCGGCTGCCGGAGACGGAGGACGACCACCGCCGCGTGCTCGCCGTGCTCACGTTCCTGGACGCCCGCTGACGCCGCCCGAAGCGAGAAAGACCGGCCGAGCGGCCCAGGCGCTGGGAGTGCTCACTCACCGGCGGCGACCAGAGACCGAGTCCGCCTGACCGGTGCGGCCCGTTCAGGCGCTGGACTTCCGGAGGATCTCGTCGATGGCCCGGCCCGAGAGGCTCGGCTTGGACAGGAAGGCGACGGCCGGGCTGGCCGCGATCATGTCGGCGTAGTCCTGCTCGTCGTACGTGGAGATCAGGATGATCCGGGGGCGACGGCCCCCTGCCTCTTCCGAGAGCCGCCTGACCACGTCGAATCCGTTCTCCTCGCCCAGGTCGATGTCGACCAGCACGAGATCCGGCCGCAGCCTGCGGAACCGCCGGAGGGCCTCGGCGGAGGTGGCCGCCATGCCCACGACAGCGATGCCGTCCGCCTCCAGCATCCGGCGGGCGGCCTCCTTGAAGTGATCGCTGTCATCGACGATGAGACACCGCAGGGCCACATCTCCAGGGTCGCATCGGGGCACGCCCGGGTCATTGCAGGTAGCCGCCATCCCGAAGTCCGGAGGGCATCCAGACGCAATGGGGGCTTCCAGCGCAGACAACAGGACTTTTGCCCGTAATTGTGTGAAATGCGAGCGGGTGGCCGTGAAGCGGGAACGTCGGCTTCATGAGGTCACCAGCCCGAACCGGCTTTTCGTGAACTGTCCGCCGCCCGCGAAGGATCGAGGTGACACGCATGTGCCCGCACACCCCGCCGTGTCCGCCCGCGTACGCCCCCGACCGCGACGCCGCCCGCCTCGTGGCCTTCCACCCCGAGCAGGGATGGGGGCTGCTCTGCAACGGCGTCGTGGTGTTCGACGACACCGGCGAACTGCTGCCCGACGGCCGGAGCCTCCTCCCCCACCGAGCCCGCTACGCACAGGCCGCGTGAGCCCATGAGCACGACCATGCTCGCCCTCGCGGTCCGGCAGCCGTTCAGCGCTCTCCCCGGGGAACGGCCCCGCGCCGTGCGGAACGGCGCGGACGACGACGGCGTGCCGCAGACGCGCCGGTCCTCCTGGCGCCTCCCCGCGGCCCCGGCCTCCACGTGCCGGGCGCGCGATCTCGTCCGCGCCACGCTGCGGGACTGGACGGGATGCACGGAAGGCGAGGTGGCCGAGGTGGCCGAACTCCTCGTCAGCGAACTGGTCGCCAACGCCCTGCTGCACGGGCGGGGAGAACCGGTCCTCACGCTCACGCTGCGGGACGGCGTCCTGCGGTGCGAGGTCGAGGACGAGGCCCGCGTTCCGGTGCGGGCGCGCGGCGAGTCACCGGACGACGCCGAGGGCGGCCGGGGGCTGCTGATCGTCGATTCCCTGGCCCGCTCCTGGGGCGTACGCCCGACGAACAGGGGAAAGGCCGTCTGGTTCGAGCTGGCGACGGGGTCCTGACGCGACCTCAGTCCCAGTGAGGCGGGCGTTCCTCCAGCAGGCGGGAGACGTCGGAGTCGGAGCGCCAGTCGCCCCACCCGAGGTCGGTGTCGTCGCTCGTCTGGTCGGGCAGCACCGGCAGCCCCTCGTCGAAGAGGTCCACCGGACGCATGTCATCCGGATGCTGCACACTCACGCAGCCAATGCTACTGGCTCCTTCCGGAGCCGCGAAGCCGCGCCGGCCGCTTGAGCCCCATGCGCCCCATGAGCCCCGCGAGCCGGACAACGGGGAGTCTTGGGCGATTGCCGGGCGGCGCTGGGACTCCTTCCCCCGAAGAGAGATCACGCCGCCACATCGCCGGGCAAACGTCACGCCCGTACCACCGGACAGCCAACCGCACGCAAAGGTACGATGCGGGAGCAGGGAGCACGCCGGACGAACCCCCCGTGAGGCGGCATGGCAACGCCAGCAGGATGGCGGCAAGAGGGCAACCTGCCCGTGGAGCTGACGAGCTTCGTCGGGCGCACACGGCTGCTCGCGTCGCTGCGACAGAAGCTGCAGGAGCACCGGCTGATCACCGTCACGGGCATCGGCGGGGTCGGCAAGTCGCGCACCGCGCTGCGCCTCGCGCACCAGGTGCGGCGCCAGTTCAGGGACGGCGTCTGGTACGTCGACCTGGCCCGGCTGCAGGACCCCGCGATGGTCTACCACACGATCACGGCCGCGCTGGGCATCGCCGACCAGTCACCGCGGGAGGGGTCGGCCACCCTCACCGAGTGGCTGGCCGACCGGGAGCTCCTGCTCATCCTGGACACCTGCGAACACCTGGTCGACGCCTGCGCCCAGCTCACCCAGAACCTGCTCAACACCGCGCCGCACCTGCGCATCCTCGCGACGAGCAGGCGGTCGCTCAACGCGCCGGGCGAGTACACGGCCGCCGTGCCGCCGCTGACGGTGCCCGGCGACAACCCGTCGGAGAATCCGTTCACCAACGAGGCCGTCGAGCTGTTCGGCATCCGGGCCTCCGCCGTCGTGCCCGACTTCGTGGTGGACGAGGACAACGTCTCGGCCGTGGCCGAGCTGTGCCGCCGTCTCGACGGAATCCCGCTGGCCATCGAGTTGGCCGCCGTACGCCTGCGCACGCTGTCGGTCGAGCAGATCCTCGCGCTGCTCGCCGACCGGTTCAGCCTGCTCGCCGGGGCCAGCCGTACGGCGCTGCCGCGGCATCAGACGCTGCGCGCGGCGATCGGGTGGAGCCATGAGCTGTGCGAGCCGGCCGAGCGGCTGCTGTGGGCGCGGCTGTCGGTGTTCGCCGGCGACTTCGACCTCGACGCGGCCCGCAGCGTCTGCGCCGGCGAGGCGCTGCCGGCCGAGCAGGTCCTCGACGTGATCGGCGGCCTGGTCGACAAGTCGGTCCTGCTGAGCTTCCCCACCCCGGCCGGACAGCGCTACCGGCTGATCGACACGCTGCGGCAGTACGGCGGCGAGTGGCTCGACAAGCTCGGCGAGACGCAGGACCTGCGGCAGCGCCACCGCGACTACTACCTGCAGCTCGCCGAGCGCAGCGAGCACTCGTGGTCGGGGCCGCGCCAGGTGCACTGGTACACGCGGATGCGCCAGGAGCACGACAACATCCGCGTCGCGCTCGACTACTGCCTCTCGACGCCGGGTGAGGAACGCGTCGGCCTCGAGCTGCTGTCGGCCCTGTGGTTCCTGTGGGTGGCCTGCGGCTTCGCCCGCGAGGGCGTGGTCTACCTGGAGCGCGCGCTAAAGACCAGTCCCTCGCCCAGCAAGGAGCGCTGCAAGGCCCTGTGGGTGCTGGCCTACATCCGCAGCGCCCAGGGCGACATGGCGGGCGCGCTCTCGGCGGCCGAGCAGTGCAGCACCGACGCGGTGCGCGTGGGCGACTCGGGCGCGGTGCTGCTGGCCACCAAGATGCAGGGCACCGCGGCCATGCTGCAGGGCGACGCGAAGAAGGCGACGGCGCTGCTCGGTGTCGCGATCGAGTTCCACCGCGGCGGCCGGGAGCTGAACCCGGGCCTGCTGCCGGCGATCGTCGAGCTGTCCATGGTGTTGTTCGCGCAGGGCGACTATGAGGAGGCGGAGACGCTGCTGGCCGACTGCCTGCAGGTCTGCCAGGAGCGCGGCGAGCTGTGGCTGCGGTCCTACGCCTGGTATGTCTCCTCCCTCGTTCACCGCGCGACCGGCAGGCGCGACGAGGCGCTGGTGGCGTGCAAGGAGGCGCTGCGCATCAAGCGGCACTTCCACGACGTGCTCGGGATCGTCCTGTGCGTGGACAACCTCGCCACGCTGAACCTGGAGGCCGGCGAGCCGGAACGGACGGCGACCCTCCTCGGGGCGGCCCAGGCCAACTGGCGGACCTTCGGGCTGCCCCAGTTCGGGTCGCCGTTCTTCACGACCGAGCACGAGCAGTGCGTCAAGGAGTGCAAGAAGCTGATCGGCGACGCCGCCTACGACGAGGCGTACGCCGTCGGGACCCGGTTCAGCCTCGGCGACCTCGTCGAGTACGCGCTGGACGACCTCGACGACTTCCACCTCGGCTGACCGGGCCGCCGATCGGCGGTGATCACTGCCAGGCGCCGAAATACCGGGAGCTGGTCAGCGAGTAGTCCACGCTGCCGCTGATCCAATACTGCAGGCCCCGCACGTACGCGCTGACGGCGGGCGAGCCGAGCGCCTCGGCGGCCGGGGCGAGCGCCGCCATCGCGGCGACCGCCTCGTCGCGCATCGCGCCGATCCGGTCCATCGCCTCCTGGACCGTGCACCCGGTGTGCCCGACAAGCACGCTGACGAGGTTGTTGCGGATGTTGGCCTCATCCCGCTCCTTGGCGTACGAGATGAGGTCGTTGTCCCAGACGACCACGTCGTTGGCGTGCTCGGTCATCTCGTGCACCACCGGATGCCGCCACTCGTCGGTGGTGAGGCAGACCTCCGCGGCCACGTCGATCAGCGCGAAGACGGTGAGCATCGCACCGGTCCTGCGGCGCATGAAGATGTAGTCGTCGATCGTCGGGACGACGTCGTCCTCCCGGTTGGCGGCCTCCCAGACCTGGGCGAACAGGTAGTCCTTGACCGTCGCCCGCCACCGGTCGAGCTGGTCGGGGGTGCCGTTCCTCCTGATCCGCGTCTTGATGTCGAGCAGTGCGCGGGCGAAGACGTTCTCGACGGGTTCGTCACCCTCGTTGTCCTCGACCACGGTGTAGAGCTGGGGCAGGGCACGGGCGATCTCGGCCGCCCGCCGGTCCGACTCACAGTAGGCGTCGTCGAACGCGAACAGCCACACGCACCAGTCGGTGACGAGCTGGCACAGCTCCCGGGAGGCGTACGGGTAGGTCCGGGCGCCGAGCCATCCGTAGCGAGCGAGCCGGAAACGCTCGAACTGGTCGTCGTCGGCGATCATGCCGGAGGCGGCCAGCCAGGCCAGAGTGTCCCGGTTCACCTCGTCGACGTGCGGGTTCACCGCACTCGGGAAGGGGCAGGTGAGCGAGGGAAGGCGGAGGGGGCTCCCTCTCAGGGAATCCGCTTTCGCAGTAGCCATCCGACAAGCATGGTCCCACCAGATGATCGGCGCCAGCCTTGCCATAATTACGGACACACCGGCCATACAGATCTAACCAGACAGATCCATTCAGCCGGACGAGTCCTCGATGAGAGCGACGATCTCCGCGTCGCCGAACATGCGGGCGGCGTCGACGGCCGACGGCGTCCCGGCGTAGCGATCGGCTCCCAGCTCCAGCAGCGCCCGCACGACCTCGGGCTCCTTCTTGAACACCGCACCGGCGAGCGGGGTCTGCCCGCGGTCGTTGGCGAGGTCGGGGTCCGCGCCCCGCTCGACCAGGGCGCGTACGGTGGCGGCGTGGCCGTGGTAGGCCGCCAGCATGAGCAGCGTGTCGCCCTTCTGGTTGCGCAGGTCGACGGGCACGCCCGCGTCGACGTACGCGCACAGCGCCTCGGTCCGCCCCGACCTCGCGAGGTCGAAGAGCCTGGTGGCGAACTCCTCCATCTCAGGGTCCGGCTCCTTGTTCCCCATGGTCCAACGGTAAGGTCGCCGCTACCCCTCCGGAATCGACCGGGGGTCCCGTAGGTTCAGTAGGTAAAGACTTCGTGAGAAAGGCTGGGACACGTGTCCGACCCCACGGATCTCTATCGGCTCGACGGGGACCTGCCCGAGCTGACCGATCCGGTGCTGCTCTACCACTTCGAGGGGTTCGTCGACGCCGGCGCCGCCGGACGGCTCGCCCTGGGGCACCTCCTCGCCGAACTGGAGCACCGGGTCATCGCGACCTTCGACGTGGACCGGCTGATCGACTATCGGTCCCGCCGCCCGGCGATGACCTTCGACACCGATCACTGGAGCGACTACGACACCCCTGAGCTGGTCGTCTACCTGACCAAGGACGTCACGGGCACGCCGTTCCTCATCCTGAGCGGGCCGGAGCCCGACCGGGAGTGGGAGCTGTTCACCGAGGCCGTCGGCATGCTGGTGACCCGGCTCGACATCGGCAAGCTGGTGACCGTCCACGGCATCCCGATGGGCGTCCCGCACACCCGGCCGCTCGGCCTGACGGCCCACGCCACCCGCCCCGACCTCGTGAACGGGCAGACCAGCCCCTTCGGCAAGGTCCGCGTGCCGGGGAGCCTCGCCGCGCTCATCGAGTTCCGCCTCGGGACGAAGGGCCACGACGCGCTCGGCTACGCCGTCCACGTGCCCCACTACCTCGCCCAGGCGGAGTATCCGCAGGCCGCCGTGGCGGCGCTGGAGGCCGTCACCCGCGGCACCGGGCTGGTCTTCCCCATGGACACGCTCAGGGACGCGGCCGACAAGACCAACGTCGAGATCGAGGAGCAGATCGCGGCGTCCGAGGAGCTCGCCGGGGCCATCCGCGGCCTGGAGCAGCAGTACGACGCGTTCCAGTCGGGCACCGAACGGGAGAGCCTGCTGGCCGAGGAGGTGAAGATGCCCACGGGCGACGAGCTCGCCGCCCAGTTCGAGGCGTTCCTCGCCGAACGGGACGAGGGCGACGCCTGAGCCGCCCCTCCGCCGCGCTTGAACCGTTCGAAGGACTCCCGCGCCTCATGCCGCCCTCAGATTTCCCCGAAATCCGCGTCGGACTGGTCGGTTTCGGTCCGGCCGGATCCTTCTTCCACGCGCCGCTGATCGCCGCCACGCCGGGGCTGCGCCTCGCCGCCGTCGTCACCCGCGACCCCTCCAGGGCCGAGCGGGTCCGTGCCGGCCATCCCGGCGCGGCCGTCGTCCCCGCCGCGGACGACCTGTGGGACCACTGCGATCTCGTGGTGATCGCGTCGCCGAACCGCACCCACGTGCCCCTGGCGACCGAGGCGATCAAGGCCGGGCTTCCCGTGGTCGTGGACAAGCCGCTGGCCGGCGCCGCCGCGGAGGCCCGCGACCTCGTACGGCTCGCGCGCGACCGCGGGCTGATGCTGACGGTCTTCCAGAACAGGCGCTGGGACGGCGACTTCCTGACGCTGCGCCGCGTGCTGCCCGAGCTGGGCGAGGTCCACCGGTTCGAGTCGCGGTTCGAGCGGTGGCGGCCGGTGCCCAAGGGCGGCTGGCGCGAGTCGGGCGGGCCGGAGGATGTCGGCGGCACCCTCTACGACCTCGGCAGCCATCTGGTGGACCAGGCGCTGCGGTTGTTCGGCCCGGTCTCCCACGTGTACGCGGAGACCGACGTCAGGCGGGACGGGGTGCGCAACGACGACGACGCGTTCGTGGCGCTGACCCACCGGAACGGGACCCGGTCGCACCTGTGGATGAGCGCGGTGGCCGCCGACCTCGGCCCGAGGTTCCGCGTGCTCGGCTCCCGCGCGTCCTACGTGAAGTGGGGCCTGGACCCCCAGGAGGAACGCCTGCGGGCGGGCGAGCGGCCGGACGCCGCCGGCTTCGGCCCAGGCGGCGGCCCGGGTGAGGGTACGGGAGCCGGATGGGGCGCGGAGGCCCCGGAGCGCTGGGGCACGCTCGGAGCCGAGGGCGACTGCCGCCGGGTGCCCACCGAGCCCGGGGCCTACCAGCGGTTCTATGAGGGAGTCGTGGCCTGCCTGCGGGACGGCGCGCCGCCGCCGGTCGAGCCGGACGACGCCGTGGACGCGATCGCCGTGCTGGAGGCCGCCGTCCTGTCGGCGACCCGCGGCCAGGTGGTCGGCCTCCCCGGCCGGGAGGAATAGCACCCGACCGGGGAGGAGCACCCGGCAGGGAGGAATAGCAGCCGGCAAGGCGAAGTCGCCTGGGGAGGGAGTGGCGCCCGCTCACTCCGCGGGCCGCGCCGCCGCGGCGTCCGGGACGGGCGGGGCGGTGGCGAGCCTGCGGACGGCCTCGATCACCGTCTCGCGCCGCCGGGCGAACGCGGCCTCCTCGGTCTCCTCGTCCAGGACGAGGCGGCACATCCGGGGCACCGCGAAGTTCCACGAGATCAGGCCCATGACGGTGAACAGCAGATCTTGGGCCGCGCGGACCCGCGCATCCTCGGGAAGGTGGCCGGCCGGGCCCGCGTCGGCGAGCTGACCGGCCTTCTCGCGGAAGGCGTCGCGCCGCTCCCGCTCGCTCTCGCCGGGCTCGTCGCGCACCTCCAGCGCCTCCCACAGCAGCAGCCTGATCAGCTCCGGGTGCTCCCGATACCAGTCGAACATCTGCCCGACCGACTCTGCCACCGCGCCGGGGTCGACGGAGACGGAGGCGCGGACCTCCTCCAGCTTCGCCCGCACGACGGCGGCGAACAGCTTCTCCTTGCTGCCGTAATAGAGGTAGATGGCCTGCTTGTTGGCCTTGGCGGCCGTCGCGATGCGGTCCACCCTGGCCCCGGCCAGCCCGTGCTCGGCGAACTCGGCGATGGCGGCGTCGAAGATCCTCCGTCTGGTGTCCTCCGCGTCGTAGGCCATGGACGAATTAAACCATCCGGTTGACTCCGCCCCGTACGAGCGGCAGTATCGGGGTCGGCAATAAAACAACCAGATGGTTTATTTCACCGAGAGGCTCTCCCATGAGCACTGCGACACCCATCCCCGTACGGTCGCCGCTGCCCGGCGCGCTCTCCGGCGCGACCGTCGTCCTCGTCGGCGGAAGCTCGGGCATCGGGCTGGCGGCGGCCGTCCTGCTGCGGTCGATCGGCGCCCGCGTCGTGCTGGTCGGCCGCGACCCCGACCGGCTGGAGGCCGCCGCCTCCCGGGTGCGAGGCTCGGGCCCGGACGACGCCGTGCTGGGCGTCACCGGTGACGGCGGCGACGAGCGGACCCTCGCGGAGGCGTTCGACCGGGCGGGCCGGGTCGACCACGTGTACGTCACCGCGGGCGGCATCAGCGGCGCCGGCCCGCTGGCCGCCCTCTCGGCCGACGACATCCGCACGACCCTCGGCTCGGGCTCCCTTCAGACGGCCTTCACGGTCGCCCGCGCGGCGGCGACCCGGCTTCCCGCGGGCGGCTCGCTCACGTTCAGCTCGGGCATCCTCGTGGTCCGCCCCGCTCCCGGGATGACCGTCCCGCTGTCGGCCGCCGGCGCCGTGGAGACCCTCACCAGGGCACTCGCCGTGGAGCTCGCCCCCGCACGGGTGCGCGTGAACGCCGTACGCTACGGCCGGATCGACACCCCGCTCCTGCGTTCGCTGCCGGGGCTGGACTCCGACGACGCGGTCGCCGCCGCCGGGACGTCCGTCCCCCTCGGCCGCTTCGGCACCGCCGAGGAGGCCGCCGCCACGGCCGTCTTCCTCATGGCCAACAACCACGTCACCGGCCAGGTCATCACCGTGGACGGCGGCGAGACCCTCGTCTGAACCCGCCCGCGCCGGCCGTCAGTCGCGCAGCCGGCCGCGCAGGGCCTCGGTGTCGGCGTCGGTCCAGCCGTGGGCGCGCAGCCAGGCGAGAGGGCCGCCGAACCGGTCGTCCAGCGTCGCCAGGAACTGCCCCATGTATTCGGGCCGCGGCAGGTGGCTGTCGGCCGGCTTCGAGTCGAGGTCCTCGCGGTAGGTGCGGCTGGCGCGCAGCCGGGCGAGGATGCCCTCCAGCCGTTCGCCGGTGGCGACGTAGTCCTCGATGATCGCCTCCCGGGTGGCGCCCGCGACGGCGAGCGCCAGGGCGCAGACCACTCCGGTGCGGTCCTTGCCCGCCGCGCAGTGGACCACGGCCATGCCGTCGTCACGGGCGAGCACCCGCAGGGCGGCCACCACCGAGTCGGGCCGGTCCCGCAGATATCCGTAGTAGTAGCCGGTCACGCGGAGCTCGGCCAGGTCCTCCTCGGCCCGCTCGCCCTGCCACGGCAGTGCCCGCTCGTCGACCGTGTCGGCCTCGACGTCGGTGAGGTGCCCGCCCTCCGCGAACAGGCTGTGGTGGTGGATGCCGACCTCCGGCAGGCGGGTCAGCGGACCGGGCCCCTCCAGGCGTACCTCGGTGTGCGACCGCAGGTCGACCACGTGCCGCAGCTTGAGGTCGCCCACGAGCAACGCCACGTCATTGTCGGTCAGGCCCTGCAGGTTGTCGGCCCGCAGGATCCGGCCGGGCGCCGTGGTCCCGCCGTCCACCGTGGGCAGGCCGCCGAGGTCCCGTACGTTCGCCGCGCCTTCCAGAACGATCCAACGCTCGTATGCATTCATCGAGCCGAGCCTAACCGGCCCGCTATGACGGAAGAATGAGTGCAGAGTGAATATCTGCACCATCCGTCGCATCGATCCCGATAATGACCTAAAAGTCCCTTCCAAGGCGGACGAGCTGCCGACTCTTACCCCTGACGGTCAACTTCTCACCCGGTCATCGCCAAACAGCCGTAATGTATGGCCTCGCGGACGCTTTTCGATCAACGGGCTCGGCGGAGCGATCGGAAGCGTGGCCGCGACGGACCGCCCCCAGCGACACCCAGATGGAGGATCCCGGATGGCACGGCCGGCGCACCGGTTGACCATGGCCGCTCTCGCCCTCGCCGTCAGCGGCGTGACCGTGGCGCTTCCCATGGCGCCGGTCCACGCGGAGTCCCTCACGGCCGCGCGCACCGCGACCGCCACGCCCTCCGCCGTCCGGGGGCTCGCGGCGGCGGCCGCCCCGCGGCGTACGGCCGCGCCGAGGCCCGGTGACGACTCGCGCGCGCAGCACCGCCTGGTCGGCGCCTGGACCACCGCGACCGACCGGATCAGCGCGGCCCTCGGCGGGCAGACCATACGCATGGTCGTGCGCGCCAGCGTCGGCGGCACCGGCATGCGCCTGCGTCTGTCCAACCTCTTCGGGGCGGCGCCGGTGACGTTCGCCGACGTCCACGTGGGCGTCCAGGCGTACGGCGCCGAGATCATCGCGGGCACCAACCGGCCGGTGACCTTCCGCAAGCGCACCTCGGTCAAGGTGCCGCCGGGCCAGGCCGTCTGGAGCGATCCGATCCCGGGCCGGGTCGCCGGCGGATCGGCCCTGGTCGTCAGCCTCCACCTGCCCGGCACGGTCAGGGGCGTGACCGGGCACGAACGCGCCTACAGCACCACCTACCTGTCCGAGCCGGGGGACTTCGCGGCGGAGGAGAGCGGCGAGGGCTTCACCTACACGAGCACCCAGTGGTACTTCCTCGACCGGATCGCGGTCGAGGCGGGCGCGACCACGATCGGCTCGGTGGTCGCGTTCGGCGACTCGATCACCGACGGCACCGGCCAGGCCGTCGACGCCAACCGCCGCTGGACCGACTATCTGCGGCAGCGGCTGGCCCGCCAGTCGCAGTCGCGGCGGCTGGGCGTGCTCAACGCCGGCATCGCCGGAAACCGGCTGCTGCACTCCAACGTCGGCCCGAGCGGGGTCAGCCGGTTCTACCGCGACGCGCTCAGCCAGCCCGGGGTGCGCACGGTGGTGATCTACGAGGGGATCAACGACATCTCCCGGGGCGAGTACACCTCGATCAAGCCGCTCGTTTACGGATACAAGCGGCTGGTCCAGGCGGCGCACGCCCGCAAGGTCAAGGTGCTGGTCGCGACGCTCACCCCGTTCTACGGTTTCGGCACCTGGACCCCGGAGCGCGAGGAGCTCCGGCAGCGGCTGAACACGTGGATCCGCACGAGCAAGATGTTCGACGGCGTGCTCGACTTCGACCGGGCCGTACGCGACCCCGACTTCCCCGAGCAGCTCGCCGTCCCGTACGACTCGGGTGACCACCTGCACCTCAGTGACGCCGGGCGGCTCGCGCTCGCCGACGCGGTGAACCTCCGCATGCTCTGATCCCGGAACGGCCACGGGGTCGCTACCGTGTGACCATGGTCGCCCCCCTTGAGCCAGACGACCCGCGCACGCTCGGCGGGTTCCGTATCAGCGGCCGTCTCGGCGAGGGCGGCCAAGGCGTCGTCTATCTGGGACACGCCCCGGACGGCGCCCCGGTCGCGGTCAAGGTGCTCAAGACCGGGCTCGACCCCGTCGTCCGGGCACGGCTGGCGCGCGAGCTCGACGTCCTGCGCAGCGTCGCCCCCTTCTGCACCGCCAGGGTGATCACGGCGATGGTGGACGGGCGCGAGCCGTACGTCGTGAGCGAGTTCGTCGATGGCCCCTCGCTGCAGCAGCGGGTGGCGGCGTCGGGCCCGCTGCGCGGGGGCGAGCTGGAACGGCTCGCGGTGGGGACGGCGACCGCGCTGGCGGCGATCCACGGCGCGGGCATCGTGCACCGCGACTTCAAGCCGGCCAACGTGCTGCTGGGGCCGGACGGCCCCCGCGTGGTCGACTTCGGCATCGCCCGCCACGACGAGAGCGAGACGATGACCGCGGGCCCGGTGGGCACCCCGGCCTACCTGGCGCCCGAGCAGATCGCGGGGCATCCGGCCTCTCCCGCCTCCGACGTGTTCGCGTGGGGCGCGACGATCGTCTTCGCCGCCTCCGGCAGGGCGGCGTTCGGCGCCGGGAACGTCGCCGCCGTGCTGCACCGGATCATGACGACCTTCCCCGATCTGACGCCGGTGCCCCCGCCCCTGCGGGCGCTGGTCGAACGCTGCCTCGCCAAGGATCCCGCCGTCCGCCCCACCGCCCGCGACCTGCTGCTCGAACTGGTCGGCACCCCGACCGTCCCGGGGCGTACGGGGGCGGCGGCGAACGTCTCTCCCGGCGGGCCCGCGCAGCCGTACGATCCGACTTCGGCGACCTCGCCGTCGGCGAGCCCGGCCGGAGCGCATACCGCCCCCGGAGGCGGAGCGGCGGACACCATGCCCGGGGGCGGCCGGGGCGGGTCGCGCCTGCGGGTCCTGGCCGGGGCCGGCGCCGCCGTGGTGGCTCTCGGGATCACCGCCGCGCTGCTGGTGCCGCGCCTGGCCGCGATGTCCGGCGGGCCGTCCCCCACGCCCCTGCCGACCGCGCCCTCGTACGTCCAGAGCACGGAGGCGGCGAGCCCGGCGCCGACCGGTGCCACGACGACAGACGCGGGCGGATACGGCGGCGGGACGGACCCGGCGACCGCATCCGCGCCCGCGGGCATCCCCCAGGCGTTCGAGGGAAAGTGGCGGGGGCACATCGCACCCACCGCCGGTCTCCTCACGAGCGAGTACGACATCGAGATCGAGCTGAAGGCCGGCGAGCCGTCCGGCAGATGGAAGGAGCCGGCGAACTCCTGCGACGGCACGCTGCGGCTGACGGGGGCGTCCGGCTCGGCGCTCACGTTCCGGCTGGAGGACGTCCCGAAGTGCGTCCCCGGCGACGTCGTGCTCACCCGGCGGGGGAACGCCCTCGCCTATCGCCACACCGACGACCTCGGCCTGTTCGCCTACGAGGGGACCCTCACCAAGGACTCCTGATCCTGGCGTTCCGGCGGGGCGGGGCCGTGCTGTCGCGCACCACGAGGGTGGTGCCGAGCTCGACGAGCGTCTCGGACGGCCGTTCCCCGTCGGCCAGCGCCAGCACCATCCGCGCGGCGGTGGCGCCGATCTCGAAGAACGGCTGGCGTACCGTCGTCAACGGCGGCGCCACCCAGGCGCAGTGCTCGATGTCGTCGAACCCGACGACGCTGAGGTCGTCGGGGATGCGCAGACCGGCGAGCCGGGCGGCCTCGTAGACGCCGAACGCCTGCAGGTCGTTGCCGCACACGATGGCCGTCGGAGGGTCGGGCAGGGCCAGCAGCTCCGCCCCGAGGTCCCGGCCGTACTCGTACAGGAACGGCCCGTCACGCATGAGCCGTTTGTCGAACGGGACGCCCGCGGTGTCCAGGGCGGCGCGGACGCCGTCGAGGCGCGCCCGCGAGGCCAGGAAGTCGGCCGGCCCGGTGATCACGCCGATCCGCCGGTGCCCCAGGTCGAGCAGGTGCCGGGTGGCCGCGAGCGCACCGCTCCAGCCGGTCGATCCCACCGACGGCGTGGGATGCACGTCCCCGGTGGGGTCCAGCGCCACGAGGGGGACGCCCGCGGCCTCGAACAGGTCGCGGTGCTCGGTGGTGAATCCGGAGACGACGGCGATCACCCCCACCGGCTGCCGCAGCAACAGGGGTTCCACCCAGGGCAGGCCCGCCGTGACTCGTGAACGTACGTCGGTGAAGCCGACGAAGAGCTGACGGGTGGCCGCGACCTGCTCGACGCCCCGCATGATCTCGACGGCGATGGAGCCCAGCATGTTGCTGCACACCACCTCCAGGCCGTACGCCGACCCGGCGGGCACCTGCCTGCGGAACCCGTGCTCGCGCAGGAGCGCCTCCACCCGCTGCCGGGTGCTCTCCCCCACGCCGGTCCGGCCGTGCAGCACCTTCGAGACCGTCGGCGGTGAGACCCCGGCGAGCTCGGCGATCGCGGCGACGCTGAGGTCGCCGCGCCGAGGGCCTCGGAGCCTGCGCGACCGGCCTCCCTCGATCATGAGCCGAGTCTACGGGACACGGTCCGCCGTCATCCGCGTACGAACGGCTGCGAAACGCTCATCTCGGCATCTCCGGTGTGAGCGCGGTGACCTCGGGTAGTGCGAGCGCGTCCACGCACAGGAGGAAACCCATGGCAACCGACGTCATCAGCCTGATCAAGGAAGATCACCGCGACGTGGAGTCGCTGTTCGAACGGCTCCGGAAGATGCCGGAGAACCGGCCGGCTCTCCTCGCGGAGCTGGCGGCGAAGTTCATCGCCCACAGCGAGGGCGAGGAGGACGAGGTCTACCCCGTGCTCGCCAGGCGGCGGCCCGACGAGAAGGAGGAGGTCCACCACGGAGCCGAGGAGCACCACGAGGCCGAGGAGATGATCTCCCGGCTCCTGGAGACCGCCCCGGAGAGCCCCGAGTTCGAGACACTGCTGCACGAGCTGATCGAGGCGGTGACGCACCACGTCGAGGAAGAGGAGCACGACATCCTCCCGGTGCTGGAGAAGGCCGTCCCCTTCGAGGAGCGGGTGCGGCTCGGCAAGGCGTTCAGCAAGCGGAAGGCCGAGGTGCTCGCCGCGCCGATCAAGCCGCGCTCGCGGACGAAGGACGAGCTGCTGCACCAGGCCAAGGAGCTGGGCGTCGACGCCGCGTCGGGGATGACCAAGGACGAGCTGGTCTCCGCCGTCAAGCAGCAGAAGCAGGCGCAGAGCTGAACCGGGTCGCGGCGCCGCCGGTTCCCCGGCCGGCCGTCACAGGCAGGCGTACAGCGCCGCGATCATGGGTTCCCACCTCGGGTCGGGGCCGGCCGCGCTGACGACGAGACCGCTCGGCGTGTAGGCCAGGCACCTCTCTGGAGGGAGAAGCTCGCGCGTAGCTGATTTCTGCCGACATCAACGGGCACGGAAAGTGATCGTAATACAACAGAGCATGTTCGGGAGATCTTTCGGAGTATCCGCAGCGGCGGCCGCCCCCTCCTTGGGACAGCATCGGCCGGACCGCTCCATGCCCGAATACCCTGGCAGCTTCGGAGGTCAGGTGAGGGTGGGGACCAGGCGGACGAGATCGGTGAGGCCGTCGGCAACGAGGTCGGCCCGGGCGGCGTCCGGGCGCTCGGAGTGCAGGTAGCCCCAGGGTCCCCGGCGCAGCAGGGCCGTACGCATCCCGGCACGCGCGGCCGGCAGGACGTCGTTGTCGAGACGGTCGCCGACGTAGAGGATCTCCCCCGGCTCATGCCCGCAGACGGCCGCGACCTTGGCGAAGAACCCGGGGTCGGGCTTCTCCACCCCCCATCCCGCCGAGGTGTGGATCGCGTCCACCGGCAGGTCCATCGCGACCAGCGCGTCGTACGCCTGGGGCGGCTGGTTGCCCGCGACGATCAGGTCGTAGCCGGCCTCCCGCAGGGCCGCCAGGGCGTGCCGCACGTCCGGGTAGAGGTCCTCGGCGTCGAAGTTCTCGCGCAGCCCGTCGGGGTCCTCGCGCCGCCACGCCTCGATCTCGGCGTCGAGGTCGATCCTCGGCCTGATCAGCTCGAACGCCTCCCGGTGGCTGCGGTCGAGCGCGGCCATGCCGCCGAGGACCCCCATGAAGGTCAGGCGCGGCACGCCCAGCCGGTCGGCCCACCGGGACCAGATCCGGGTCTCGTCGATGAGCGTCTCTCCCACGTCGAACACGAGCGCCCGGACCATAACCGCCTCTCCCTTTCGTCCTGTTACGGCCGCAACTCTACGGTGTGCCGTAACATCGCCCAACGTGAGCGAGACTCGGTATGCCCTGAACGGCATGGTGTGCACAGTCGATCATCTGGCCTCGGCGGCGGGGGTCGCCATGCTGGACAAGGGCGGGAACGCGGTGGATGCGGCCATCGCCGCCAACGCCGTACTGGCGGTCACCGCCCCCCATATGTGCGGTCTCGGCGGCGACCTGTTCGCCCTCGTCCACGACGGCGCCGTGAGCGCGCTCAACGCCTCGGGCCGGGCGGGCTCGGGCGCCGATCCCGACCGGCTGCGCGCCGAGGGCCTCGACCGGATGCCCCACCTGTACGACATCCGCTCGGTGCCGGTGCCCGGCTGCGCCGACGGGTGGCTGGCGCTGCGCGAGCGGTGGGCCCGCCTGCCGCTCGGCGACCTGCTGGCCCCCGCGATCCGCCTCGCGACGGAGGGCTTCCCCGCCTCGCCGCTGCTCGCCCCGGGCGGGGAGTTCATCGGCTCGCTGGCCGGAGCCCGGGACTTCGCGGCCGTCCGCCGCGCCGGGGACGTGATCCGCAGGCCCGGCGTCGCCAGGGCGCTCACCGCGCTCGCCGAGGGCGGCCGCGCGGCGTTCTACCAGGGCGAGTTCGGCAAGGGCCTGCTGGAGCTGGGCCGCGGTGAATACACCGAGGAGGACCTGGCCCGGCCGAACGCCGACTGGGTGGAGCCGCTGAGCGTCGAGGCGTTCGGGCACCGGGTCTGGACCGTTCCGCCGAACTCCCAGGGCTACCTGCTCCTGCTTGCCCTGGAGATCCTCGCCGAACTGGATCGGCCCGCCGACCCGGCCGACCCGCGCTGGGCCCATCTGCTGGTGGAGGCGGCCAGGGCGGCCGGGCACGACCGCCTGGACGTCCTGCACGAGGCCGCCGTCGCGCCGCTCGGCACGGCCGCCGCGCGCCGCGCGATGATCGACACCGAGCGGCGCTCCCCCGTGCCCGACGCTCCCGCCGGGCCGGGCGACACGACGTACCTGTGCGTAGTCGACGGCGACGGCATGGGCGTCTCGCTCATCCAGTCGAACGCCTCGGGCTTCGGCAGCCTGCTCTTCGAGCCCAACACCGGGATCAACCTGCACAACCGCGGCATCGGCTTCTCGCTCACGCCCGGCCACCCCGCGGAGTACGGCCCGGGCCGGCGGCCGCCCCACACGCTGTGCCCGGCGCTGATCACCCGGCCGGACGGGGCGCTGCGCACGGTCATCGGCACGATGGGCGGCGACGCGCAGCCGCAGATCCTGCTGCAGCTCGTCACCCGGCTGCTCGCCCACGACCAGACGCCCGGCGAGGCGATCGGCGCCCCCCGCTGGGCGCTCGGCAGCGGCACCGGCTTCGACACCTGGCGGTCCGCCCCCGTCGTGGAGGTCGAGGAGGGCGCGCCGTGGGCCGACGGCCTGCGCGAGCGCGGGCACACGGTCGAGCCGGTGGAGTGGGGCTCCGGCTTCGGCCACGCCCACATGATCGACCGGCTCCCGTCGGGCGTGCTCGCCGGGGCGGCCGACCCCCGCGCGCTGATCGGCGCCGCACTCGGCCGCTGAGCGGTATCGCCGCACCGTGTCGCCGCACCGTGTCGGCGAGCGGTGTCGGCGAGCGGTGTCGGCGAGCGGTGTCGGCGAGCGGTGTCGCTGAGTCGTCTCGCTCAGTCGCTTCGCCGGGGCCCCTGCCGCTGAGCACCTCTGCCGCCGAGTTCCGGCGGCAGGGGGCCCGGCGCTCGGGTCAGCCGACCCGGGCGGCGGACTCGACCTGCTGCATGGCCTTGCGGATGCGCTTCTCCGAGATCGGCGTGGGAGTGCCGAGCTGCTGGGCGAAGAAGCTCACCCGCAGCTCCTCGATCATCCACCGGATGTCCCGTACGGCCGCGGCGTCCCGCTCCTCGGGCTTCAGCCGGTCGAGCAGGTCGCGATACTCGTCCTCGATGTCGTGCACGCGGTGCATCCACTCGCGGTCGCGGCGGGGGTCGTCGGGGAGCTTGTCGAGCCGGCGCTCGACCGCCCGCAGATAGCGGTGCACGTCGGGCAGCCGGTCGTATCCCGTCTCGGTGACGAACCCGTCGTGCACCAGCCCGTCGAGCTGGTCGGCGATGTCGGCCTTGAGGTCGGCCGCCCCGCCGCCCAGCGCGCCGAGCCGGTTCTGCGCGGCGTGCCAGACCGCCAGCACGCGCTCCACCCGGGAGACGACCTCCTCGGTCGTCTCGAACAGCGAGGCGCGCACGTGGTCGCGCAGCCGCTCGAACCCGGCCTCGTCCCAGACGGGCCCGCCCGCCTGGGCCATGAGCTTGTCGGCGGCGCACGCCGTGCAGTCGTCGAACAGGGCGGCGGCCCCGCCGTGCGGGCTGCGGCTGAGCGCGAGCTTCTGCGCGGTGGTCAGGGTGCGCAGGATGGACTTGGCCGGGCTGACCACGTTGAGCAGCAGCAGCCTCCTGGTGCCCGCCCACATGGCCCGGTCGCGCTCGCGCACGGTCTCGAACATCCGGACCGCGACGCTCGTGCCCTCGTCCACCAGGGCCGGGTAGGCCCGCAGCCTGCCCTGCTCGAACACCTGCGGCAGCGTGCCGATCGTCCAGCCGTGCAGGCCGTCGCGTTCGAGGTCGTCGGCGGCCTTCGACAGCGTGGCGCGCAGCTTCGGCGCGAGCCGCCGCTTGAGCGCCTCCAGGTCCTTGTCCTCGTCCACCGTGCGCTTGCGGTCGTCGATCACCCGGTAGGTGATCCGCAGGTGGGCGGGGAGCTGGTCGAGGGCCCACGCGTCGCGCGGCACCTCCACCCCGGTCAGCACCCGCAGCTCGCGCTCCAGCGCCTCCAGGATCGGCTCGCCCCCGGGCCGTACGCGTTCCAGCACGGCCTTGGCGTAGTTGGGGGCGGGCACGAAGTTGCGGCGCAGGTTCTTCGGCAGCGACCGGATGAGCGCGGTGACGAGGTCCTCGCGCAGGCCGGGGATCTGCCAGTCGAAGCCGGTCGGGTCGACCTGGTTGAGCACCGCGAGCGGGATGTGGACGGTCACGCCGTCGGCCTCGCCCGTCTCCACCGCGCCGGGCTCGAAGCGGTAGGTCAGCCGCATCCGCTGGCCGTTCTGCCGCCAGGCGTCGGGGTAGTCCCTGGCGCTGACCCCGGCGCTGTCGTTGACCAGCATCTCCGGCGAGAACGTCAGCAGGTCGGGCGTCTCCCGCGACACCTTCTTCCACCAGCTGTCGAAGTGCCTGCCCGAGACCACGTCGGCGGGGATCCGCTGGTCGTAGAAGTCGAACAGCGTCTCGTCGTCCACGAGGATGTCGCGGCGGCGGGCCTTCTCCTCCAGCCGCTCGACCTCTTCGAGCAGCTTGCGGTTCTCGTGGAAGAACTTGTGGTGGGTGCGCCAGTCGCCGTCGACCAGCGCGTGCCGGATGAACAGCTCCCGGCTCAGCTCGGGGTCGATGCGGCCGTAGTTGACCTTCCGCTCGGTCACGATCGGCACGCCGTACAGCGTGACCTTCTCCAGCGCGACGACGGCGGCCTGGTCCTTCTCCCAGTGCGGCTCGCTGTAGGTGCGTTTGACCAGGTGCTGCGCGAGGGGCTCGATCCAGCCGGGCTCGATCTTGGCGTTGACCCGGGCCCACAGCCGGGAGGTCTCCACCAGCTCGGCCGACATCACCCACTGCGGCTGCGCCTTGGCCAGGGCCGAGCCGGGGAAAATCGCGAAGCGCGCGTTGCGGGCACCGATGTACTCCGTGATCGGCCTGCGGCCCTCCTGCCTGCGCTTCTCGACGACGTCCTTGACCCCGATGTGCGACAGCAGGCCGGCCAGCAGCGACTGGTGGATCCGCTGGGGATCGGCGGGAACGCTGTTGGGCACGACGTTCAGCGTCCTGGCCACCTGGCGGAGCTGGCTGTCGATGTCCTGCCACTCGCGTACGCGCAGGTAGTTGAGGAACTCGGCCTTGCACAGCCGCCGGAACGCGCTCGACGACAGCTCCTTCTGCTTTTCGCGCAGGTAGTTCCAGAGGTTGAGATAGGTCAGGAAGTCCGATTCCTTGTCGGCGAAGCGGCGGTGCTTCTCGTCGGCCGCCTGCTGCTTGTCGGCCGGCCGCTCGCGCGGGTCCTGGATCGACAGCGCGGCCGCGATGATCATCACCTCGCGGGCGCAGCCGTTCTTGTCGGCCTCCAGCACCATCCGGGCGAGGCGGGGGTCCACCGGGAGCTGGGCCAGCTTGCGCCCGAGCGGCGTGAGCTGCGGGCCCTTCCTCGCCTCCCGCTTCCCGGAATCGCGGGCCGCGCCCTTCCCGGAATCCCGGCCTGCGTCCCTCCTCGTCTCCCGGCCTGTGCCCTTGTCCGCCTCCCGGCCGTCGCCCCTGTCGGTCTCCTGGCCCGCGCCCCTGTCGGCGCCCTTGTCCTCAAGGGCGCCGAGTTCGAGCAGCAGGTTGACGCCGTCCCTCACCTGACGGCTGTCCGGCGGCTCCACGAACGGGAACGCCGCGATGTCCCCCAGGCCCAGCGACGTCATCTGCAGGATGACGCTCGCCAGGTTCGTACGGAGGATCTCGGGATCGGTGAACTCCGGCCGGGAGAGGAAGTCCTCCTCGGAGTAGAGCCGGATGCACACGCCGTCCGACGTACGGCCACAGCGGCCCTTGCGCTGGTTGGCCGACGCCTGGGAGATCGGCTCGATCGGCAGCCGCTGGACCTTCAGCCGGTGGCTGTAGCGGGAGATCCGCGCCGTGCCCGGGTCGACCACGTATTTGATGCCGGGAACGGTCAGCGAGGTCTCGGCGACGTTGGTGGCCAGCACGATCCGCCTGCCCCGGTGGGGCTGGAAGACCCGGTGCTGCTCGGCGGCCGACAGCCGCGCGTAAAGCGGGAGGACCTCCTCGGGACGGCCCTTGAGCGCGTCGGCGGTGTCGCGGATCTCCCGCTCGCCGCTGAGGAAGACCAGGATGTCGCCCGGCCCCTCGGCGCACAGCTCGTCGACGGCGTCGACGATGGCCTGGGTCTGGTCGTCGTCCTCGTCGACCGGGCGGTAGCGGACCTCCACGGGATAGGTGCGCCCGGACACCTCGATCACGGGCGCCGGCTCCCCGCCCGGCTGGGCGAAGTGCCGGGCGAACCGCTCGGGGTCGATGGTCGCGGAGGTGATGACGACCTTCAGATCGGGCCGTCTGGGGAGGAGCTGCTTGAGATAGCCGAGGATGAAGTCGATGTTGAGGCTGCGTTCGTGCGCCTCGTCGATGATCAGCGTGTCGTACTGCAGCAGCAGCGGGTCGGTCTGCATCTCGGCGAGCAGGATGCCGTCGGTCATCAGCTTGACCAGCGTCCCGTCGCTGGAGTGGTCGGTGAAGCGGACCTTGTAGCCGACCGCCTCCCCCAGCTCGATCGACAGCTCCTCGGCGATGCGCTCGGCGACCGTGCGGGCGGCGATGCGGCGCGGCTGGGTGTGGCCGATGACCCCGTGGACCCCCCGGCCGAGCTCCAGGCAGATCTTGGGGATCTGGGTGGTCTTCCCCGAGCCGGTCTCGCCGGCGACGATGACGACCTGGTGGTCCCTGATCGCGGTGAGCAGGTCGTCCTTGTGCCGGCTGACCGGCAGCTCGGGTGGATAGCTGATAGCGGGGACGGCGGCGCGGCGCGCGGCCACGCGGAGTTCCGCGGCCTCCACGTCCCCCGCGATCTCCTGGACGACGGACTGGCGGGCGGCGCGGTCGCGGACCCGGCGCATGCCGTCGAGACGGCGGCGCAGCCTGCGCTGGTCGCGCAGCATCAGGTCGGGGAGGCGGGCCTGGAGATCGGCGAGCGTGTTCATTCCATGCTCAAGGATAGGCAACGCCCCCCGCCGATCTGCCAGCGGTTTTCCGGCGGCCCTTCCGGGGTGGTGTCAGTGGCGGCGCGCCGGCTGGTACTTGTACCCCACGTTGCGGACGGTCACGATACGGCCCGCGTGCCGGCCCAGCTTGCGGCGCAGCCGAAGGATGTGCACGTCGACCGTACGGCCGCCCTCGTCGTCGTACCGGTCCCAGACGGCAGCCATGAGCTGGCGGCGGTTGTAGACCCGGCCGGGGGCCGAGCTGAGGTAGTCGAGCAGCTCGAACTCCCGGAAGGTCAGCTCGATCTCCTCGCCGCCCGCCCGGGCCACCCGCGCGGCCCGGTCGAGGACCAGGTCCTCCTCGGCCGCGGCCGCCCGCCTCTGCAGGACGGCGGCCGGCTGCTCCGGCGCCTCCGCCGCGACCCCGGCGGGCACCAGGTAGCCCACGATCATCAGCGCGGCGCCGGTCTCCGGCACCGGCAGCACGCCGAGCACGGACCCCTGCCCGAGATCAGGGGGCTCATGGCCCTGCTCGCGCCTTCGTTCCACAAAGTCGATCACGTTCTGGTGGGACATGTCCCTCTCCTTGCCTCGTGGCGTACCGGACGGTGGTGACCGCGGTCGTCAACAGGCGGCGGCGCAGACGCGCAGCAGGTCGATGTGCCGGCGCTGGGTCAACCTCCCCGAGGAGTTCATGAGGCCATCATGACAGTGACATTACCCGCTGTCCAGGTAGGAATAAGGGACTTATATCACTCAAGGAATGTCGGGGGATGCTCAGGGATGCCCCGCGGATGCCACGGGCGTGCGCGCCGCCTCCGCCGCGGCCATCGCCGCGCCGATGATCCCGGCCTCGTTGCGCAGCACGGCGGGCACCACCGGGGTGTCCCCGAGGTCGATGTACGGCAGGAACTTGGCGGCCTTCTTGCTCACGCCGCCACCGATGACGATCAGGGTGGGCGACAGCAGGTCGCGCATGCGCCGCAGGTACTCCTCCACGCGCCGGGCCCACTTCTCCCAGCTCAGGTCCTTCTCCTCGCGCACCCGGTCGGAGGCGCGGTGCTCGGCCTCCTTGCCACGGATCTCGATGTGGCCGAACTCGGTGTTGGGCACCAGCACGCCGTCCACGAAGAGCGCGCTGCCGATGCCGGTGCCGAAGGTCAGCACGAGCACGACCCCGCGCCGGCCCCGCCCCGCGCCGAAGGTCATCTCGGCGACACCGGCGGCGTCCGCGTCGTTGAGCACCACCGCCTGCTTCCCGAACAGGTCAGAGCCACTCACGCCGATCCACGACCTGTCCACGTTGGCCGCCGTTCTGACGACCCCGTCGAGGACCACTCCGGGGAAGGTGACGCCCATCGGGCCGGACCAGTCGAAGTGCGTCACGATCTCGCGTACGGCCTGGGCGACGGCCCCCGGCACGGCGGGCCGCGGCGTGGGGATGCGCAGGCGCTCCCGGGTGAGCGCACCGGCGGCCGTGTCCACCGTGGCGCCCTTGATCCCGGAACCGCCGATGTCGATGCCCAGAACTTCCATGACTCCCCTCCTGGTACGGCCGGACGGCTACCCGGCCGCCGCCGCCTCATGCGCGGTCGCGAGTATCGCACGGCCTCGCGGGACCGGCCGGGTTACGGAAGGTCAGGCCGGGTACGCCCCGAATCGGGGCAAAACACCACAAGGGGGACACGCATGATCAGCACACTCCACAAAATGGGACTGCGCTCCAGCGTGATGTACGGCGCCGCTATGGGGTCGATCGGCATGTCGATCGCCTCCTGGATCATCTCGAACAAATTCGAGGCGGCCGGCATCGAGCGCGCCGACCGCTGGGCGCTGTTCGTCGGCGAGTGGGCGCCGACCTTCTTCGCGATCGGAATCGCCCTGCGCATCGAGGAGATGACCGAGGAGAAGGGGCGGGAGACCCCCGAGTGGCAGGAGCAGAGCAGCGACATCCGCCGCCCCACCCGCGCCGGCGTGTAGCGGGCCGGGTCAGGGTTTCCGCGAGCGGCCCGGAGGGACCGGCCGGTCCCTCCGGGCCGCTTCGCGTGCTCCCGGCGTCGCCGGGAAGTGTCGTGGCCGCGGCGGGCACCGCGCGCCGGTCCCGGCGTCCCGCTCGGGCCCTGGGCATCCCGACCACGACCTTGGAGCGGCAGCCGAGCGACTTCCGAGCGACTTCCGAGCGGCTTCTGAGCGGCCTCGGAGAATGAGCCGCGCGTCCGGCCGCGCGCGCCACCGCTCCTGCGAGCAGGCGGCCGGCACGCGGAGGCGACGGGATCCGGCACGCCGACGCTCCGTTAGGCTCGGCGCGCGTGACCCCCGATCCCGCCGCCGTCGCGCGCTGGCTGCGCACGCGGCCCGCCCGCGTGGCCGGCACCCGTGTCCTGGCCGTCGAGGGACGCTCGGGTGCGGGCAAGTCGACGCTGGCCGCCGCAGTGGCCACGGAGCTCGACGCGCCGGTCGTCCGCATGGACGACCTGTACGACGGCTGGGACGGCCTGCAGGCCGGGGTGGACGCCCTGCTGGAGTGGGTGCTGCGTCCCCTGGGCAGAGGGGGCCGGGCACGCTGGCGGCGCTACGACTGGACGCGGGGCCGGTACGCCGAATGGCACGAGCTCCCCGAGTCGGACACGGTCGTGATCGAAGGCGTGGGCTGCGGCGCCCGCGAGGCGGAGCCGTACCTCAGCGGGCTGGTGTGGCTGGAGGCCGGTGAGGAGATCCGCAGGGCGCGGGCGCTCGCCCGCGACGGTGAACTGTACGCGCCCCACTGGCGGCGCTGGGCCGAGCAGGAGGAGCGGTACTACGCCCGCCACGACGTGCGCTCCCGGGCCGGCCTCGTCATCGTCACCGGCTGATCAGCCGAGACCGGCGCGATACTCCTCGTCGGTCACCGGCCCGTGCCAGTGCGTCGCGCCGCTCGCCGTGACGGCGATGTGCACCAGCGTGTCGTCGTCGACGGCGCCGTGCCAGTGCTTCTCGCCCGGCTGCACGTGGACCCAGTCGCCCGGCCCGATGCGCGTGCCGGTCGTCTCGCCCCAGCGCGTCACCACCCCGCGTCCCGACAGCACGTACAACGCCTGCTCCCCGTCGTGGGTGTGCCAGCCCGAGCGGGCCTGCGGGTCGTAGGAGAATCGCTGGGCACGCAGGCCGTCCGGCTCCGCCTCCTCCAGCGTCGGGGCCTCCCACACGCCGCCGGTGAACCTTTCCGGCCCCGGCCGGACGGCCTTGATGTCACCTTCGCGTACGAACCTCATCGCGCACTCCTTTCACCGCTTTCACCACGGGCCGGTCGCGTCATGCCGCCACCGCCCGCACCCATCGCCGGTCGCCGTGGAGGAAGCCCTCCATCGTGAGCCCGGCCTCGCACAGTAATTCCTCGAACCGGGCGTCCGTACGGCGCCTGCTGACGTACGTGTGCGTCCACCGCCGGTCCCCCACGACATACTCCATCGTCGCGGCGAGCAGATCCGGCTCGGGCCGGCTCACGTCCCTCATGCGGATCACCCGTCCGTCGCGGCGCCTCTCCGACGGCTCCACCGTGTCGTACCACTCGGGCGGCTGGCGCTGGAGGATCACGCACCCGTCCGGGGCGACGTGGCGGCGGCAGGTCCGCAGGAACGCCCGGCACAGGTCGTCGTCGGCGGTGTCGATCACGTACGACATCAGCAGGACCACGTCGAACATCCGGGCCAGGGACAGGTCCTGGATGCGGGACAGGACCGTCTCCGCCCCGTTGATGTGCGCGAGCATCTCGGGCGACTCGTCCACGGCGACCACCTCGTGACCGAGCGCGAGCAGGGCGCGGGTGATCCGGCCCGCTCCCGCGCCGAGTTCGAGGATCGCGGCGCCCTCCGGTATCGCGGCGTGGACGATCTCGGGTTCGCCGTCGGGCGTGAGCATCGCGTAGTAATCGACGGCGCACCCGTCCGGAGTGATCGGACCGGGGCCGGTGCCTTGATAGATGCGTTCTGGCGGCATGATCACCATCCTGCATCACGGGCGGTCCAATCGTGGCGATTTGTCCGATTTCTTCCGGGTATGTCGTTAATGATGAGTTCTCCGGACCGGAGGTGACAGGCATGAGCCTTCCGACGAGACGCGAGTCCAGGGGTCTCGTTCCCGACCTGTTCGACCTGCTGGAGGCACCGCTGGCCGCGCTCCGGCCGATGGCCGGACAGCAGATGCGGCTTGAGGACTACGTAGAGAACGGCCGATACGTGCTGCGCGCCGAACTGCCCGGGATCGACCCGGACAAGGACGTGGAGATCAGCGTGTCGAACGGCATGCTGACCATCCACGCGGAGCGGCGCCACGAGGAGCGGCAGGCGCACCGCACCGAGTTCCGGTACGGATCCTTCACCCGGTCGGTCATGCTGCCGCCGAACGTGGACGAGAACGACGTGAAGGCCACCTATGACAAGGGGATCCTCGAGGTGAGCGTGCGGCTCGCCCAAGAGAAGGAGGAGCGCAAGCGCATCCCCGTCGAAATGCCGGGAAAGAAGAAGAGCTGAGCTGAGGCGGCTAACACCGGGCCCGTCCGCGTCGCGCGGGCGGGCCCGGGTTCGTCCGCTCGACGTTCGCCCGGCGGCGCCCGCTCGCTTTCTCGTGCTTCGCTTCAAGAGGCGGCACACACGGTCGCGGGCGGCGCAGGCGTCTCACTCACCCGGGCACGGCACGCACTGCCACGGCTCAGGGCTCGCCCGCTCGCCGTGCACGGGCCTGCTTTGAGGCGCGGCGCGCTCCGCTCGGGGCTCACTCCGGCTCACTTCGTCCGGTTTCACGGCCGGCCGGCTCCGGCGGCTCGTTCGGTTCAGGGCAGGTTCAGGGCAGGTTCAGGGCACGGTTCAGGACGCCGACGGGGACCGTACGACGGCGACGGGGCACTCGGCGTGGTGCAGCACTCCCCTGCTGACCGAGCCGAGCATCGCCGAGCCCACCGCGCCCCTGCCGTGGGAGCCGACCACGAGCAGGCCCGCCGCGCGTGACGCCTGGACGAGCGCGTCGACCGGATGCCCGTAGGCGAGCTCCTCACGCACCGGCACGTCGGGATACCGCTTCCGCTGGTCCGCCGGCTTCTCGCGCGTGACGCGCTGATGTGCCTCGCGCACCTCTTCCACGTCATAGGTGATCTCGGGCGCGAGCGGATGGGCGGGCAGGTGCCAGGCGTGCACGGCCCGCAGCGTGGTGCCCTGTGCCCTGGCCTGCTCGAAGGCGTACGCCAGGGCGGGCTCGCATTCGGGCGAGTCGTCCACGCCCACCGCGATCTCCCCTCGCTCGCCGCTCCAGCCTGGCCGTACGACGACGACCGGGCAGGGGGCGTGCCCGGCGACGTTGGTGCTGACCGACCCGAGGACGATGCCGGCGAAGCCGCCCAGTCCCCGGCTGCCGAGCACGATCTCGACGGCCTCCTTGGCCTTGTCCCGCAGGACGCGGGAGGGGATGCCCTCGATGATCTCCGTACTGACCTTGACGTCCGGCTGCCGTTCGCGGGCCACGGCCTCGGCGGCGGCCAGCGCCCGCTCGGCGTGCGCGGTGAGCGGGTCGCCGCCCGAGGTGGGGAACTTCGGGATGCCGTAGGCCCAGTGGTCCACGACCGAGACGAAGCGCAGCGGGCAGCCGCGGCGGGCGGCGTCGTCCGCGGCCCACCGCACGGCGGCCGTCGCGGCGGGCGAACCGTCGGTGCCGACGATGATCGGGCCGGACATGGGCGCTCCTTCCTTCCTCACCGGCCTTCCGGCCTGGAGCCCTTCTCCATGTGACCACCGGCGGCCATGGCCCTCCAGGGTCGTAGGTCCTCAGCCCGGGGCCGCTGCCGGAGCCACTCGGCCGAGAGGGATGCTGGAGTCCTGGAGGTGGTCCGACATGGAATCGAAACGCTGGACCGTCGAAATCTTCGTCAACGAGGACGACAACGACGACGTCACCACCGCGACCGCCGTGCTCTACACGCCCGCGGGACGACGCCACGAGAGCGTCGGCCGAGCTCGCCGCAACCCGGCCGACCGGCCCGTGCCCGAGATCGGTGACGAGCTGGCGGCCGGACGGGCCCTCGCCGACCTGGGGGCGAAGCTCATCGGGGACGGCGCGGAGGACGTGGCGCAGCTCGCCGGTCCCGCCTACGAGTCGTACTGAGACCGTGGCCCGCTCTCCGGCGGCGGCCTGTGCCTGCCGGAGGACGCCGCCGGAGAGCGGACCTGTAGCGGAGAGCCGGCACCCGGGGGCTCCGCCGGAGTCCCCCGGGAGTCCACGCCCCATGCCCTCGTTCCACGCCGTCGCAGTGCACGGCGTCGCATCACACGGCGCCAAACCGCACGGCGTCACATCACATGGCGTCACATCACATGGCGTCACAGTGCACGGCGTCACATCACATGGCGTCACAGTGCACGGCGTCACATCACATGGCGTCACAGTGCACGGCGTCTTACATCTCGGTGTGTCATTCCGCGGGGTCGGCCGGGTCGTCGCCGAGGAGCCCAGCGGCCCGCATCTCCTCCCTCAGCCAGGCCATGGCGGCCTGCTCGCCTCCGGCCGGGCCGGTCCCGCCGGCCGGCGTGCCGTTGGCCGTACGGGGAGGCCCCGGGACGTCGCCCGCCGCGCGGCCAGGCGTCCGGCCCCCGCCGGGTCCGATGGCGTACGGGCGGTCGGCGGCCGTCCCCCCGCGCTTGCCCCGGCTTCCCGTGCCGCCCCGGCCCGTTGACGACGAGGTGCCGCCGGTCGACGTGGTGCGCCCGCGCCGGCCCCCGGTGACGAGACCGCCGGGCACCGGCCCGTTGGGCGAGGCACCCACGCCGTACGCGGCCTGCGGGGCCATGCCGGGCTGCGCCCCCGGGCCCGCCTGGCCGTCCTGGCCCGTGTGCCCGGCTTCGCCGTCCGGTCCCCCGGCCGCCGGCACGAGCAGTCCCGCGCCGGTCATCTCGGCGGTGAGCTGACCGAGCAGCGTGCCGGCCTCGATCGGCTCCGGCGTGATCTGCGCGAGGGCCGGGGCGAGGGCGCGCAGCGCGTTCGGCATCCCCGCGCCGGTGCGGTGGAGGTCGCCGAGGTTCAGCGGCACGCAACTCGACTTGATGATGTGGAAGAGGTGGTCGACCCGCCGTGCGTCCCGTCCGCTGAAGGGGCCGCGGAAGTCGCCGTGGTGGGCGAGCACCAGGGCCGCGAGGCCGGCGACGTGCGGCGCGGCCATGGAGGTGCCGTCCAGCGCGGCGTACCCGTCCGGCGGTACGGCCGACAGGACGGCCACACCCGGGGCGCACACGTCGATCTCGGGACCATGACAGGTGAAGCGCGGCGAGAAGAAGCCGTCGCCGGTCACCGGCCCGCGGATCTCGGCCTCGTGGGCGGTGCCGGGTGGGAACGCGTCCGCCTTGCCGACGGCCGCGACGGTCAGCACGCCCGGCAGGATGCCCGGGAAGCCGACCGGCCCGCCGTCGTTGCCGGCGGCCACCACGCACGCCACCCCCGCCTCGCGCGCCTGGTCGATCTTCGCGGCGACGAGCGGCGAGTGATGCCTGCTCGCCAGGCTCAGGTTGACGACGTCGATCCGCTGCTCGACGCAGTAGTCGAGCGCCTCGATCAGGTCGCTGAACCGCCCGCCCGGGAAGATCTTGCAGACGTGCACCTCGGCCTCGACGGCGAAGCCGACGACACCGCGGCCGTCGTCGGCCCCCGAGACGACGGCCGCGCAGTGGGAGCCGTGGTAGGCGGCGTCGACGGACCAGCCGTCCGGCTCGCCGCCGACGAGGTCGACACCGGCGTGGACGCGGTCGCGCAGGTCGGGGTGCCGTACGTCGGCCCCGGAGTCGATGATCGCGATCCTGACCCCCGCGCCGCGCAGCGTGGGCGGCAGGCGGTCGAGGTTCATCGCCTGCTGGCCCCAGCCGAAGACCTGCCTGCCGGGGAACCCGGCGAAGGTCTCCGACAGGCGTACCGGCTCGATCAGGTTGTCCCGGGTCGTGGACAGCGCCGGGCGGTCGATGTGGACGCTCCAGTAGCCGGAGCGCGGCCGGACCGTCACCCCGTTGATCGACTCCGGAGTCTCCCCGACCACCGTGATCACCGCGCGGCCGTCGGCCCCCGTGGACGTCTGGGCGGGCCAGCCGTGCCCGGTCACCAGGATGCTCGCGCCGGGCAGCGGCGTGCCGTCCGCGTCCCTGACCAGGAAGGTGAACGTGCTCTCCACGCCCGGCGGCACCACCGCCGGGGCGGACCGCCGCCTGCGCGGCGGCTGGGGCACGTCGCTGTAGGTGAGGAGCCGGTCGCGTTCGAAGTAGAGCTGCGGATACTGCCGCCGCAGTGCCTCGACGTGCTCCGCGGTCATCTCCGCCACGACCACAGCGGGGAACCCGGGAGCCTGAGCCCCCGGGTTCCCCGCCGTTCCCCGCAGGCGGCGCAACACGCGCACCTCGGGGTCGTCCTCCAGAAGCCTGCGCACCGTGTCGCCGTCGAGAGCCGGCACGGCCGCTCCCGGCGCCGCCGGATGCGGCTGGGGCAGCGCGGCCACCATGTAGCGCCGTGGCCGGGGCTCCACCGGCTGCGGCGCCTGACGGGACGCCTGCCGCCCCCGCGGGGACGCCGGGCGCGGCTCCTCGCTTCCGTCCTTGGGCTTGTCGTTACTGGTCACAAACGTCTCGACTCTCCCCAGCTCAGGCTGGTGTGGCCGGCCGCGCCCCGTGGGGGCACGAACGGCAGTTCAGGCTCTGTCATCACATTTCGCCGGTCTCGGGACGGCGGGGGCCCGGACCGGCCGCCGACCGGTCCGGGCCACCGAGGTGATCACGTCACAGCAGTGGAACCATGGGCCGTCCGGGGGCGACGGCGCCGAGCGCGAACTGGATCTGCGCCAGGCACGCGTCGTACCTCCCGGCCCGGTACAGCTGTACCGCCTGCACCAGCAGCGGGACGATCCCCGCGACCTGGGGCGCCTGCGGGAGTGACGCCTGCAGCCAGCCGTACAGCTGCTGGAGCGTCATGGCGCAGTGCGCCTGAAGCGGCGCGACCGGCGCCGGATGCCCCATCGCGACTCCCACGGCCGGGGGCGTCACCGGACCCATCCCGGGACCCATCGACTCCACGGTGTTCCTCCGATCAGAGTGCGGCACCGGCCGGCACCGGGACCTGCTGAGCGGCCTGCTGGTGCAGCTGGCCGTAACCCTGGCCGTAGCCCTGGCCGTAGACCTGCGACAGCGGCTGCATGGTCAGCGGCACCTGCTGCCCGTACGCCGCCTGGAGGTGCTGGGGCATGACGGGCTGAATGCCGAGCTGCAGGGCCTGCTGGCCGGGGTGCTGCGCGTACGCCTGGGCGGCGTACGGCTGGCCGTAAACCTGCGGGAGCTGCTGGGCCTGGGCCTGGATGGCCTGGAGGGCCTGCAGAACCTGCGGCGGGAGCACCTGCTGCTGAACCTGCTGCTGGATCTGCTCGCGGATCTGGTGCTGGTAGAGCACACCCTCCAGCATCTGGCGGGCCGCGGGAGCGCCGTAACGCACGCTGCACCGCGCGACCTTGGTCCAGAAGGTCACCGGGCTCACGAGGTGCTCCTGCGGGAGGATCTGCTCCTCCTGCTGCTGAAGCATCGCGAGCGGCGACAGCTGGTGCTGCATGCCCGGGATCTGCTGGCCGAGCTGCTGCAGGGGCGAGATCTGGTGCTGAGCGCCGTACCCCAGCGTGGTCGCCATGGTCGTGGGGTTCATAGCTGTGAACGTCATATTCACTCCTTCGGAGCCAGTAGGTCCGACCCATCGCCGATGTGATTACATCGCGTGACAGATCCGTCGCACAACGTTATAGGCGTAATGAGTAGATAAGGCCGATTTGGCACTCGGGCTCGGTGACGTGACGAACCGCGCCGGTCATACTCCGGCTTGGAGGTGGCGGTATGACACAGAGCGCTGAGCGGCGCACCTGGTTACGTGGATCGTTCCTCGGCCTGCTTCCGGCCCGAGCACGTGAGGAACTCCTCCGTCTCGGCTCCCTGCTGACGTATCCGAACCGGCACGTCCTGATCCGGGAGGGCGACCCAGGACATTCGGTCTACCTGCTGGTCGACGCGCTGGTGAAGGTCACGGCGCTCGCGGAGAACGGCTCCAGGACGCTCCTGTCGATCCGGGCGGACGGCGACGTCGTGGGCGAGATGGCCGCACTGACGGACCACCCGCGAGCGGCCACGGTGACCACCTGTAAGCGATCCCTCGTCTGTGTGCTGAAGGGTTCCATCTTCACCGCTCATCTCTCCCGCTCCCCCGAAGTCGCCGCCGTCCTCAGCAAGGTCGCGATCGACCGTTTGCGGTTCGCGAACCGCCGGCGTCTCGACTTCGCGGGATACGAGGCCGACGTCTGCCTGGCCCGGATCCTGGTCGATCTCGCCGTACGGCACGGGCGGCCCCACCGTGAAGGCATCGACATCGGAGTGCCGGTCACCCAGGCCGAACTGGGCGAGCTCATCGGTATCAAGGAACGCACGGTGCAGAAGGCGATACACGACCTGACCGCCCGCGGCCTCGTGCGGCAACGGCACCGGGGCGTGGTCATCAGGGACCTCGACGCCCTGACCGACTTCGCCGACCTGCGGCTCCAATCTCCCGGTTGAAAGCCGCATCAATGCGGGCTCGGTGAAGCCCGCCGGAGTCATCGTGGTCCGGCCGACACCCCAGTCAGGAGGCACGATGAGTCACCCTCCCATGCCCACCTCGCACGCGATGATCGCGGTGGACATCGAGAAGTACAGCGGGCGCAACGACCAGCAGCAACTCCACCTCCAGGAAGCCCTCGTCCGGGTGCTCGACGCCGCCGCGGCCGAGGCCGGTCTCGACAGGTCGGCGTGGGCCGAGCGTCAGCCTCAAGGGGACGGCGAGTTCTCCTGGCTCCCGCCCCACGCGCACCTCGGTGTTCTGGTCGGCGGGTTCGTCCGCGAGCTGGACGGGCAGCTCGGCCTGTACAACCGGCGCCACGCCGGGCAGTTCTGGACCCGCATGCGCCTGCGCATGGCCGTCCACTTCGGTCCCGTTCATCTGGGCGCCGCCAACGGGGTCGCCGGCGGCCACGCCGTACAACAAGCCCGGCTCCTCGACTCCGCCCCGGTGCGGCGGGCCCTCGACGCCTGCCCGGCCGCCGACCTGGCGCTCATCGTCTCCGACCGCGTATACGACGACTACATCAGCCAGGGGCTGGGCGAGCCGGGTGCCTACCGGCCCGTCCAGGTGAAGGTGAAGGAGCACTCCTGCACCGCGTACCTGCACGTGCCCGGTCACGATGTCGGCGGGCTCGGCGCCCTGGACCTTCTCGATCCCGAGGGCCCGGAGACGCCCGATACGGGCCATGCTGAGGCTGCCGAGGACCACGGCAGAGATCTGCCGCGTGCCTCCGCGATCGTCTACGGCGACCAGATCGGCGGTTCCTCGCACCGTGCGAGCGGCGGCGGCACCGTCAACGTCGTCGGCGGAGATCAGCACACCCACCCCTGGCACGAGGGGCGATGATGGCTGAGCCCGAAGCCCCCACTCGCGAACCGGAGCCCGGCGGAAAGGAGCACAAGCCCGGCAGAGTCGCGGAGCAGAGCACCCAGCGTGACCTGCGCGAGGAGCTCAGCGATCAGAGGAAGCAAAGCAGGATCTCCGCGCAGAATCTGGACGCCCTCTACGCCGACACCGTTATCGGCGGCGACGACATCGCGGGAGCCTCCCACCGAGCTTCCGACGGCGGCACGGTCAACGCCGCAGGGCGGGACCAGTACTTCATCGGCTGGTCCCAGGACGACAAGGCGGTGCGTACGGTCGGGGTTCCCGCCCGTACTGTCGGCATCGTCCGTCGCTGCCATGCGCCGACCGAGTCCTCCGGCATGCTGTCTCGGCGTCTTCACGACGAGCATGTGCTGCTCCTGCGCGGAGAACCGCACAGCGGGCAGCCCACTGCCGCTCTGGCCGCCCTGGCCCGGTGGACCGGTGACGACGGGCGTCTCGCCTGGCTTCATCTCGGGCGGGACCCTTTACGCCTCGTCGCCGCCGACCTACGCGACGCGACGGGGTACATCGTGACAGGGGGTGACGACGCCACCTGGAGCGGCCATGCCGACCAGGTGCTCGGACACCTGTGCAGAGTCGCCGAGCGGGCCGGGGCCCGCATCGTCGTTCTGGCCGGCCCCGGGTTCCCCGAGCACGACTGGACCGTGCGACACGAGCCGCCTCCGCTGGACAACGTGTTCGCCAACTGGCTGGTCCACGAGCTGTGCGAGGGCGGCGAGGCCCACCCCCAGGAGCGGGCCGACAAGACGGCGGCCGACGAACTCGTCCGGGAGAAGCTGGCGCGCTACCGGCGTCCTCGCGAGGCGCGCGCTCTGGCCCTGCAGGTGGCGACCGGCCTCCTGCGCGGCCGGTCCGTCGGCGAGATCCTGGAGGCGCTGCCCGAACAGAGACGCCTCAGAGCGAGGACTCTGCTCGCCAGGGAGACGCCCCGGAGGGCGCGCAGCTTCCTGATCGCCGGCTCTGTTCTCAGCGGATCAGCGGCGGCCGTCGTCGCCACGCAGACCCTGAGGCTGGCGACTCTCATCGAGGAGGAACTGGCTCGGCAGACGACCGTCGAGCAGCCGCGACGGCACCACATGTGGGAGTGGCTCAGCGACTGGACCGAGGACACGGGTATCAGGGTCAAGGAGACGGGGCAGGGCGGCGACGGGCAGGTCGTCGAGTTCGACGAGCCCCCGATGGCCGGTTCGATCCTGCGGGTCGTCTGGGAGGAGCAGCCCACGATCCACGAGCCACTGCTGGCGTGGCTGCACCAGCTGACGGAGAACGAAGAGTTCGGCACGCGGATGAAGGCGGCCGAGGCCATCGGGCTTCTGGCCACCTACGACTTCCACGCCATCTGTGACCGCTTCCTCGAGGAGTGGCGGGACAGCAAAGAGTTCGAGCGACGCGAACTGGCCGCCTGGGCGCTCGTCTCGGCGGCCCGCGACCCGCAGGTGGAGCCGAGGGTTCTCGAGTGCCTGGGCCGCTGGGCCCGCAACGGCCGAAGAGCCCAATCCGTGGTGATCCGCGCCTGCGGTTCGTGGCTGGGAGCACGCCATGTCGAGGAGGCCCTGCGCGTTCTCCGCGACATCGCGAAGACGTCGGGCTACGTTCTCGCCGAGAGCGTCGCCCGCGCCGTCTCCCAGATCCATCAGGACACCGAGAACGCCGAGGTCCCGGAGAACACCCGGAGGATCATCTCCGCCCTCGTGGAATGGTCGGCCGATCCCGAGTCGAAGTGGCCGGGCCGAGCCGCCGCCCTCGCGTTCGTGCGACTGCTCGCGTCCCCCGACGCGATCCGGGTCATCGACCTGGCTGCGGATCCCGGCGCGGCAGACGATCTCGTGGCGCTGTGGCGCCACATCCTTCTCCACGGCGTCACCCGCGGAGAAGACGCAGCGCTCACACCGGAGGCGTGGGACCTGCTGAGCGACTGGCTCGGCAGGTGGGAGGCGGACGCCGGAGTCCGGCGCGTCCTCTCCGAGGTGCTTACCCGGCCGCCCGGGGAGCTGCGGATGTCCCTGTCCTTCCATCTCCGGCTCTGGAGCCGGATTGGAAAAGTCGACGCCGAAGTCGCCGCCCGGGTCGCGGCGCTCATCGAAGGGAGTTGAACGTCATGTGGCTCATCCGATACCACATGCCCGCCAGGGGCCTCGACACGGCGGAGAACGTGAGCGAGTTCTCGTTCACCGCCCCGACGCGAGGGGACGTCTTCGACTTCGACGTTACGGTCACGCTGTCCTGGTCCGCGAGCGGCAGGCGCCGGCCGGAAGGTCCTGACGCCGCCGAGCGCGACCATGTCCAGGGACGCGTACGGGCCGAGACGCGGGCGATCACACGGCGGCACTCGCCGTACCACCCGGAGAGCGCCGAGCACGAGGTGAACGACGCGCTGAACGTTCTTCTCCGAGGGCTTCCGGTACATAACAGGCGGGTGCTCCTGCGATGGACGGCGCAGGCGGAGGTGCGGCCCTGCGAGGAGTTGCGTGCCCTGCAACAGGCACGGGCACGCCGTCTCTACGAGATCGACTGCGATGTCGCGGAGGCGAAACGTCGGGCGGAGACGGCCGAAGAGGTCCGGGCCGCCTGGGAACGGTTCCTCACCGGGGCCCGCACGAGCGAGCTGACCAGATATGCCATGCGCCTGGCCGAACAACCGCAGGCCAAGGCCGAGATCATCGCGGAGATGCTGGACAAGAGCGAGGACACGGCCGCTCACTTCATCCAGAAGCTCGACAAGCTGATGACCCTCCATGAGAGGGGCAACCTCCTGGACTTGCTGCTCGGCAGCGAGACTGCGCTGCGGGGTGCGATGACCGCGCTGGGATTGGCGGTTCCACCCCTCGACCCCGATCCGCTGCTGCCGAGCGGCTTCGGTCAGCCATAGAGGGCTCCCAGGGCGAGCCACAGCAGGGTGGCGACGAGCATGAGGGCCGTCCACGGCAGCGCTCGTCCCACCCTGCGGTGCTTCTCACGGCTCAGTTCGGCCAGCGTGCCTGCGAGGAGCCACGCCTCCCGTTCCTGCTGTGGGGCGCTCACCCGCGACGGTCCGCTTCCCGGACCGGCCAGGCCGAACCTGTTGGGCCCGGCAGGCCCGTCCAGGCGAGGACGTAAGCCCTGCACGAGGTGATAGCCGGCGACGAGGAAGCCTGCGACGTAGAGCGTGACCAGCACAACGGCGACCACTCCCAGGGCGATGGGCGCTCCCGGCGCGCGCAGGCCGGCCAGCGCCCCCATCTGCGTCGCCGCCACCGCCGCCGCCCCGAGATGCACGGTGGTGACGGTGGCGACCTTGGCGTCGGCATGCTGCACGTATCCCTGAAAGGTGCCGACCGTGGTGAGCGCCACCGTCAACGCCTCGACGGGGGTCAATTCGTCCTTGCGCCTGCCCATACGAACCCTCCTGATCGTCGTCTTCGAGTGAATCGCCGATCCGGCTACGTAGGACCGCATGAGTGCGGGTTCAACACCGACATCTCTGTTTGCCTTGACAAATTAGTTTGTCGGGAGCGATGCTTTGGGCATGAAAGACGTGGCGGTGATCGAGGACCCGGCCGCGGCGGAGGCGTCGCTCGATCCGATGCGGGCGCGGTTGCTCGCCGAGCTTACGGAACCCAACTCGGCGACGATGCTGGCGGCCAAGGTGGGGCTGCCGAGGCAGAAGGTGAACTACCACCTCAAGACCCTGGAGCGGCACGGCCTCGTCGAGCTGGTCGAGGAGCGCCGCAAGGGCAACGTCAACGAACGGGTCATGCGGGCGACGGCGGCGTCGTTCGTGATCTCCCCCGCCGCGCTCGCGTCGGTCGCGCCCGACCCGTCGCGCTCACCCGACCGGCTGTCGGCGCGGTGGCTGCTGGCGCTCGCCGCCCAGCTCGTACGCGACGTGGGCACGCTGATCGTGGGAGCGTCCCAGGCACGCAAGAAGCTCGCGACGTTCGCCATCGACGGCAGGGTGCGCTTCGCCTCCGCCGCCGACCGCGCCGCGTTCGCCGAGGAGCTGTCGGCCGCCGTGGCCGCGCTCGTGACCAAGTATCACGACGACTCGGCCGAAGGCGGGCGCGAGCACCGTCTGGTCGTCGCCGTCCATCCCGCCGTCCCCCGGACGGCCGACACCGAGGAGCGCTAGTGCCGCACGAGTTCGAGCTGCACAAGGAAATCGAGCTGGACGCGACCCCCGACCAGGTCTGGGAGGCGATCGCCACCGGTCCGGGGGTGGACTCCTGGTTCATGGGACGCACCGAGATCGAGCCCGTCGAGGGCGGCCGCGGCCGGTTCACCATGTTCGGCAACAGCGAGAGCACCACCGTGACCTCGTACGAGCCCGGCAAGCGGTTCGCGTTCCGCAGTGACGAGAACCCCGACGGCACGTTCACGGCGATGGAATATCTCATCGAGGGGCGCGAGCACGGCAGCACGGTCCTGCGCCTGGTGCAGCACGGCTTCCTCGGCGACGACTGGGAGACCGAGTTCGAGGCGATGGGCGTCGGCTGGGACATGTACCTGCACAAGCTGGTCCAATACCTCACCTACTTCCGCGGGCGCCCGGTCACGGTCGTGTCCGCCGCACGCCCCCAGGCGGCCGAGAGCGAGCCGGCCTGGGCGGCGATCAAGGACGCGCTGGGCCTGCCTGCCACGGTCCGGCTGGGCGACCCCGTACGGCTCGCGGTGGACGGGCTGCCGCCGGAGGACGGGGTGGTCGACTACACCGGCTTCCCGGGCTTCCTCGGCGTGCGGACCGCCGACGGGCTCTACCGGTTCATCCACTCCGGCCCGAAGCGGGGGAACGTGGTGGTCCTCGGACACCATGTCTTCGCCGAGGACGCCGACCAGGAGCAGGTCGAGGCCGCCTGGCGGTCCTGGCTTTCCCGGCTCTTCCCCTGACCCTCGTGAGCCCGGCCGTACGCCGCGCCTCTGGGGCGCGCGGCGTACGGCTCCGTGCTCAGGCCCAGATGGCACAGGGGATGCCGTCGGAGAAGACCTCGGGAGGATCGGGCAGCGGCCGCGCCTCCCCGGACGCCACCCGCAGGGCCGTCCAGGCGGCGGCGCCCGCGTCGAGCACATCGTCCACTCCGGCCGCCGCCCCGGCCGGGCCGAGGTCGCCCGCGAGCACGACGCCCGCCGATGCCAGCAGTTCGCATCGCCGTTCGGCGCCCGCCCACGTCGTCTTCGGGTGCGGCAGGGGCGCCCCGGCGAGCCGGGCGAAGCTCAGCTCGGGGTGGATCTCCACGACGCGCCTGCCCGTCTCCCGCACCCAGCGCTCGACCTCCAGCAGCTTCTCCCTGAGCCCGTACGCCTGGCGGGAGACGCCCTCGCCGGTCAGCCGACGGTTGACGGCCACGGCCGTGGCGTAGTCGTCCGCCTCGATCGCGGCACGCGCCGGGGTCATGAACACCGACCGCCACCGGGGGCCGAGCTCCGCCCGCGCCAGCACGTCCGCCCGGCGGCGGCCCCGGCCCCGGCTCCCAGGGCCAGGGCCGCCGGGTCCGCCGGGGAGACCGTCGGGCAGGCCGATCGGCATGTCCACCGCCACGACGGCGACCTCGCCGTCCACGTCGGCCTGGGCGACCAGGTCCGCGATGCGCGGCGCGAAGCAGGCACGCGCCGCACCGCCGCCCCCGGCGGGCGGGATCACCCCGATCCAGCCCGCCCTGCACGCGTCGACGCCGAGCACACGAGCATTCTTCACACGACCATGCTCAGCCCTGCCGGGGGACGACGTGGCCGAAGCGGAACAGGTTCGCCGGGTCGTAGACCTCGCGCAGCTTCGCCAGCCGCCGCAGCGTCTCCTCCGGCCAGGCCCGCGAGATCTGCTCGGGAGCCAGCGCGCCACCCTGGAAGTTGATCTGCGCGCCGCCGGTCGACCAGGGCGCGAGGGCCTCGATCACGGCCCGTACGGCCGCGGGGACGGCCGTGTCCATCAGCTCCGGCACCGGCGCGCCGACGGCCAGCAGCGTGAAGGCGGCGTCGCGCCCGCCCACGGCGTTGGGCTCCGCGGGCTGACGGGCGAGCGCGCCGCCGAGCTGGCGCAGCTCGACCACGGCGAGCGGAACCTGCGCGGCCGGGCCGGCGGCCGAGAGCAGCGCGTCCACGGTCTCGGCCGTCAGCTCGCGCAGCAGCGCGCCCCGCTCCACGACCGGCATGGGCTGCGTCGGGTCCTGGTGGATGGAGTCGATCGCCGTGTACGGCAGGGGCCCGACGGCGTCGAGCACCGGCTCGGCCACGGCCCGCATGGGGGCCAGCAGCGCCTCGGCCTCCTGTCCCTCCCCCACGTGGGCGACCCGCAGGTGGACGACGAACCTGCCGCTGAGCTGCGGCGGCAGCTCGGGCAGCGGGGGCAGGCGCAGCAGCGCGACCGACGTGCCGGTGGTCTCCGGCAGCGTGCCGGCCCAGCCGCGGTAGGCGTGCAGGACCCGCCCGGCGTCCTCGGCCGCGTAGAACAGGCCGCCGCCGTACAGGCCGGTGAGCGGCAGCAGGTCCACGGTGATCGAGGTGACGACGCCGAACCCTGCCTTGCCGCCGCGCAGCGCCCAGAACAGGTCGGGCTCGCGGACCGCGTCGGCGGTGCGCACCACACCGTCACCGGTGACGACGGTGAGCTCCCGCACGTGGTCGGCCGCGAACCCGAAAGTGCGGGCGATCGGCCCGATGCCGCCGCCGAGCGTGAAGCCGACCACGCCGACGCCGGTCGCCGAGCCGCACACCGGGGCCAGGCCGTACGGCGCGGCGGCGGCGATGACCTCGCCCCACGTGCAGCCGGCCGCGATCGTGGCGGTGCGGGCGGAGGGGTCCACCACGACCTCGCGCATCGCGCGGGTGCTGATCAGGACCGCGCCGTCGGCCGCCTGCACGGCGCCGTGGCCGGTCGCCTGCACGGCCACGGGCAGCCCGTGCGCGGCGGCGAGCCGTACGGCCGCTGCCACGTCGCCGGCGTCCCGCGCCGCGACGATCACGGCGGGCCGGTGGCGCACGGCGAGGTTGAACCCGGCGGCCTCCTCCTCGAACCCGTCCTGTCCCGCGACCAGGACCCGGCCGGCGACCTGTCCCCGCAGCGCGTCTTCGATGGTGCTGTGCATGTCCGTCCTTCTGATGTCGCTTGCTGTGACAGTGACAGTTGTCGCAGCCGCGTCTTGGTGTTCTCTTGCACCTGCCGGGCCGGGGGTTCGGCGACGTGCCGGTGAGAGCCTAGAGACAGAAGGAGATTCTCGTGACGACACCCCCATGCTGGGGCGATGCCGCCGCCGTCGGACAAGCGCCGGAGGGGTGCGCCGCGTCGCCGGGAACGTAGCCGGGAACGTCGCGGGGAACGTCGCGGGGAACGTCGCGGGGAACGTCGCGGGGAACGTCGCGGGGAACGTCGCGGGGAACGTCGCGGGGAACACTGCTGCTGCGCGAGGTGCGGCCGCACACCGGCCGGCGGGAGCCGGCATCACCGGCCCGGCAGCGTGACGCGGAGCACCGTGAAGGAGTTCCGGAGGCTCGGCAGGTGCGGGGTGTTCGCAACTGCGCCGCCCCAGCTCTTGTCGAGATGCTGCGACGGGTTTTTCGCGCCATCGTGGGTGCCATGAGCCGGCGACAGGTCACCCCCGGGCATGGCCACGGACACGAGCACGAGCACGGACACGAGCACGAGCACGGACACGGCCATGGGCATGGACACGAGCACGGGCACGGCCATGGGCATGGGCATGGACGCGGTGCGGCGGCGCTTCGTGCGCGGGTGGCGCACCTGTTGCGCCCCCACTCGCACGAGCACGCGGACAAGATCGATTCGGTGATGGAGTCGTCCGCCCGGGGGATGCGGGCGCTGTGGGTGTCGCTGGCCGGTCTCGGCGCGACCACGGTGGTCCAGGCGGCCGTGGTGGCGCTGTCGGGGTCGGTGGCGCTGCTGGGCGACACCCTGCACAACGCGGCCGACGCCCTGACCGCCGTGCCGCTCGGGATCGCGTTCCTGCTCGGCCGCCGTCCGCCCACCCGCCGCTACACCTACGGCTACGGGCGGGCCGAGGACCTGGCGGGCGTCGTCATCGTCGTGACGATCGCCGCCTCCTCGATCGCCGCCGCGTACGCCGCGATCGGACGGCTCCTGGAGCCGCGAGAGGTCTCCCACCTGGGGGCCGTCGCGGCGGCGGCGCTCGTGGGCTTCGCCGGGAACGAGCTGGTCGCCCGCCACCGCATCCGGGTCGGGCGTGAGATCGGCTCGGCCGCCCTCGTCGCCGACGGGCTGCACGCCCGCACCGACGGCTTCACCTCACTGGCCGTCCTCGCCGGAGCCGGAGGAGCGGCCCTCGGCTGGACCTGGGCCGACCCCGCCGTCGGCCTGCTCATCACGGTCGCGATCCTGATGGTGCTGCGGCAGGCGGCGCGTGAGGTGTACCGGCGGCTGATGGACGCCGTCGACCCCGCTCTCGTGGACCTCGCCGAGGCGACCCTGCGGGGCACGCCCGGCGTGCTCGGCCTGGGCCAGGTGCGGCTGCGCTGGATCGGTCACCGGCTCAGGGCCGAGTGCGAGGTCGTCGTCGATCCGGCCGCCACGGTGGTGGAGGCGCACCGGGTCGCGGCCGAGGCCGAGCACAACCTGATCCACGCCGTCCCCCGGCTGACGGCCGCGATCGTGCACGCCGATCCGCTGCCTCACGACGGCGTGGACCACCACGCCGTCCTCGACGGCCATCGCCACGATCGACCCCACGTTGGCGGCGACGGCCACCGGCGCGACCGTCCTCCGGCCGGCCTCGGGGGCCACCGGCACGACCAGCCCTCGGCCGGCCTCGACGGTCACCGGCACGACCATTCCCCGGCCGGTGTCGTCCGGCACCCCGCCGGCTGACCCGCGCACGACACGCCCGGCGTTCGGTGGGCGCTTTTCCGTACGGAGGTCAGAACCAGCCGCGGCGCCGGGCCATCGCGGTGAGGCCGTCGCGCAGCGCCTGCTCCACCCTGCCGGGGTGGTCGCCGTACCCGACGCGGAAGCGGTTGTAGACGTCGTGGCTTGAGGTGAGGAAGCCGCCCCTCTTGTCGGCTTCCAGGACCACGTCCATCGAGTGCGGTCCGGCGATGAAGGTCAGCTCCAGCTCGCTGAAGTGGCGGCGCCACTCCGCACCGGCGTGATACTCGATCTCCTGGTAGAACGGCATGGTCGAGCCCCGGAGGGTGCCGCGCTCCAGGTCGGCCCGCTTGAAGTGGAACCCCATGCGGACGAGCGCCCCCAGCAGGTGGTCCTGCGCGGGCAGCGGGTTGACGTACAGCGGGTCGAGGTCGCCCTTGTCGAGCGCGCCCGCGAGCGCCAGCTCGGTGGCCACGCCGAGCCGCATGCCCGGCAACGGACGCCCGCCGACCGCGCTGACCGGTGTCTCCCACGGCACCGGGATCGCGAACGGCAGCGCGCGGGCCTCCCCCGCCCGCAGCTCGAACGGCCCGGACACCGGCGCCCGCAGGAAGCTGTAGGTCGCGTGGTGTTCCTGGTCGCCGCGCTCGACCTCCACGACGGCGGTGAAGTCGACGGTGATCCCGTCCACCTTGTGGTCGGACGACCCGCCCCTGAAACGGACCTCGCCGTACAGGGTCTCTCCCGGACGCACGTGCGGGTCGCGCAGCACCGTGTCGACCTCCACGCCGGCCCCGAGCGCGGCCATCAGCTTGCGGAACACCGATCACTCCCTTGGTCGCGGGTCGTTCACCGCTGCCAACGACCTGTCCCGGCCGCCCGGTTCCCGTACGTACGCCGTCGTGAGGCGAGCAGGCCGAGGAAGACGTCCGCCCTCGGGTGTCCGTTCCGGCCGTCGCCGTTCGTCGGTTCGTCGTGGGGACATGATGGGATACCGGCCCCGAGGAGGACGCATGAAATACGTGCTGCTGATCTGCGGCGACGAGTCGGCGGCGGAGCACGCCGACGACGGGTGCGGCGGGTGGTCGGAGAAGATGGCCGAGCGCGGCGTGCTCCGGGGAGGCGCCGGGCTGCGCCCGCCGAGCGACGCCACCACGCTGCGGGTGCGCGAGGGCGAGGTGCTGCTGTCGGACGGGCCGTTCGCCGAGACCAAGGAGCAGCTCGGCGGATTCTGCCTGATCGAGTGCGCCGACCTGGACGAGGCCATCGAGATCGCCGCCGCCCATCCCGCCGCGGCGTACGGCACGATCGAGATCCGGCCGCTCCTCGACCTGTGACGCCGCCGATCGAGGCCGCCGTCGACCGGGCCTTCCGGGAGGAGTGGGGGCAGGTCGTGGCCACCCTCATCCGCTGGACCGGCGACTGGGACCTGGCCGAGGAGTGCGCGCAGGACGCCTTCGCGCTGGCCCTGCGCACCTGGCGGCGCGACGGCGTGCCGCGCAGGCCCGGGGCGTGGCTGACCACCGCCGCGCGCAACCGGGCGGTTGACCTGCTACGCCGCGAGGCCACCGGCGCGGCCAAGCTACGGGAGGTCGCGGGCGTGCTCAGGACGGGTGACGACGCCTTCGGCGACGACGAGCCGGACGTGCCGGACGACCGGTTGCGGCTGATCTTCACCTGCTGCCATCCGGCGCTCGCGCTGGAGGCCAGGGTGGCGCTGACCCTGCGCACCCTGGCCGGGCTCGGCACGGCCGAGATCGCGCGTGCGTTCCTGGTGGGGGAGCAGGCGATGGCCAAGCGGCTGGCCCGGGCCAAGCAGAAGATCAGGCATGCGGGCATCCCCTACCGGGTGCCGCCCGCCCACCTGCTGCCCGAGCGCCTCCCGGCGGTGCTCGCCGTGCTCTATCTGCTGTTCAACGAGGGCTACTCGGCGACGGCCGGCGCCGACCTCGTACGGCACGACCTCGCGGACGAGGCGATCCGGCTGGCCCGGGTGCTGGTGCGGCTGATGCCGGACGAGCCGGAGGCGGCGGGCCTGCTCGCGCTGATGCTGCTGCACCACGCGCGCCGCGCCGCCCGCCTCGACGAGGCCGGCGACCTGGTGGTGCTGGAGGACCAGGACCGCGGCCGGTGGGACACCGCCCAGATCGCCGAGGGCGTGTCCCTGCTGGACGGCACGCTGCGACGGGGGCGGCCCGGCCCCTACCAGGTGCAGGCCGCCATCGCCGCCTGCCACGCCACGGCGGCCCGCCCGGAGGACACCGACTGGGCGCAGATCGCCGTCCTGTACGAGCGGCTCGCCCGGTTGGTCCCCTCGCCCGTTGTGGAGCTGAACCGCGCCGTCGCGGTCGGCATGGCGTACGGCCCGGCCGCGGGCCTGGCGCTGGTCGACGCCCTGCGGGAAACGGGCGCCCTGGCCGGCTATCACCTGCTGCCCGCCGCCCGCGCCGACCTGCTGCGCCGCCTGGGCCGTACGGCCGAGGCCGCCGACGCCTACCGGGAGGCGGCCGGTCTGGCCACCACCGAGGCCGAGCGCCGCTACCTCGCCCGCCGCCTCGCCGCCCTCGGCTGAGCGCGCCGGTTGAAGCCGCCGGCTGACGGCGTCGGCTGGACGGCCCGGGCGTCAGGCCCGTGCGCCAGGCCCGTGCGCCAGGCCCAGGTGCCAGGCCCGGATGTCAGGTCCGGGTGCCAGGCCCGTGCGCCAGGCCCGGGTGCCGGACCCGGGTGTCAGGCTCAGGTCTCAGGCTCAGGTGTCAGGCTCGGTAGCAGTCCGCCAGGGCCGCGAACGCGGCCTTCGGTTCCCAGGGCATGCCGGGGTAGGCCGTGCCCTGGCGGTCCTCCAGCACCTTCACCACGCCGCAACTGGCCATGTCGAAGTCCGTACGGGGATCGTCCCGGTGGGGCAGGTCATACCGGGCGAAGGTGTACCAGAAGGCGGCGTACACTCCCTCGTCGTCGAGGATTCCCAGCACCTCGCGGAGATAGGCCGCCTGCTCGTGCTCGTCGCGGACATGGTCGCCGGTCAGACCGGCCGGCGCCCCGTCCTTGCCCCACTCGACGATCGAGTCGCCGCGCTCGCCCAGGTCGGCCGCGCCACGGTGGGTGACACAGCCGAACTCGGTGATCGCCACCGGCTTGCCCTGCGCCTTTCCCTGTGCGACCAGGGCGCGGATGTTGTCCCGATAGTGGGCCGCGGTGGCGGCCGACCGATAGCCGGCGTCGGTGGCGATGACGTCGAAGGGCGTCCAGTCCACCTGTTCGAGAGGAATCGAGCAGTAGCCGATCCGGCCGCCGAACCGCTCGCGGGCGACCGCGACCGCCTCACGGAGGAAGGCGTTGACGCGGCCGGGCAGCAGGGGGAGCGCCTCGTGCAGGGTCTCCGGCCGGGCCAGCAGGGGCATCCGGTCCGCGAACGTGGCGCCGGGCAGGAACCCGTCGGTGAACAGGCTCACCTCCGAGCCGGTGGCCAGCACGACCTCGGCGCCCTCGCGGCGCAGCCGCTCGGCGTGCTCGGCGCAGTCGGCGATCACGGCGAGCAGCTCGGCGGTGGTGATGTCGCAGGCGAACGGGCACAGCCAGACGTCCAGGCCGGCGGCGGCGGCGCGGGTGGCCGCCGCCTTGAGCCGTCCGGGGTCGCCGCCCGTGATCCGTACGGCGGTGCAGTGCAGATCCTCACGGATGACGCGCATCTCCCGTTCGACCACGTCGAGGTCGAACGGCTCCCGGGTGCTGCGCCCGGCGGCGCGGGCGGCCGCGTCCGCGAAGCCGGTGTCGAAGTTGATGCCCTTGCCGTTCATCTTCCGTTGTTCCTTTCCGGACGTTCAGAGACCGCGCGGGCCCTGGGCGGCGCGGAGGGTTGGGACGGCGCGGAGGGTTCGGGCGGCGCGGGCGGCGTGGCGGAGAAGACGCAGGACAGGGTGCGGCGCAGGACGGCGGCGAAGGGCTCGGTGTTCCCCGGTTCGAGCCAGTGCCGTCCGGCCACGCGTACGGCGCCGGTGACCGCGGCGGCCATGACGGCGGGATACACGTCGCGCGCGAGATCGGTGCCGGTGCGCGCCGCGATCGCCTCGGCGAGCGGCCCCTCCGCCATGCTGAACGCCTTGAGCGCCTCACCTTCCAGCTCGGGCGTCATCATGATCATCCGAAGGCCCGCCTTGTCGGGCTCGGGGTCGGTGTAGAGATCGATCACGGCCGCGGTGACCGCCTGGTCCAGCGGCTCCTCGGCGGGCCGCGCGCGCAGCGCCTGCCCGGCACGCCTTGACTGGTCGGCCTGGAAGGCGCAGATCGCCTCCTCCCTGCTGGAGAAGTAGTTGTTGTAGGTGCGGGGCGACACGCCCGCCGCCGTGGCGATGTCGTGAACCCGCACGAGAGCGAGCCCGTGGGGACCCCGCTCGATGGCCAGGCGCAGCGCGGCCCGGCCGATCGCCTCCCGGGTGGCCTGCTTGTTGCGGGCCCGAAGGTCCATGCCGTCGTCGTTCACGCGGCGACCTTACGAGGGATTGCGTGACACGCACAAGATGCGTGCCACGCAATCAATGCGCGTACGGCAGGCAGGTGTCCATCCGGTGCGCGCCCGTTCGTCGGGTGGGCGTACGGACGGACACGACCGGAAGGCGACGAACGAATGGACACCGAGATCCGGCGGCAGATCGCGGCCGAACGCCGCGAACTGGCCGACCTGCTGAGCGAGCTGCCGCAGCAGTCCTGGGACGCGCCCTCGCTGTGCGCGGGGTGGCGGGTGCGTGAGGTGGTGGCCCACATGACGATGCCCTACCGGCACTCCGGGCTGAGCGTGGTGGCCGGTCTCGTCAGGGCCCGCGGCAACTTCGACCGGCTGGCCGACCGCCTCGCCCGCCAGGATGCGGCGGCTCTCGGCCCGCGCGAGCTGACCGCCTGCCTGCGGGACAACGCCGAGCACCCCTGGCGGCCTCCGGGCGGCGGCTACGCGGGCGCGCTGTCGCACGACGTCATCCACGGCATGGACGTCACCGTGGCGCTCGGGATCGACCGGCGGGTGCCGGGCGACCGCCTGCGCGTCCTGCTCGACAACGCGCTGTCCCCGCGGAGCCGCAGATATTTCGGCGTCGACCTGGACGGCGTGGAGCTGCGCGCCGACGACGTCGACTGGTCGCTCGGAACGGGCACCCCGTTGTCCGGCGCGGCCCAGGACCTGGTGCTGGTCCTGTGCGGGCGCCGACTGCCCGAGGGACGGCTGCGCGGCGAGCCCGCCGCCCGCTTCACCCACTTCGTCCACTGAACGCGCCACTCCGGCCGTTGATCGCATCGGATGGAGCGGTCTGTGCACTTTCGAGCGGCAAGAGCGCTAACGTGCTCGGGATCACAGACCTCTCCGGCCGGGGCGAAGAGGCTCCCGGAGGGGACTTCTCCGCCTTGAGATCGCTGGAGGCCGCTCGATGTCGTCCCACCCCGCTTCCGTCTCCGGAGCCGTCGCCCCCGACCCGCTGATCAGGAAGCACCGCACCGCGGGTGCCACTCTCACCGTGAGCGCGAACGGCGCGCCCCTCGCCGGCCAGGAGGTGGTCGTCGCGCAGCGCCGGCACAAGTTCCTGTTCGGCTGCATCGGGTTCGACTTCATTCCCCTGGCCAACGGCGAGACCACCACGGACACCGGCGGGCGGCCGTCGCTCGGCGAGGCTCCGGCGGCCGGATCCCAGCAGGTCGCCGACCTGTGGTTCGACCTGTTCAACTTCGCCACGCTGCCCTTCTACTGGGGACATTTCGAGCCGGTCCGGGGCCGGCCGAACACCGAGCGGCTGCTCACCACTGCGCGGTGGTTCGCCGACCGCGGCGTCGTCGTCAAGGGCCACCCGCTCGCCTGGCACACCGAGACCGCCGGCTGGCTGATGGACCTGTCGAACGCCGAGATCGCCAAGGCCCAGGTGGAGCGGATCCGGCGCGAAATGACCGACTTCGCCGGCGTCATCGACATGTGGGACGTCATCAACGAGGTCGTCATCATGCCGATCTTCGACAAGTACGACAACGGCATCACCCGGATCTGCCGGGAGATCGGCCGGATCCCGATGGTCCGCATGGTCTTCGACGCGGCCCGCGAGGCCAATCCCCACGCCACGCTGCTGCTCAACGACTTCGACATGTCCGCGGCGTACGAGTGCCTGATCGAGGGCGTACTCGAGGCGGGCATCAAGATCGACGTACTCGGCCTGCAGAGCCACATGCACCAGGGCTACTGGGGCGAGGAGAAGACGCTCGCGACGATCGACCGCTTCGCGCGGTATGGCCTGCCCATCCACTTCACCGAGACGACGATCGTCTCCGGCCACATCATGCCGGAGGAGATCGTGGACCTGAACGACTACCAGATCCCCGAGTGGCCGACCACGCCCGAGGGCGAGGCCCGCCAGGCCGACGAGGTCGTGCGTCACTACAAGACCCTGCTGTCCCACCCGGCCGTGGAGGCCATGACCTACTGGGGCCTGTCGGACGGCGGCTGGCTCGGCGCGCCGGGCGGCTTCGTCCGCGCCGACGGCACCCCCAAGCCGTCGTACGACGCGCTGCGCTCGCTCATCAAGGGCGAGTGGTGGCTGTCTCCGACGACGATGGTCACCGACGCGGACGGCCGGGTCCGGTTCGACGGCTTCCTCGGCGAGTACGAGATCACGGCCGGCGGCCGGACGGTCACGTTCACGCTGGACGAGCCCGGAGACGCCAACGTCTCCGTGTCCCTCTGAGCCGTGTCCCTCTGAGCCGTGTCCCTCTGAGCCCTGCCCCGGAAGGCCCGCTCTCGGGGCGGGCGGGTGACCTGCCCGGAAGCGGTCCATCGGCGTCAGGGACGGCGGGCGTTGTGGAAGCCGCCCGGTCTCCGGGGTCAGGGACGGCGGGCGGCCGTTCCCGGCGCGAGGCGGCCGGCGAGGAATTCGAGCGCCGCGACGACCTCGGCGACCTGCGCCGGGTCGTCGGTGCCCAGCGCCGCGGCGAGGGGCCCCTCGATCCCGGCCGCCCGCACCGCCTCCACGCGCGCCGGCTGCCCGGGCGCCCGCTTGATCAGGACCCGGCGGCGGTCGGCCGGATCGGGGGCCGTCACGACCGCCCCGGCCTCCTTCAGCCGGGTGACGGCTCCCGACACCGCACTCTGCGGCAGACCCGTGCGGGCCGCGATCTCCCCCACGGAGGTCTCCGGGTGGGCGCGCAGGTCCGCGACGACCACCAGCACGGTCCGGACACTGGCGGCCTGCGCGGCCTTCGACGGGGTGACGTCCCCGACCGGCATGGCCTCTTCGCCGATCTTCATCAGGGTCCTGCCGAGCAGGAAGAGGTCGACTCCGTTCACCGCTCCACAATACATCAAACTTGATGCATCAAATTTGATGGAATATTGTCCGGATCATCCGATCCGAGAGGACGACCCCATGAACGGCATGCTCCGCACGAACGGCGCCGCCATCTACTACGAAGTGCACGGCGCCGGGCCCATGCTCCTCATCTCGCAGAGCGGGGAGGGCGACGCGGGCCGCACCGCCGACCTGGTCCGCCACCTCGCCGGAGACCACACCGTCATCACCTACGACCGGCGCGGCCTGTCGCGCAGCAGCCTCGACGACCCCGGCCGCGGCGCGACCATGGCCGACCACGTGGACGACGTCCACCGCCTGCTCTCCGCCGTGACCGACCGGCCGGTGCACATGCTCGGCTGCAGCTTCGGCGCGGCCATCGGGCTGCACCTGGCCGTCGAGCATCCCGAACGGCTCGCCACCCTGATCGCGCACGAGCCGGTGGTCCCCTCGCTCCTCCCCGTCGCCGCCGAACGCGTCCATCACGTACGCGAGCTGGAGGAGCTGCAGGACCTCTACCGTGAGCGCGGGCTCGCCGACACGGTCGCAAAGATCGCCGAGGTGCTGGGCATCGACCCCGTCGCCCAGGACACCGAGCCCGGGCTGACCCCGCTTGCGCTGGACGACCGGCGGCGGGCCGGCTTCGACTTCTTCATCCGCAACGACTTCACCGCGATCGCCCGCGACACGCTGGACGTCGCCGCGCTCAGGGACACGCCGGTCCGCGTCATCCCGGCCTTCGGCCGCACCACGCCCCGGCACGTCTTCGACTACCGGTGCGCGCGGGAGCTCGCCGCGCTCCTCGGGGTCGAGGCGAAGGAATTTCCCGGCGGGCACAACGGCAACACCACACACCCCCGTGCGTACGCCGCGCGCATCCGCGAGCTGCTGCCCGGTTGAACGGCGGAAGGTGCCGTCCTCCACAATGGTGGCGAGACGGCTCCGTACGGACGTCAAAGGCAAGTGGACCGGCCCTGGGCTGCCCGGTGGCGCACGCTCTTGACGTTGGATGACGCCGCGCTCTAAGTTGCTCCCGGAAATCGACAATTTTCACAATTTTCCCGAAAGTTTCCGGGTCGGCCGGCACCCCGGGTGCGGCACGGCCCGCCACTGCCACACGACTCGGAGTCCGCGTGAAGGTCCTCTACATCGGTGGCACCGGAACGATCAGCTCGGCCTGTGTGGCCGAGTCGGTGCGCCGGGGCCTTGACGTCCACGTGCTCAACCGGGGCCAGACCGCCCGGCGCCGTCCCCTGCCCGAGGGCGTCACCTCGCTCACCGCCGACGTGCGGGACCACGACGCGTTGCGCCGCATGCTGGCCGGGAGCGCGTACGACTGCGTCGTCGACTTCCTCGGCTTCACGGCCGGGGACGCGGCGGCGATGGTGGACCTGCTCGACGGCCATACCGCCCAGTACGTCTACATCAGCAGCGCGTCCATCTACCACAAGCCGGTGCGGCGGGCGCCGATCACCGAGTCGACCACCCGGCGCAACCCCTACCTCGCGTACGCCCGCGACAAGATCGCGGCCGAGGACGTCCTGCGCCGCGCCTACGACGAGCGCGACTTCCCCGTGACGATCGTCCGCCCCTCGCACACCTACGACGACGCGCACCCGCCGCTGCCCGGCGACTGGACGGCGTGGGACCGTGTCGCCCGCGGCGACGAGATCGTGGTGGCCGGCGACGGCACCAACCTGTGGACCCTCACGCACGCCGACGACTTCGCCGTCGGCCTCGTCGGTCTGATCGGCGCCTGGCAGGCGATCGGTGAGGACTTCCACATCACCTCCGACGAGGCGCTGACCTGGAACGAGATCTACGAGGTCATCGGGCGGACGGTCGCTACGCCGGCCCGGCTGCTCCACCTGCCCGCCGAGTTCCTGCCGCGGATCGCGCCCGAATGGTTCTGGTCCGACCTGATCGTGGGCGACCTCCAGCACACCGCCGTGTTCGACACCACGAAGATCAGGCGGTTCGTCCCGTCGTTCCGGCCGGTCGTCACCTGGCCGGAGGGGGCGCGGCGGCTGCACGCCTGGCGGTCCGCCCACGCGGAGGAGACCCGGCCCGACGCCGCGACCGACGCGGTGCTGGCCCGGCTGGCGGAAGGACACCGGCTCGCCTCGGCGGCCGTGGCCCGGCTGGCGCCCGGTCAGGGCGACGGCTCGTGACGGAAGGACACCCTCTGATGCCCCTCGACTCGCTCGACGGCCTGACGGTCCCCGACCCGTCGGTGCGCCGGCCGTTCGGGCGCACCGGCCTGGCGGTGACGCCGATCTGCGTCGGCACCAGCCCTCTGGCGAACATGCCGGGACTGTACGGATACGAGGTCGGCGAGCAGCGTGCGCGGGCCACGGTGGAAGCCGTGTTCGACGGGCCGTTCAACTTCCTCGACACCTCGAACAACTACGGCAACGGCAGCGCGGAGCGGCGCATCGGCGCCGTGGTCCGCGACCGCGGCGGCGTCCCCGACGGGTTCGTCCTGGCCACCAAGGTCGACGCGGACCCCGACACCGGTGACTTCTCCGGCGAGCGCGTCCGCCGTTCGGCCGAGGAGAGCCTCGAACGGCTCGGCGTCGACAACGTGCCGCTGCTCTATCTGCACGACCCCGAATACCACATCACGTTCGAGGAGGCCATGAGCCCCGGCGGGGCGGTGGAGGCGCTGGTGGCGCTGCGCGACGCCGGCGTCGCCGACCACATCGGCATCGCGGCAGGCCCGATCGGACTGTTGCGCGACTTCGTCGCGACCGGCGTGTTCGACGCCGTGATCAGCCACAACCGCTGGACGCTGGTGAACCGCGAGGCCGATCCGCTGCTCGACGACGCCTTCGAACGCGGGGTCGCCTTCGTCAACGGCGCGCCGTACGGCGGCGGGATGCTGGTCAAGGGGCCCGACGCCCAGCCCCGCTACTGCTATCGGGAGACCGCCGAGGCCGTCCGGGAGTCGGTCCGCGCCATGCAACGGACGTGCGACGAGCACGGCGTGCCGCTCGCCGCCGCCGCGCTGCAGTTCTCGCTGCGCGACCCCAGGGTGGCGTCCACCATCGTCGGCCTCTCGGAACCCGAGCGGATGGAGGAGACGCTGCGCCTCGCCACCACCCCGATCCCGCCCGGCCTGTGGAACGAGCTCGACCGGCACCTGCCCTCTCCCCCCGCCTGGCTCGACTGACCCCGGCCCGGCTTCCCCGTCGCCGCCGTGTCGGCCGCGCGCCCGGCCGGCACCCAGCGCCGTCGCGGCCGTCACGGCCCGCCGCAGGGGGGCCGGTGGGCGCGACCGCTCCGAACTACGCGGCGACAGGCCGCACGGAGACGGGCCACCCGGGGACGGTCCGCACAGAGACGGGCCGGGCCGCACGGAGACGGGCCACCCGGGGACCGGCCTTGGGGCGAGGAGGTGTGGTCACAGGAGACCAGCGTCGCGCACCTTCATAGCCACCTGGACGCGGTTGTCGGTGCCGAGCTTGGCGAAGATCCGGGTGATGTTCGCCTTCACCGTCGCGACGCTCATGTAGAGACGTGCGGCGATCTCGGCGTTCGACCTGCCGTGGGCCACCTCGACCGCGACTTCGAGCTCGCGCTCGGTGAGCCGGCTCAACTCCTCTCTCGCCGTCGGGAGGAACGGCCCGGATCCGCCGGTCGCCGCGGCGATCACCTGCCGGGCGACGCTCGGCGACAGCACCGGATCGCCCTTCGCCACGGCGCGGACCGCCTCGATCATCCGGGGCGGCGGGGTGTCCTTCAGCAGGAAGCCGTCGGCCCCGAGCCGCAGGGCCCGCAGCACCATGTCGTCGGCGTCGAACGTCGTGAGCACGAGGATCCGCGGCGGGCCGGGCCTGGCCCGCAGCAGTTCGGTGGTCGTCAGCCCGTCCTGGTTGGGCATCCGGACGTCCAGCAGCACCACGTCGGGACGCAGGTCGCGGATCACGTCCATCGCGCGCAGCCCGTCCTCGGCCTCCCCGACGATGTCGAGGTCGGGTTCGCCGCCGAGGATCAGGCGCAGCCCGGTCCGCACCATCGCGTCGTCATCGACTATCACCAGCCGGGTCACGATCCGCAGCCTCCCATGGCAATCGGACATCAAGGATGAATCGCCCGTCCTGGATCGTATGACTGAGGGTGCCGCCGGCCATCCTCGTGCGCTCCGCCAGGCCCACCAGGCCCAGCCTGCCGCCGGGGCCGGGGGCCGCGCCGGGGCGCACGGGGTTCGTCACCCGGATCCGCAGCCCCTCCCCCGGCCGCCCGCCGAGCTCGGCGGTGACGCTGGTGCCCGGCGCGTGCTTGCGCGCGTTGGTCAGCGCCTCCTGCACGATCCGGTAGGCGTGCCGGCCGGTGTGCGCGGGCAGCGACTCCCGGCCGTCGATGTTGTCGTCCACCTCGACGCGCTGGCCGGCGGCGCGCACCTCGCCGAACAGCGCCTCCAAATGGGTCAGGTCGGGCTGCGGCGCCTCCACCGCGCCGTCGTCGCGGAGCGTGCGCAGCACCGTGCGCAGCTCGTTGAGCGATTGATGCGCGTTCTCCTGGATGGCCAGCGCGGCCTCGCGCGTCTGCTCCGGGCCGAGGTCGGTGCGATAGGCCAGGCCGCCGGCCAGCATCGCCAGCAGGGAGATCCGGTGCGCGAGCACGTCGTGCATCTCCTGGGCGATCTTGACGCGTTCCGCCAGCCGCGCCTGGTCGATGCGCTGCCGCTGCTCACGCTCGGCGGCCCGCGCCCGCTCGCGCAGGGACAGCTCCAGATCGCGGCGTCCGCGCAGGTAGAGGCCGAACACGGTCAGCCCGCCGAGAATCGTCAGCCCCGTCACCGAGGAGACGTACGTGGCCTGGTCGATGCCGCCGACAGCCCCGCCGACCGCCAGGAACACCGCGGACGCCGCCGCGACCGGGATCGTCCGGCTCCATCGGCGATGGGTCACCAGGGACACGTACGCGACGTAGGCGGGCCCGGCCGCCGTGGACGAGAACGTGGTCAGCAGGGCGGTCAACAGCGCGATCTGCCACGGCCACCGGCGCCGCCATCCCATCAGGACCAGCCCGGTCAGGCCGAGCGTCGCGTCGATCAGCACCTGCGGGAGACGGCCGCCGTCGTGCAGGACGAGCCAGACCAGCACCGTGCCGTTGAAGAGCATCGGCACCACGGCGCACAGGTAACGCAGCGCGACCCCCTGCCTGTCGAGGGGTGGCTGGTAGTCCGGTCGGCCGTGCACAGCCCCACAGCTTAGGGACCGCATCGGACAGCTTTCAGCGACCTGGGTCGACCTGTGGACAACCCCGGGTATCGCTCCGGGGCGACATGCCCGGCCCCGCGTCGAGACGCGCCGGACCCCGGTCCGATGCGGCGGCGTCCGTCCTCGCGGTGGACTGGACGGCGTGATCGAGTTCAGAAACGTCAGCAAGATGTACGGGAAGGTGCGGGCGCTCGACGACGTGTCCTTCACCGTCGGGGCCGGGAGCGTCACCGGCTTCCTCGGGCCCAACGGCGCCGGGAAGTCGACCGCCCTGCGCATCCTGGTGGGACTCGCCCGCCCCACCTCCGGTTCGGCGACCGTGCTCGGCCTGCCGTACGCCGAGATGGGCTGCCCGGGGCTGCGGGTCGGCACCTTGCTGGACGCGGGGGCCCGGCATCCGGGTCACACCGGCAGGGAGGTCCTGACGCTGGGCGCGATGACTCTCGGGCTGCCGAGGACGCGGGTCGGCGAGGTGCTCGACCTGGTGGGCCTGACCGAACGGGAGAGCCGGCGGACGATCGGCGGCTACTCGCTCGGGATGCGGCAGCGGCTCGGCATCGCGCACGCCCTGCTCGGCGACCCCGAGGTGCTCGTCCTGGACGAACCCGCCAACGGCCTCGACCCTCAGGGCATCCACTGGATGCGCGGGCTGCTGCGCCACCTCGCGGACTCCGGCTGCGCCGTGCTGCTCAGCTCTCACCTGCTGCACGAGGTGGAGCAGGTGGCGGACCACATCGTGATGATCGGCCGGGGACGCGTGCTCGCCCAGGGCACGGTCGAGGAGCTGAGCCGGGGACGCGGTCTCGAACAGACCTTCCTCGAACTGACCGCGCACACCGACCGTGGCCCCGGCGCCGGCACGTACCCGCGCAGAGGCACGTTCCCCGGCGCCGGCGCGCATCCGGGCGGTGACGCGGGCCGGGGCGCCGCATGACCCACGCCCGCCATCCCAACGACACCAGCCAGGACGCCCACACCGACCACCACCCCACCCACACGGGGCCGGGGCGCCCACCGACTGCCACCCCAACGACATCGTGGGGCCGCGCCGAGCCCCGTCACGGAGAACGACACGATGGACAACTCGATGGACGACACAGTGAACGCCGACCGCCCGATCCCCTTCCGCAGGCTGCTCGCGGTCGAAGCGCGCAAGATCGCCGACACCCGCAGTGGAAAGATCATCACTGCGGTCATGGTCGGCCTGGTGGTCGCGTCGGTCGCCGCGCGCGGCACGGTCGCCGGGCCGAAGCCGCAGACCCTGGCGGCCACCGCCGGGATCGCCCTCGGCACCCTGCTCCCGGTGCTCGCCATCCTCACCATGACCGGGGAGTGGGCGCATCGCACGGCGCTGACCACCTTCGCGCTCGAACCGCGCCGCCATCGCGTCCTCGCCGCCAAGAGCGTGCCGCCACTGGTCGCGGCGGTGGCGCTCTCGCTGCTCGCCATGCTGGTCGCGCTGCCGGTGACGGCCGTCGTGGCCCGGGTAGGCGGCGGCCCCGCCGACTGGGACGTCCAGCCGCTCTGGCTGCTCGGCTGGGCCGGCGTGAACGTGCTCGTCGCCGCGCAGGGCCTCGCCCTCGGCACGCTGCTCCTCAACGCGCCCGCCGCGATCGTGATCAGCCTGTCCACGCCGGTCCTGTGGGCCGTCGTCGGCAGGCTCGGCTCGGCCGGTGCCGCCCTCGCCGAGTGGCTCGACCTCAACACCACCGCCGCCCCTCTCGCGAGTGGCGACATGACCTGGGGCGAGGGAGCCCGGCTCGCCACGTCGGCCGTCTTCTGGATCGCCCTGCCCATGGCCGCCGGCGTGGTCCGCGTGCTCCGCAAGGAGGTGGCCTGACCTGCCGCGGCCCCGGCTACGGTCCGGCCGTGGGCTGCAGCCCGACGAGGAGCATGGCGATCGGCCTCCGCGGTCAGGTGCCTGACCTGCCGCGCCCCGCCCGTGGCTACAGCCCGTCGAGAAGCATCGCGACGCGGTCGGTCTCCGCGGCCAGGGGATGCTCCGGCACCGGTTCGAAGAGCTCGACTACCGGCCGCCCCTCCTTGGCCTCCCACACGCCCGCCACCCGGCCCCGGTGGATCACCACAGGCGAGATCCACCCCGCAGCCCGGCTCACCTTGGGCCGTACGGACTTCGGCAGGAGCGGCTCCAGGTCGCGCGGCGCGCCCAGGATGAACTGGTCGAAGCCGGGTAGCAGATGCACGCCCTCGGACGGCGGGCAGGCCAGCAGGTCGTCGAGCAGCTCCGCCGGCAGCACGGCGGGCATGCCCTCCACCTCGACCTGGGCGAGCTCGCCCTCCAGCTCCCCGAACCAGCCCCGCAGCACGGCCTTGGGCGTGAGGCCGCGGAACAGCCACGCGTCGAACATTTGGGGTGTGGCCGGGCAGTGGGCGCCGAGGAACGCGCGGAGCACCCGCACTCCCCCTTCCTCCGGCGAGAGCGCCTCCTCCCGGCCGCCCGGTAGCCAGTCGGCCGGGCTGGTGAAGGTGACCCTGCGGTCGCGCGGCGGGCCGTGACACAGCTCGCCCAGGAAGCTGAGCGGCTTGAGCAGCGCGCCCCAGCCGGACGTGAGGGCCTCGCGCAGATGGGCGTCCCCGGTCACCTCGATGACCGCCTCGACCAGTTCCTCGCGGGTCAGCGACCGGCCGGACAACGCCTGCGGAACGGCGTCCAGGAGAGCCGCGATCTCCCGCGCGGACACCCCGTGGCCACGCTGCCAGGAGGCTCTCTCCCAGAACCGGAGCGCCCCGAGGGCGGCGCGGTAGGCGGGGAATTCGTCGGCGGGGAGGATATGGAGCGTGCCGCGCATCGTCCAGGTCTTGACCAGCGTGCGGTCCCGCCACAGGGCGTCCTCGATCTCTCCCGGACGCGGGCTCGCGTGCCGTACGGCCACGGCCAGCGCCGCCGACGAGGCGACCTGCGCCTGCACCCCGCACAGCCGCCGGGCGATCGCCACCGCGTCCGCGCCGCCCGCGGGCTCGACGAACTGCCGTCTCAGCCTCCAGGCGAGCACCTGCGCCCAGGTCGTCTCAGCAGCCACGCCACACTTCTACACCCCGGGTACGACAAGTCGCCCACCTCGTGGACGATCACGCGGGTTCTCCGCCTCCGCGATCTCGGGGCTGGAGTTGTCGCTCCCCGAACGGACGGAGGGATCGGGAGGCAGTCGTGGTGTTCCGCAGAACCGCCGGGAAAGCGGCCGAGCCGCCGGTGGAACCCGTCGCCTGGACGGACGTCTGGGAGTTCGTCGTGAGCGCGGTGGAACGCCCGGTGACGCCCAAGCGCAGAACGGCCACTCGGGGAGCCCGTGCGATACGGGTGCCCCGCGGAGGGAAGTCCGACAGGGTCTTCGCCCCGTGCGCGTACGTCGCCTCAAGGCAGCTCACAGGACTGCCCGCCGCTCCGGAGCCGACCCTCTTCGAGGACGCCGCACAGCAGCGCCTGCTCTGCTACGTCGCGCCCGCGCAGGAGGTGGACGGTGAGCGGCAGCCTCAAGGACGTCGCCGGCCGGGCGGCCGAACGGTTGCTGCACGGCGCCCTCGACAACATGCTTTCCGGCCCCGAGCTGTCCGACCGCGCCCGGGGCCCCCGCTCGCTCGAATGGCGGTCCGGCGAGGAGATCGTGATGACGTCGGAGGGCGGCGCCCACGTCAGGATCCGCGAGGATGGCCGGATCGCCGTCTCGCGTTCGCCTTCGCCCTGATCGGAGACGCCTGAGACTCCCCATCGAGGGCCGGTTGCGGCGGCTCAGGGGTGGTGTTCGCGGCCGAGGCGGCGCAGGAGGTGGTCGCGGGCGGCGCGGTCGCCGGGGCCGCCCCGCTCCGCGAGGCGTTCCGCGACGTACCTGCGGTGGGCCTCGTCCACGTTCCCGCCGAACTTGAACTTGCCGTTGATCTTCTGGACGGTCAGCCGGAGCCCGCGGATGCCCGGCAGGCGCCGGTGATGCTCGGCGGGATCGGCGAGGTCGTGGTCCAGGTGGGCGAGCTGGGCACGCAGGATGCCGAGCTTGCCGTCCGGGTCGTCGACGATCTCCGCGTGGCAGACCAGCTGGACGGCCGCGTAGTAGGTCGTGGGGACGCCGAGCCGGGGGTCCTCACCGGCGTCGGGCAGCGCCTTCCACGCTCCCTCGACGTACGCCCAGTCACCGGCCACGGCCATGACCACGGCGGGGTTCTCCTCGATCGCCGGCCAGATGGGGTTCGGCCGGGCGAGGTGCAGCAGGATCGTGGACGCGTCGGCGAGGAGGAACTGCGTCGGCACGACCACAGGCACGTCGCGGTCACGTCCGGACGCGATGAGATGGCCGAACTCGTTCGCGCGGACGAAGGCCAGCGCCTCCTCGTCCGTGCCGGCGTCCCAGGGGTGGATCAACACCCCTTCACTGTACGCACGGCCGCGGCACACCTCAGGGGCCAGGTCCCCGGCCCTACTACCGCTCGCCGAGGCCGGCGTCCCTGGCGCGCGCCACCGCCGCGGCGCGGTCGGAGACGCCGAGCTTGGCGAAGATGTTCGACACGTGGTTGCGCACAGTCTTCTCACTCAAATAGAGGCGCCGCGCGATGGCGTGGTTGGTGAGACCGGCGGCGACGAGGTCGAGGACCTCCAGTTCGCGTTCCGTCAGCTCGGGCACCGGCCGGGGCCGCACGGCCGGCGCGGTGAGAGCGGCCAGCACCCGGTTTCCGGTCGCCGCGCCGAACACGACCTGGCCCGAAGCCACCGCTTCCAGCGAGCGCACGATGTCCGCGGGCGTCGCTTCCTTGAGCAGGTAGCCGCGGGCGCCGGCCCGTACGGCGGCGAGGATCGACGCGTCGTCGGAAAGCATGGTCAGGGCCAGCACGGCCACGCCGGGATGCCGGGCGGTGATGCGGGAGGTCGCCTCGATCCCGCTCATACCCGGCAGGTGCAGGTCCATCAGGACGACATCGGGAGCGACCTGGTCCACCAGCTCGACGGCCGCCTCGCCGGTGCTCGCCACTCCCGCGACCTCCACCTCGGGCAGGTCGCGGAAGAGCGCGACCAGCCCTTCGGCGAACACCGGGTGGTCCTCCACCACCATGACGCGGATCATCGGACCGCCAGTGGAAGCCGTACGACCAGGTGCGTGCCCGCCCCGGCCTGGTCGAGCAGCTCGAAGGTGCCGTTGAGCTCCTCCGACCGGCGCCGCATGGAGGCGAGGCCGAACCCGTGGCGGACGGGAGCCCCCACTCCAACGCCGTCGTCGTCGACCCGCAGCTCCAGGACGCCCGGCGCGTCGCCCGCCCGCAGGCTCACCGTGCACCGGGACGCCATCGCGTGCCGTACGGCGTTCGTCATGGCCTCGGCCGCGATCCGGTAGGCGGCCAGCTCGACCGGCGGCGGAAGAGCGGGCAGGTCGGGCGGGGCCTCCACCTCGACCTGGAGGTCACCCGCGAAGCCCCGGCCGAGCTCGGCCAGCGCGCCCGTGAGCCCCAGGGTGTCCAGGGGCGGCGGGCGCAGGTCGTTGACGATCGCACGGACGTTCTCGACCGTGCCGCGGATTCGGCCCGACAGCTCCTCCATCACCTGCTTGGCCCCCTCGGGATCGGTGTCGACCAGGCGCCGGCCGCGGTCCACCTGCAGCGCGAGGGCCGCCAGGGTCGGGCCGAGCCCGTCGTGGAGCTCGTAGAGCAACCGGTCGCGCTCCTCCTGCCGGGCCGCCAGCAGGCGCCCATGCGAGCGTTCGAGATCGGCCCCGAGGCGATGCGCCCGTACGGCCACCGCGACGTGCGGCGCGAGCTGCGCCAGCAGCGCACGGTCCTTGGGGCGCAGCCGTTCGCCCAGCACCAGCGTGCCGACCCGCTCGCCCTGGTAGAGAAGCGGAACACGCTCGGTCGTGTCGGACTCACCAGGGCGGCTCTCCGCCGCGTCGGGGCCGCCGAAGCGACCCCAGGAGGCCACGATTCCGTCCGGCTCCTCGACGGCCACGTAGTGGATACGCAGGACCCGCCCGACCTCCGCGGCCACCCGTTCCAGCAGGTCACCGGGCGCGCCCGCGTCCGAGAGCCGCACGCCGAGCCGGCGCAGCGCACGCGCCGGGTCCTCACGATCGCCGTACACGAGGCGGTTCGCGGCGGCGGACGCCCGCAGATAGAGAGGGTGCACCGCGAGCGCCACGATCAACGCGGACGCCCCGGCGCCGATCGCGTTTCCGAGCGTGGCCGCGACCAGGGCGTACGCGCCGAGCAGGAGCACGGTGACGGCGCCGAACGCGAGCGCGCGCGACAGCAGGAGATCGAGGTCCCACAGGCGGTGCGCGACGACCGCGACCGACACCGCCACCGGCAGCGGAACGGCGGCGAGCGTCACGATGACCGGCCCCCACGGCACGACCAGAGCGACGCCGAGCAGGGTCACCGTCAGCAGCGCGGCGGCCAGCACCCATTGGAGGCGGCGTCGCACCTCCTCGCCCGCCGACCGGTAACGACAGACGAGTGAGGCGACCGCGGCGAGCACCGCGCCGATCGTGCACACCATGCCCACCGCCATGAGGGCGTCCGGCACCCCGGTGAGCCCGGCCAGCACACCGGCGTACCCCTGGGGGAACAGCCCGGGGACCTGCTCGTAGGTCACCGGACGGAGCATCCAGTCGAGCGTGTTCACCCCGATACCGGCGTACGCCGCGGCGAGCGCGGGCCACCAGCGGCGGGAGGGCAGGCGGCCGTCCGGGAAGATCAGCAGGAAGATCGTCGGGACGAGGAGGTAGGCGGGGACCCACAGCGAGTTGGACACCCACATCGCCCAGTCGTCCCCCGGCAGGCCGCTGTCGCCGTCACCGCCGTTGAAACCGACGTTGATGCCGAGCAGGCCGTACGCCCCGAGGGCGAGCCCGAGCCCCTGGGACGTCCCGACGGCCACCATCACCCAGCCGACCCGGCTGCCCGGCCGCTGCGCCACCACGAACAGGCCGGGCACGCCGAACGACAGCGCCGCGACCGCGCGGAAGGCGTCGAACCGTTCGACGATCCCCGTCACACCGAGCTGCCGCAGCCTGGGCTCGACGACCAGCGTCCCGATGACCAGGACGAGCAGCGTGCCCGCCGCCATTGCGGCGCGCCGGACCGATCTGTCCGTCATGAGGGGCATGTTGCCATCCGTGAGTCCCGTCGTCACGGGACGAGATGTCCCGTCCCACGCGGGACCGGCGGCTCATGCCGGCAGGACGTCGCCCGCCGGATCCTTGAACCGCACTCATCCACGGCGCTCTTCGAGGGAAGGTCATGTCCGCCACCACCCCCACCGTCAAACCCGCCGCTCTCTCGACCGCGCTCGTCGCAGGGGTGGGCGTGCTGCTCGCCATGGACGTCGCCGGCGCGGTCATCTCCCTGTCCGCGGGCCTCAGCCCGACCCTGCTCGACGCCCTCGGGCCACAGGCCCGGCTGTCGGCGCCGATCCCGATGATGATCGCGCAGGTCCTGCTCGTCGCCGGCGCGACCCGGCGTCGCCGCGGCATCGCCGTTCCCGCCTCGGCCCTCCTCGCCCTCGCCGGAGTGCTCGCCTTCGTGTCCGGCTTCTACGACGGCGGCTACGCCGCCGACCTCACGACCGGTCAGCGGGTCTTCCAGATCGCCCTCGTCACGGCCCACCTCGGAGTCGGGGTCCTCGCGGCGTTCCACCTCGTACGGCTGCCGCGCCGCTGACGCCCGGCGTCAGATGCGCCGCAGGAGCAGGGTGACGAAACCGAGGCTCCCTCGATAGCCGCCGAGCCACATGTCGCGATGCTCCCGCATCACGGCGAGGGCCTGCTCACCATCGGGCCCCGGGTTGTCCGCGGCCCAGCGCGCCAGCGTGCCGGTCCACGACCACTCGTACTCGTCCCATTCCGCCAGGTCGCTCACGTGGGCGTATACGGTCAGCCATCCCTTGGACTCGGCGCGCTCCACCGTGCCCGCGAGGTCCGGATATTCGCCGATCGCCTCGGCGACCTCGGGAGCGGGAGGGCGTTCCCAGTAGCCCTCCCCCACGAGTGCGAGGCCGCCGGGCCGTACGAACCGGGCGAGCGCCTCCATCGTCTCCGTCAGCCCGCCGAAGGCGTGCGTCGAGCCCACAATGACAGGGCGGGGTGGCGGCTCAGCCGGTCCAGGAGCTGTTGAGGAAGGACATCAGCATCGGCACCATGAGCGGCCCGATCACCGCGGCGTACACGATGATCACGGATCGATGTCGGGCGCCCGCCCTGCCGATCAGCACCCACAACGGCCACCACAGCAGCGCCGACCTGGGGATCGACATGTAGAACGTGGAGGTCACCAGCGCGCCCAGCTGCAGCCCGACGTAGACGAACTCGGCCCAGCGGCGGGTGACCAGCAGCCAGACGAGCAGCAGCACCCCCACGATGGCCGCCGCGATCTCCAGCCGGAACATCGGCCCGAACCCCTCGTCACCGCCGGTCGAGTCCCACGTGGTGCGGAACGCCTCCCAGGGCCAGACGGGTTTGCGTCCCCACCCGGTCAGCTGCGCGTTGTTCCAGGCCAGCCAGTCCCCCGTACGGGAGTACTGGTAGGCGGCGTACGCGAGGATCGGCGCGAACGGCAGCGCCAGCCAGGCCCCCCGCCACCAGCCCGCCCAGCCGTCCCTCCTGATGCGGCTCACCACGAACTCGACGATCAGCGCGACGGCCAGGAACAGGCCGGTGATCCGTACGCAGGACGCCCCGGCGGCCAGGGCACAGGCCAGCGGCCAGGCGCGGCGGCGGGCCGCCAGCCAGGCGGGCAGCGCGAAGGCGAGGAAGAGCGCCTCGGAATAGCCTGCGAACAGGAAGACGGCGGGGGGACACAGCAGCAGCGCCAGTACGGCCCAGCGCCCCGCACCCGCGGGCCCCTCCAGGTCGGCGAGCCTGGCCAGCGCCACGACGGCCACCGCACCGGCGACGAAGGAGATGATCAGCCCGGCCAGCGTCCAGTCGTCCACCACCAGGTGCACCAGCCGCAGCGCCAGCGGCAGGCCGGGGAAGAACGCCGGCAGCCCCGGGTCGGGCTCCAGGTTGGGGTCGCCGTCGTAGCCGAACTGCGCGATCTTCCGGAACAGGTCGACGTCCCAGAACTTCCACCGCTCCAGCAGCGGGGCGTGGTTCTGACCGGAGACGATCAGCACGCCGTAGAGCGCCACGAGGAGCATGCCCGCCCTGGTGCCCACCCACAGCAGCAGGGCGTCGCGGACGGTGGCGCTGCGCCACAGCGGTTCGGCGGCGGTCTCGCCGCCGGGGAGACCCGTCTGCCCCGGAGCCTCCTCGTCCGGCCCGGGTCGCTCCCCGCGTTCGGGGTCGTGCTCAGCTTCCTGGACGAAAGCCGTCACGTGCCGTCTCCTCTCGCGCCCGCCGGTCATCGCCGCGCGGTGCCCCACCGCTTCGGAGCACGGTGCCTTACCGCCCCGAAGCGGGCCCGCCTCCCGGACCGCTGTCACTCCCTCTGGGCCGTACGCGGCGGGCGGCCGCGCCCATGATCGGCAATGATGTCAATCACGCGCGGCGCCGCGCCAGAGCGGGCTCCGGAGCCGTCCGCGCGAGCCGCGATGACCTCGGGTTTCACCCGTGACGAGCCGGAGCGACCGGCGCCCCGGATGAAAGTTGCAGCGCCCGGTGAAGCGAGCGCCCGCTGAACGGCATCCCGGCTGGGAGACAGCCCGGCGGAGGAGACGGCGCGGCTGAGGAGGCGGGAGCGATGGCCTACCGCGACGGCCGTTCCACGACCGGGGGTTCGGGCAGGACGAGCGCCGAATGGACCGGATTCCCCTCCGAGGGCGGCATCTCGCTGAGATTGCGCAGCCTCTCGTCGCGCCGCCTCAGGTCCTCGGCGGTGGTCGGCATGAGGGTGATGCGGCCCTCACCGACCAGGTCCTGGTTCGCGGTGACGAAACCACGGGTGTCGCGCTCGTAGGCGGCGAAGCCCTCCACGTAGTCCCCATGCGCGAGGGAGGCCGCGAGCATGTAGGCGCCGACGAGGGCGAGGCTGGTGCCCTGCCCGGTGAGGAACGACGGCGCGAACGCGGAGTCGCCGACCAGCGCGACACGGCCACTGGACCAGCGGGGCGCGCGGATCTGGGCGACCGCGTCGAAGAACAGGTCGTCCGCCTCCCGCAGCGCGGCCAGCATGTCCGGCACCACCCAGCCGACACCGGCGAAGATCTCGCTGATCAGATCGCGCTGGGCCTGCAGGTTGCCGAAGGCGTGGAACGGCGTCTCGGGATAGGCGAAGGTCAGGAGGGCGTTCACCTCGTCACCGGTCGCGTAGAAGGCCGCGGCCCTGCCCGGGTCGTTCCACATCGCGACCTCGTTCTTGAGACCGAGGAGGTTGGGCATGGAGAGGATGCCGAAGGAGTAGCCGAGGTAGCGGTGGAACGGCTCCTCCGGTCCGAACACCAGCTCCCGGGTGTGCGAGTGCATGCCGTCCGCGGCGATCACCAGGTCGAAGGTGCGGCTGCCGCCCCCCTTGAAGGTGACGTCGACCCCGTGGCCGGACTGGTCCAGGCTGACGATGGAGTCGTTGAACAGGAACTCCACGTCGTCACGGACCGACCCGTACAGCGCATCGGTCAGGTCGCCGCGCCGCACCTCCAGGTCCCGCCCCGCGACGCCGCCGGTGACGCTCTGCGGGCGCAGGGTCGCCACCACGTCGCCTTCTCCCTCGTAGAAGGTCATCCGCTCCATCTCGATGTGCGCCTCCCGCAGCCGGGGCAGCAGGCCCATGCGCTCGACGACGCCCAAGGCGGTGCCGCGGATGTCGATGGGGTAGCCGCCGCTGCGCGGCGCGGGCGCCCTCTCGACGACGGTGACCTCGTAGCCGTAGCGGTTGAGCCAGTACGCCACGGTAGGACCCGCGATGCTGGCTCCGGAGACCAGGACGGTGCGCGCGGGCGTGACACGGCCGTGGTTCGGCTGGTCGGTGAGGGTCATGCCTTGACTCCTTCGTGCATGGTACGGACGACGAGCAGGCACAGCGCCGCGGTTATGCCTGCGATGACGAAGCCGGTGACGAAGCCGGACTCGGCCGGTACGCCGGAGCCGGCGACGGTATTGGCGGTGAGGAGCGCGCCGCCGAGCATGGCGCCGACGGCCGAGCCCAGGGCGCGGGTCACCAGGAGCACGCTGGTAGCGATGCCGGTGTCGCCTTCGTCGACATAGGAGGCGACGCCGGTCATCATGGCCGTGACACACAGCCCGTTGGCGAGCGCGATCAGTGCCTTGCCGACCACGATGTGCCAGATCTCGCCGTGCACGGCGCTCAGGCCGAGCAGGGCGAAAGCCATCATGACGGTCGAGATGATGGTCATCGTGCGCGGGCCGAAGCGCCGCTCCCCGATCCCGCCGATCGGCCCGGCCAGCGTCGCGGCCACCGCGCCGGGCAGGAGGACGAGGCCGATGGTGGTGGGAGACGCCCCGAAGCCGTAACCGTCGCCGGACACGTCGAGCAGCTGCGGCACGAGGTAGGCCCCGTTCGCGGTGCCGAGGCAGATCACGAACGTCACCACGCACGACTTCCAGACCATGGGGCGTGCCAGCATCCGCAGGTCGATCATGGGCGCGACGGCGCGGCGTTCCACGGCGACCCACCCGGCCGCGAAGGCGACCAGCACGACGACGAGCGCACCGAAGACGACCGGCGCCGAGCCCGCCTGGGGCGCCAGCACCAGCACGAGGATGAGGGTGGCGAGAGTGCCGCTCAGCAGCAGCAGGCCGGGCCAGTCGATGCCCGAGCCGTGCGAGCCGCTTGGCTCGTCGCCGGGCATCAGCTTGCCGACCAGCAGGGTGAATACGATGATCGCGAAGGTCGGCAACGCGAACATCCAGTGCCGGGAGAGCGACTCGGCCACGGGGCCGGCGGCCAGCAGCCCTACCATCGAGCCGCCCACGAACATCCCGCTGACCAGCCCGATGGCGGCCTTGGCCGCGCCCGTCGGCAGGTTCTTGCGGACCACGATGAACGTCAGGGGCAACGAGCCCAGCATCACCCCCTGCAGGAGCTGACCGACCAGCAGCACCGGCAGGTTGGGCGCGAGCGCGGAGGTCAGGCCTCCCACCGAGACCACGGCCATGAGCCGGATCAGCATCCGCTTGCCGCCGTAGCGGTCGCCCAACGTGCCGGCGATCGGAGTGATGAGCGCACCCGTGATGAGGATCATGATGTTGAGCAGCGCCCCTTGGGCCGGGCTCATGTTCAGCTCGCGTTGCAGGAGCGGCAGCGTCGGCGACACGACCGACTCCAGTGAGCCGACGGAGATGGCCAGCAGTCCAAGGGCCGCCACGGCGGCCCTGCTCATGCGGACCGGCGAGGCGGAGGGGGGTGTGGTCATTGGCATCCTTTTTCTTGCTGCCGGATTTCTTGCTGCCGGGCGAGTTGAATGCCGGTCGTGCGCGGGACGCCGTTGTCTTCGCGCACGACCGGCCGTGTGGAGGCGTCACCGGCCGCCGGGGAGGCGGCCGGTCCGGTCGCGGCCGGAGCCGGGGAGGCGGCCGGTCCGGTCGCGGCCGGAGCCAAGTGGGAATCGGATCGGGTGGTGAGATCACCGAGGCCGCTCACAGCGAGGACGACGAGCGCCGCCACCGCGACCGCGAGGCCCTCGTTCACCTGGCACAGCGCCGCGCCGGCGGCCGCGCCGAGGATGATCCACATGACGGCGGCGGCCCGCCGCAGTGCACCCTGGGAGCGGGCCGCGCCCAGCCGGGAGTCCGCCGCGAGCCCGGTGAGGGTGGAGGTGACCACCACGGTGGTGACGTCCTTCACCGCCAGATGGCGGGCCGTCGCCGCCTGCATCCCCATGGCCAGGGCGAGCGCCGCCGCCATCGCCGGGCGCAGGCCGGGCGCGGCATCCGCCCCGACGGCGACCAGGACGAGGGCCACCGCCACCAGGACCAGCGCGACACCGGTCAGCAGCCCCGTGCACCGGGCGCTCCAGCCCGGGGCGGCGGTGCGCAGCACCCGCCCGGCCAGCGCCGCGCCCGCGAGAAAGCACACGAGGGCCACGGCGGGGCCGAGCACCGGCAGATCCGTCACGCCCGTGGCGGCCATCCCGAGGATGACGACGTTGCCGGTCATGTTGCCCGCGAACACCCTGTCGAGGCGCAGATATCCGACGGCGTCGACGACGCCCGTCGCGAAGGTGAGCGCGAGCATCAGGCCGGGAAGGGACACCCGTCGCAGCACCGTCCCGGCCCCGGCCGCACGGCCCGTCATCGGCCCACCGCGTATCCCTGGGCGCCGCGCGGGTTGGCCGCCGCCCCCAGGACGCCGCTGTCCGGATCACGGGTGACGACCGACAGCCGGCCCTGGCTCCATGGCCCGGAGACGGTCACGTCGTGGCCCCGCCGGCGCAGCTCGTCGATGACCGCCGGGTCCGCTCGTTCCTCGATCACCAGCCCGCCCGGTGTCCATGTCCGCGGCCAGAACGAGCTCGGCACCGCCGTGGTGTGGAACGCGGGTGCGTCGATCGCCTGCTGCGGGTCGAAGCCCAGAGCGAGGGTGCGCACCAGGTACAGCAGCTGCCACTGGTCCTGCTGGTCGCCGCCGGGGGTGCCCAGCGCGGCCACGGGAACGCCGTCGCGCAGCAGCAGGGTGGGCGTCAGCGTCGTCCGCGGGCGCCTGCCCGGTTCCAGGCGGGAGGGCGCGGCAGGGTCGAGCCAGGTCATCTGCAGCCGCGTGCCCAGCGCGAAACCGAGCTCGGGCACGGCCGGGGAGGACTGGAGCCAGCCTCCGGACGGCGTGGCGGAGATGATGTTGCCCCAGCGGTCGACGACATCGATATGACAGGTGTCGCCCCGGGTCTGCCCGGTCTGCTGCACGGTGGGTTCGCCCACGCCATCGGCCTGCACGGCGTTCCGGCGCGTCTCCAGGGGCGGTGTGTACGGTTTGAAGCCGATGTCGCCGGGCCTGAACTCGGTGGAGGCGGCCGGGCCGATCAGTGCGGCGCGCTCCTCGCTGTACTGCGGGGACAGCAGCCGGCGCACCACCTCCTCGGCGTCCGCCGGGTCCAGGTGCCCGTAGTACGCCTCCCGGTCGGCCATGGCCAGCTTCAGGGCTTCGATGATGGTGTGGACGCCCTCGGCGGTCGACGGATCGATTCGCGAGTCATCGAAGTGGTCGAGCAGGGTGAGGGCCTGCAGCAGCACGGGGCCCTGGGACCACAGGCCCGCCTTCGCCACCGTGATCCCCCGGAAGCGCGCGGTGACGGCGGGTTCGAGACGGGGCTCGAAGTCGGTGAAGTCGGCGGCGGTGATCACTCCGGCGTGGACGGTGCCCGACGAGTGCCGGTGCGGCACGGCGGCGGCCTCCTCCACGGCGGTGGCCACGAACCCGGTCCGCCAGGCGCGTCGCGCGGCCTCTATCCGTGCCCTCCGCGTCGTGCCGGTGCCCTCGGCGACCAGCCGGCGCAGGGTGCGGCCGTAGACGGGGTTGACGAGGTTGTCGTACGGCTGCGGGACACGGCCCTCGGGCATCCACAGCGCGTACGACGTCGGCCAGTGGGTGCGGAAGAGGTCCTCGACCGTGGCCAGGACGCGGGCAAGCTGGGGCACGACGGGCACGCCGCGTTCGGCGTACTCGATCGCGTAGGCCAGGACGTCGGCGAGCTCCCAGGTGCCGTGCTCGGCGAGCAGCCAGAGCCAGGAGTCGACGGCGCCGGGAACGGCGGCGGCCAGGGCGCCCGCGCCCGGGACGTGGTCGAGCCCTTCGGCGCGGAAGTGCTCGATCGTGGCGGCGCGCGGGGCGTGGCCCTGTCCGGCCAGCACGCGCGGGGTGGGGTCCTCCGCGGTGGCCAGCACGGCGACGAGGTCACCGCCGGGTCCGTTCAGGTGGGGTTCGGCCACGTGGAGCACGAAGGCGCCCGCGGTGGCCGCGTCGAAGGCGTTGCCGCCCCGTTCGAGTACGGCCTGGGCCGTCGCGGACGCCAGCCAGTGGGTCGAGGCGGACATGCCGAAGGATCCGCGCAGCGTGGGGCGAGTCTGGTGAGGGAGATCGGTCTGCGCGCGGTGTTGACCGGCCATGGGTCACCTTCCGTTCGGGGCACGCGGTGGATCGGGGGACGCGCCGGCCCGGCCCCCGTGGCGACGTGGACGCACGGGGGCTCGGGTCATGTGGTGGCGCGGGGTGGTCACATGAGGGCCGGGGCCCATGTGCCGGTCAGGAGGCCCGGGTCAGGAGGCCTGGGTCAGGAGGCCCGGGTCAGGGGGCGGGGCCAGGATGCGGGCCGGGGCGCCGGACCAGGGCACCGGTGTGCCGCAGGCCCGGGACGCCGCCGGCTCAGGACGCGTGGTGGGCGGCGTGGTGGGCGGCCAGGACGTCGCCGCCGAAGTCGGTCTCCGGATCCCGCCACACGGCGTGGGCGTGGTTGGCGCCGCGGTGGACCTTGGTCCACTCGACGAGCAGCCGCGGGCCGTGCAGGCGGTAGTAGTGCGGCTCGCCCGGCTCCGTCGAGCCGGCCCAGGCGAAGTGGACGGCGTCCAGCTGCGCCGGGTCGTCGTAGCGCGACAGCGGGGAGATGCCGTCCTGCACCCGGCCGAGGTAGGTGCCGAGCAGGGCGCGCAGCAGCTCACGCTGCCCGGCGTCGAGCTCGGCGGCGGGCACCCCCTTGAGCGGCGGAGTGAGGGACACCGCTCGCCGCTCCGCGTCGTCCAGGAACGTGTGCGGCTGGTCGGGGCGGTCCGGCACGTTCTGGTCGGGCTGCCACAGCTCACGGCGCGTGATCACCCGGTCGTCGACCCGGGGGCTGTTGCCCGCCACGACGTCGTACGGCGGCCGCGGCAGCAGGATGGCGCGCTCGGCCGCCTCCGGCCGCAGGGAGCGGACCAGTTCGCGGGCCAGGTCCTCGGGTGCTCCCAGCGGGCGCAGGGCCGCGCCGCCGAGCAGGGGTGACGCGGCCGGGTCCGCGCCCATGAACATGGGCGTGGTGGCGGTGACCCGCCCGTCGACCACGAGGAAGTTGAGCGAGACGTGGTGGCCGCCGAACCGCCAGCCCCACGGCTCCGTCCCGCCGGGCTCCCCGAAGACCCGCAGGTAGTACATGTTCGGGTCGCGGGACCGCTCCCTGCCCCAGTACACCGAGAAGTCCTCGACGCGGTCGAGCACGTTCTCCAGGCCGATGACGGTGGCGACCGTGTTGTACCCGGCTTCGGACAGTCCGCTCGCGACCAGCCGCATCACCATCCGGTGCTGGGCGGGACGCTGCCGGGAGAACGTCAGGCCACCGTGGTCGGTGGGCGTGTAGTACCACGTGGTGCGTTCGGCCTCGGCCGCCTCCCCCACGCCCGGCGCCGGTCCGACCGCCAGCCGGCGCTGCTCCGCGTCCAGGGAGTCGAGCCACTCCCGGGCCGCCTTGGCCATCAGGTCCGCGACCTCGCGCGCTGCGTCTGTCATGCCTTGATCCCCTCCTGCTTGCGTACGTGTGGGGGGTGTGGTGGCGGTGGTCATGTCGCGTCCACTCCCAGGAACTCGCGCACCCACAGCGCGATCCTGTCGGCGAACTCCTGCGCGATCGCGTGGCGTCCACCCTCGATGGCCTTCAACTGGGCGTTCGGAATCTGCTGCTCCATGAGGACCGCACCGGCGTACGGCGCCAGCCGGTCCTCCGTGCCGTGCACGATGAGGGTGGGCACCGAGATCTCCGCCAGCCGGTCCCGGACCTCGTGCTGCCTGATGACATGCTCACGGCGGGAGTTCTTGTCGGGGCTGCGCTTGGTGAGCACATTGACCCGGCCACCCTGCGCGGGCCGGCCCTCGGGGGTGAAGAAGAACTCGACCGCCGAGCGCTGCCGTTCCTCGTGGGTCATGGACAACAGCTCGTCGATCGCCGCGCCTTCGAAGAAGTAGCTCGGTGAGGTGGCGACCAGGATGAGGGAGGCGACCCGCTCGGGATGCCGCAGAGCGACGTGCTGGGCCACAGCGCCGCCGAAGGACGTGCCCAGCAGGTGCGCGGAGGGGAGGTCCAGCGCGTCCAGCAGGTGAACGAGGTCGTCGGCGAGGTCGGACATCGTGTAGAGAACCGGCGGGTTGACGGTCACTCCCGAGTCACGCTGGTCGTACGAGATGACCCGGATCCCCGGGCCGAGATGGGCACGCAGTGCCGTGAACTGGGTGCGGTCGCTCTCTCCGCCGTGCACGAGCACGAGCGGCACGCCGGACCCGCTGTCGATGATCCCGACCTCGAGGTCACCCGCCCGTACGATCGACGTGGCCGGGTCGGCGGGTGCGGTCGTGTCATCGGGCATCGTCACTGCGGACCTCCTGGTGGATGGCGTCGGTGGCACAAGTCGAACATTTGTCTGATATGCAACAGAAATCTGGCGTCGAGCCAGGAAAGGACCCCGCTTTCACCCCCGGGGCGGGTGCAACGGCTGGAAAGGAGTCTGGGCCGACGGCCACGCGTCCGGCGTCACACCTGAGAGCCAAGCCGAAGGTGATACCGCGGTAGGGGGTGTCGCAGGTGTGCCGGAGCGCCGGCGCGGCGCCGGGACGCCACAAGCGAGACAGGCGGGCAGGCGGGCAGGCGAGAAGAACGGGACAGCCGGGCAGGCGAGACAGGAAGGGCGGAATCAGGGGTGGTCAGCCCGCGCGCCCACCCACGCAGGGCCACCTCAGGCAGCCACGCGGGACGGCCGCCGTCCGGCGCCGTCGTGGATATATGGGTCCGGGGACGACCTCGCGGGCACGTGGGCCTTGCGGGCACATGGGTCCAGGGACGGCCTCGCGGGCACGTAGGTCCGGGGACGGCCGCGCGGGCGCCACCGCCGTAGGGGATGGCGGTGCGGCCGTGTCACTCGCCGGGAGCCACGAGTCCCGACTCGTAGGCGAAGACCACCGCCTGGGCGCGGTCGCGCAGGTCGAGCTTGGTCAGCACGCGGCTCACGTGCGTCTTGACCGTCTGCTCGGCCAGCACCAGAGCCCGGGCGATCTCCTGGTTCGAATAACCGCGCGCCACCAGGGTCAGCACCTCGGTCTCGCGTTCGGTCAGCTCTTTCAGCCGCAGCGCGGGCTTGCCGCGGGCCGCGGGCCGCTGCTTGACGAAGTCCGCGATGAGACGGCGCGTCACGGACGGCGCGAGCAGTGCGTCGCCTCTGGCGACGATGCGGACCGCCGCGACGAGGTCGTCCGGCGGCGCGTCCTTCAGCAGGAAGCCGCTCGCGCCCGCCCGCAGCGCCTCGTACACGTAGTCGTCGACGTCGAACGTGGTCAGCATCAGCACACGCGGCCGGTGGGTCACCCCCGGCGGGGGCGAGAGGAGCCTGCGGGTGGCCTCCAGGCCGTCCATGACGGGCATGCGCACGTCCATCAGCACCACGTCAGGACGGGTCTGCCGGCTCACTTCGACGCCCTGTGCGCCGTCGGACGCCTCGCCCACCACGTCGATGTCGCTCTGGGCGGCCAGCAGTGCCGCGAAGCCGGCCCGCACCATGGCCTGGTCGTCGACGACGACGACTCGTATCGTCACGTGAAGTCCTCTTCGTTCAAGGGGAGCCGGGCGGCCACTCGGAAGCCTCCGTCCGGCAGTGGTCCGGCATCGAGGGTGCCGCCGACGAGCCGCACCCGCTCGCGCATGCCGACCAGTCCGTGTCCGGTGCCGCTCGGCTCCAGCGGTACGGCGCGCGGCTCAGGCGACGGTCCGTTGACGATCAGGACGGCCAGCCGCCTGCCGTCCTCGCCTTCGGCCGGCTCCGACACCGACAGGGACACCTGCGTGTGCGCTCCGGGTGCGTGCCGCACGACGTTCGCGAGGGCTTCCTGGACGATCCGGTACGCGGACAGGCCCACCGACTCGGGGACCTTCACGTCGCAGGCGGTGAACTCCACCGGCACGTGCGCCCGCGAGGTCGCGTCCACCAGCTGGTCGATCTGGGCCAGGCCCGGCTGGGGCGAGAGTTCGTCCTGCGTCTCCTCGTTGCGCAGAACGCCGAGGAGGCGCCGCATCTCGCCGAGCGAGTTGCGCGCGGTCGAGGCGATGTTCGCGAACTCCTTCCGCACATCCGGCGGCAGCCGGTCGAGGCGATATTCGGCGCTGTCCGCCTGCACCGTGATGACCGACATGTGGTGCGCCACCACGTCGTGCAGTTCGCGGGCGATCCGGGCCCGCTCCTCCAGCAGCGTCCGCCGCGCGCGCTCGGCCTCGCTGATCGTCTCCTGCTCGACCAGCCTGCGCTGCACCTCGGCCCGTTCCCGCAGCGCGACGGCGACCAGCAGGGCGAGGCCGCCGAGGGCGGTGAACGACAGGTCCACGGCGCCGGCGCCGTGCGGTGCGAAGAACATCAGCGTCACGTTCGCGGCCGCCGTGGCCAGCCACACCAGCAGCAGCGTCCGGCGCCGCTCGCTCAGACCCAGAGCGAGACAGAGTCCGACATATCCGACGATCACCACGGACGGGAACGGCCACAGCAGCCGTTCCGGGAAATCGACGGTGAGCAGGGCGAGCGCCCCGGCCACGTCGGCCGTGAAGATCACATACCAGGCTCGCAGCGGCCGTACGACGGCCAGCAGCAGCGGCGCGACCTGTGCGATGGCCAGCGCGGTCCCGGCGACGGCGATCAGTCCGTAGTACTTGGTGAGGAGGATGCTCGTCGCCGGAAGCAGGCAGACGCACAACACGGTCGCCACAACCCCAGGCAGCAGCCGAACCCACGGGCGGGACGACCCCGCCAACAGCGCGTGCGGGCCTCCCTCCTTCACTGAGGTCATGGAGACAGCCTAGGGGCTTAACACGAGGTCAGGACACATGTGAAAGCGGGACAGACCCGGCGTCGCCCCCCGCCGGCGGGCGTGGCGGCGGCGCGCGGGGGTTCGCCGGCGGCGCCGGACAGGACCCGATGCGGCGCCGTGATGACGAACGCCTGCGCGCGAGAGATCGTCGTCATACCGTGTGGACGGCCACCGGCAGATACACCTTGATCCGTACCACGCAAAGTCGGGACAATTTCCCCGATATTCCCATCAAATCGCATCCATCCCTTTCACCGCCGCCCGTACGGCGACGCATGGCATGCCGCCGTTCCATATCACCGCGACCCACGAGTGAGCGGAGGACGGCGGCGACCGCAGGGCCGGCCAACCCGACTGCCCGCACGACAGAAAGGATCGTGATGAGTCACTCAGCACAACGCCTGGGCGTGGTCGCCGAATCGGCGCCGGGCGAGACCCGGGTGGCGGCCACCCCGGCCACCGTCCCGCAGTTGGTCTCGCTCGGCTACGAGGTGATCGTCGAATCGGGAGCAGGCAGACGGTCGGGCTTCACCGACGACGCGTACACCGAAGCCGGGGCGCGGATCGCCGGCCGTGAGGAGACGTGGGACGCCGACATCGTGCTCAAGGTGAACGCGCCGACGGCGGACGAGATCACGGCCCTGCACGACGGAGCCACGCTCGTCTCCCTGATCGGCCCGGCGGCCAACCCCGATCTGGTGGACGCGCTCGCGCGACGGCCGATCACCGTGCTCGCGATGGACGCCGTGCCGCGCGTCTCCCGCGCGCAGGCGCTCGACGTGCTGAGCTCGATGGCGAACATCGCCGGTTATCGCGCCGTCATCGAGGCGGCGCACGCGTTCGGGCGGCTCTTCACCGGCCAGGTGACCGCGGCGGGGAAGGTCCCCCCGGCCAAGGTCCTGGTGGCGGGCGCGGGCGTGGCGGGGCTGGCGGCCATCGCCACGGCGGCCAGCCTCGGCGCGATCGTGCGGGCGACCGACCCCCGTCCCGAGGTGGCCGAGCAGGTGCGGTCGCTGGGCGCGGAGTTCCTGGACGTCGGGGTCGTCCAGGCGGCGAGCACGGACGGGTACGCCCGGGAGACCTCGCGCGACTACGACCGCCGCGCCGCCGAGATGTACGCCGAGCAGGCCGCCGACGTGGACATCGTCGTCACCACCGCCCTGATCCCCGGGCGTCCCGCTCCCCGGCTGTTCACCGCCGAGCACGTGGCGCGCATGCGCCCGGGCAGCGTCATCGTCGACATGGCCGCCGCGCAGGGCGGGAACGTCGAGGGCACCCGGCCCGGGGAGGCGGTCGTCACCGAGAACGGCGTGACCATCATCGGCTACACCGACCTCGCGGGACGGCTGCCGGCGCAGGCGTCACAGCTCTACGGCACCAACCTCGTCAACCTGATGAAGCTGCTCACCCCCGGCGCGGACGGCCGGCTCGTCCTGGACTTCGACGACGTCGTGCAGCGCGCTATGACCGTCGTCCGCGACGGCGAGAAGACCTGGCCGCCACCGCCCGTTCCGGTGAGCGCGGCACCCACGACCCCCTCCCCCACGGCCCCCGCGACCGACGCCTCCGCCCCGGGGCGGGGAACGGTGCGGGAAGCGGCCGCGGCTCCCGCCGGGCGACCGCCGTCGCCGCCCGGACGGCGACGCCATCTGGTCACCGCCGCCCTCGCCGTCGCGCTGTTCCTGCTGACCGCCTTCTCGCCGAACGCGCTGATCGAGCACCTCACCGTCTTCGTGCTGTCGATCGTGATCGGCTACTACGTGATCGGCAACGTCCACCACGCGCTGCACACGCCGCTGATGTCGATCACCAACGCCATCTCCGGGATCATCGTGGTCGGCGCGCTGCTCCAGATCGGCCAGGGCCACGCGGTCGTCGCCGTCCTGTCGTTCGTCGCCATCCTGCTGGCGAGCATCAACATCGTCGGCGGCTTCGCCGTGACCCGGCGCATGCTCGGCATGTTCACGAGGAGCTGACCGTGACCCTCTCCACGGCCGCGCAGGCCGCCTACATCGTCGCCGCCCTGCTGTTCATCCTCAGCCTCGCCGGGCTGTCCAAGCACGAGACCGCGCGCTCCGGGGTCGTGTCGGGCATCTCCGGCATGGTCATCGCGCTCGCCGCGACCGTCGTCCTCGCCGCGGACGGCTCCGCGGCCCTCGCGGTGGTCCTGCTCCTGGTCGCGATGGCGATCGGCGCCGCCATCGGGCTCTGGCGGGCCCGCATCGTCGAGATGACCGCGATGCCGGAGCTGATCGCCATCCTGCACAGCTTCGTCGGTCTCGCCGCCGTGCTCGTCGGCTGGAACGGCTTCCTTGAGGTCGAGAACGGAGGCGGGGCGCGGGCCGAGCTGCCCGGCTCGCTGCTGGGCGTCCATCACGCCGAGGTGTCCATCGGCGTGTTCATCGGTGCGCTCACCTTCACCGGGTCGATCGTCGCGTTCCTCAAGCTGTCGGCCCGGATCGACTCCCGCCCGATGATGCTGCCGGGCAAGAACTCCCTGAACCTGGGCGCGCTCGGGGCGTTCGCGGTGCTGACCGTGCTCTTCGTGGCCTCCCCGAACCTCGGGCTGCTCGTCGCCCTGACCGTCGTGGCGCTGCTGCTCGGCTGGCACCTGGTCGCCTCCATCGGCGGCGGCGACATGCCCGTCGTCGTCTCGATGCTCAACAGCTACTCCGGGTGGGCGGCCGCGGCGTCCGGGTTCCTGCTCGACAACAACCTGCTGATCGTCACCGGCGCGCTCGTCGGCTCGTCCGGTGCCTACCTGTCGTACGTGATGTGCCAGGCGATGAACCGGTCGTTCATCTCCGTGATCGCCGGGGGCTTCGGCATCGAGGCGGGCCCCGCGGGCGACCGTGACTACGGCGAGCACCGGGAGATCACCGCCGTCGAGACCGCCGACCTGCTCAAGGACGCCAAGTCGGTCGTCATCACCCCCGGGTACGGCATGGCGGTCGCGCAGGCGCAGTATCCGGTCGCCGAGCTGACCCGCAGGCTGCGGGAGCGCGGCGTCGAGGTGCGCTTCGGCATCCACCCGGTCGCCGGACGCCTGCCCGGTCACATGAACGTCCTGCTCGCCGAGGCCAAGGTGCCGTACGACATCGTCCTCGAAATGGACGAGATCAACGACGATTTCGCCACCACCTCGGTCGTCCTCGTCATCGGCGCCAACGACACCGTCAACCCCGGGGCCGTCGAGGACCCGGACAGCCCCATCGCCGGGATGCCCATCCTGCGCGTGTGGGAGGCGGAGCACGTGATCGTCTTCAAACGGTCGATGGCCACGGGGTATGCCGGGGTGCAGAACCCCCTGTTCTTCCGGGACAACAGCAGGATGCTCTTCGGCGACGCCCGGCAGCGCGTCGAGGAGATCGTCTCCGCGCTCTGACCCGCGACCGCCGGACCTGCGATCGTTCCTGACCAGCGATCGTTCCTGACCAGCGATCGTTCTGACCTGCGACCGTCCGACGCGGACCGCCTGCGGGCGGACGACGATCCGGGCCGGGAGGGCGATGCCTCCCGGCCCCGGTCACCCGTGCTCGATCTTCGTCAGCCCGAAGCCGAGCTGGCTGTAGAGCTCCAGCTGGTCGAAGTATTCGCGGTGCGTGACGATCTTGTCGTCGTGGACGAAGGTCGAACAGGTGGCGCGGATGGTGATGTGACGGCCTGTTCCCCTTATCTCGCGTCCGTCCGGCAACATAAGAGGACCTTCATGGGTGCCGGTATAGGTCCATTCCGTGACGGCGGGGTTCTCACAGTCGCCGAGCTCGAACCAGGCCGTCGCGCGGAAGTCCGGAAAGGCCCTGAAGAACTGCTCGTACATCCAGGCGATCTGGTCGTGGCCCTCCGCCACGCCTGACGGCGTGACATACACGGCGCCAGGGCTGTAGCAGGCGAGTATTCCCCGGATGTCGTGCATGTTGATCGCGTCGGTCAACCAGTGCTTGAGGTCCCAAAAAGTAGCCATAGGGCACCCTCGATGCGTCGAAATCTCGGGTTCTTAATTTACGCAAAGAGTGGTTTTCTCCTGGTTCCCATAGGGCCTTGCCTTGGCAAAGACCGCTCACCCGCACAGGTGCACAAGAACTGTTGCACAACGACTCTTGTGCGACTAGGGTGAGCGGGTGAGTGATCGCCCCACGCGTGACGTACGCGACTCGAAGGTGCTGGCCGCGATGTCCCACCCGCTGCGCCGGCGGCTGCTCGACATCCTGCGGGTGGACGGGCCCTCGACGGCGTCGGTGCTGGCCGACAGGACCGGGCAGGCCGTCGGCAACATCAGCCATCACCTCAAGGTCCTCGCCGCCAGCGAGCTCGTCGAGGAGGTGCCCGAGCTCGCGCGTGACCGGCGGGAACGCTGGTGGCGCAGGTCAGCCGACGTCATCAGCTGGTCGATGTCGGACTTCCCCGACGATCCCGTGGCCGCGGCGGCCGAATCGCTCGTGCTTGAGCGGCAGACCGCGCTCGCCCGGCAGTGGTTCGCCGAGCGCGACGGCCACCCGGAGGCGTGGCGGCGAGCGGCGTTCACCACCGACCACTGGGCGAGGCTGTCCGTCGCCGAGCTCGCCGAGCTGGAGGAGAAGATCCTCGCCCTGTTCACCTCGCTGGCGGACCGGGAGGTCCCCGACGACGGGGAGGAACGCAAGCTGGTCTTCCTCACCGCCCGCGCCGTACCAGGCCGGCCGTGAACACCACACCGCCCGTGCCCACCACACCGCCCGTACCCACCACACCGCCCGAACCCACCACACCGCCCGAACCCACCGCGACCGCGACCGCGACGCCGCCCGAATCCACCACGCCGCCCGTGACCACGACGCCGGCCGTACGCGGCGGCCTGCTGGGCACGCGCGACTTCCGGCTGCTCTGGATCGGCGAGACGACGAGCACGCTCGGCGGTTCCGTCGGCGGCGTGGCGCTTCCGCTGGTCGCCGTGGTGACCCTGCACGCGAGCCCCCTGGCGGTCGGGCTGCTGACCGCGGCCGCCTGGCTGCCGTGGCTGCTGGTCGGGCTGCCCGCGGGCGCATGGGTCGACCGGATGCCGAAACGGCCGGTGATGCTGGTGTGCAACACCGTGTCGATGGTGGCGTTCGCGGGCGTGCCGATCGCGGCCTGGCTCGGCGCGCTGACCACGACCCACCTGCTCGTGGCGGCGACGACGGCCGGCGCGGCGAAGGTGTTCTTCACCCTCGCCTACCGGGCCTACCTGCCCGCCCTGGTCGAGCGTGACCGGCTGCTGGAGGCGAACGCCATGCTCCAGGGCAGCGAGTCGGCCGCGCAGATCGCCGGTCCCGGGCTGGCCGGGCTGCTCGCGCAGTGGTTCGGCGCCGTCAGCGGCGTGCTGGCCGACGCGGTCAGCTTCGCGATCGCCGTCCTGTGCCTGCGTTCGGTGCGCACACGCGAGGCTCGCCGGGAGACCGGCGCGCGACGGCGGCTGCGCACGGAGATCGGCGACGGGCTGCGGTTCGTCGTGCACGATCCATACCTGCGTACGCTCACCGCCTTCGGCGCGACGTCCAACATCGCGTTGATGGGCTACGCGTCGATCCAGGTCGTGTTCCTCACCCGGGATCTCGGTGCGGGAGCGGCACAGGTGGGCGTGGTGCTGGCGGTGGCGGGCTCGGGCGGCCTGTTCGGCGCCGCGCTGTCCGGCCGGGTGGCCACGCGGTTCGGACCGGCGCGGGGATTCCTGATGTGCGAGGCGCTCGCCGCGCCGATGGCTCTGCTGGGGCCGATCGGCACCGGCGGCGCGGGACTGGCGCTCTTCGCCGCCGCGGGCTTCGGCACCGGTCTGGGCGTCGTGGCCTCGAACATCCTGACGAGCACCTTCCGCCAGCGTTACTGCCCGGCCGGCATGTTCGGGCGGATCACCGCGAGCACCTCGGCCCTGAACTACGGCGCGATCCCCCTCGGCGGGCTGCTCGGCGGCCTGCTCGGCGAGGCGATCGGCGTACGCGAGACCATGATCCTGATGGCCGTCGTCCAGCTCCTGTCGGTCGCGATCCTGTTGCTCAGCCCGCTCCGTCCGCTGCGCGACTTCCCCGCCCGGCGCCGTCGTGCGGAACCGGTCCTGCACACTGCCCTGCACCCTGCCCTGCGCCCAGCCCTGCGCACTGGTCGGGCCGATCGTGATATCCCGTGCGAATGATCAGACGAGGGACGGCGCTGCGCGCCCTGGGCTCGTTGCTGGACAGGTCGCTCGTACAGATCGCGGAGGCGTCCGCGGACGCACGGACGTACGACCGGCGAACCGTCAACGAGGTCGCGGACGTCTGGGACAACAACACCTTCCCCCTGTTCCACGCCGCGACCGCCCGCACGTCCATCGGGCGGGAACGGCGTGCCCGCGCGGCCCTCAGCTGGATGGCCGATTTCGGGCCGGAGCGGCGGAGCTGGATGGTCGAGCAGGCCGCGGCGGCGGGGCACCCACTGGAGCGATCACTGCCGCCGCCCATAGCGCAGCCCCGGCGCACCAGAGACTTCCGAGGGCACGTGACTCCCTCGGCCAGGCCGCTGACAGCCGAGGCCGCGCTCGAACTCGCGACCGGCTACGACGTCGCCGCCGGGGAGGTCCGCTCCCTGCTGATCGAACGTGCCGGCGAGCGACTGACCGGGTCACTCGTCCTGATCGTGCCGCGCCGCTACGACGCCGGCCCGCAGGCGGGAGACCTGCCCGAGCTGCACCTGTGGCTGGAGGATGTCACCGGCGTGCACTTCGCCTCCGACGACCGGAGAGGAGCCACGCTGCCCTGCCGGGCGCCTCAATGCGCGTGGGAGCGACGCCCGGCGTTGATGCCGGCTTCAGACGTCACTGCCCGCTGCGCAGCGTGAGCAGGTAGGTCGCGGTGAGTGCGACGGCCCGGTCGTCGTCGTGCGACAGCTCGGCCAGGGCGCGTGAGGTGATGTCGCCAGGGATGTCGGCGAGCGCCTGGGTCAGCCGCCGGCGTCCGGACGGTTCGACGCCGCCCTGGGCGAGGCGGCCGACGAGCCCGGTGGCGATCCGATCCGTCAGCGCGGGATCGGCCGCCAGCGCGCCCAGCGCGTCGGCCGCGTCGACGTCGTTCACCCCCTCGACGATCATGTCGATGAGCGTCGGCACCGCTTCGGCCACCCCGCGTGCCCCGAGCGCCAGAGCCACACGCCTGCGGACCTCGGCGTCGGAGTTCGTGAGAGCGTCCTGCAGCAGCGCGGTCGCCGCCTCTCCCGTGATCTCGGCGAGGGACTGGACGGCGCGCCTCCGCACCTCGGCGGCCGGTGAGCCGAGGCCCTCCGCGAGCGGCGCCACCGCGTCGTCGCCCGATCGCGCCAGGGCCCAGCGCAGGGCACCGGCGACGTTCGGGTCCGTCTCGCTCAACGCCGCCTCGGCCAGCGCCTCCACGGGCGCCGAAGCCTCTTCGGCCGTGGCCAGGGCCGCCTGCTGGCGCTTGCCTGCGCTCTCCGACCCCAGGGCCTGGAGGAGCGCCACGATCCGGAGCACGTCCTCCCAACCGGCGGGCTCGGCGGCGCCGATCCGGCGCAGCCGCGTGAGCAGCTCCGTCTCGGCCGCGATGCGTTCGCGCGTACGGCGGATGAGGTCGTCGACGAGTTCCGAGGGCGTGAATCGGGGATCGTCCAGCGCGCGCCCGACCTCACGCAGCGACAGCCCCAACGACCGCAGGCTCTCGATGTGGAAGATCCGCGCGATGTCGTCGCTGGAATACTCCCGATAGCCGGCCTCGTTCCGGCCCGTCGGCCGCACCAGGCCGAGCGACTCGTAATGCCGGAGCATCCGGGCGCTGACCCCCGACCGCCGTGCCACCTCGCCGATCAACACCGCATGTCACTCCTCCTGCCCTGCCGCGCCGAGGACCGCGACGCGCTTCGCCTCCTCGATCGCGAACTCGAATCCCGCGTCCGGATCGCGCAGCAGCCGTTCCGTGGCGATCGCGTGCCGGCGTACGCGCTCGTCGCGGCTCGTCATCGCCTCGCGCAGGATCGGCTTGATCACCTCGCCGAGCCCGGCCAGGGCACGGCTCAGGCTCAGCTGCGTCTCGCGTTCGCCGCGTCCGAGCTGTGTCGCCAGCACCCCGGCCAGTTCGGATTCTTCACCATCGGGCACGAGCACGACCGCCGCCCGCCAGGCGCTCCGCGCCACCTCGTCGTCGGTGTCGGTCAGGAGCGCCCGTGTGATCGCCGGCCATGCGCTCTGGTCCCCGATCTTCGAGAGCGTGTGCAACGCCTGGCTGCGCGCCTGCGCGCGCTCCGAGCGCAGCTCGTCCACGAGCTTCGGCACCGTCACCGATGACGGATGGCGGGTGAGCGCCCACGTGAGCATGTCGCGCACGTAGAAATCGGGCTCGACCGCGCAGCGCTCGATGAGCTTGCCGACCAGCCTCTGGTCCGGGGCCGTGCCGACCGCCAGCACCGCCTTCAGCCGCACCGACGAGTCGCCGTCCTCAAGCGCGTGCAGAACGCGCACCGTGTTCGTGTCGCCTTCCTGCGTGGTCATCGCGACCACCTCCTCGGCCACAGTGAAAAGCTTGTCACTGTGTCAAGGTCAAGCGGAGTCAAGGTCAAGCGCAGCCCGCCCGTGGCCGTACGGTCAACCGGCGCAGTGGTTGTCGGTGAGGGACGTGGTCGCGTCGGGGTTGCCGAGGGACGCCGCCGTGTTCCAGTCGGCGCAGGCGGCGCCGGTATCGCCGAGCCGCGACTCGGCCACCCCGCGCTGATAGTAGGCGTCGGCATATTCGGGCATGAGTCCGATCGCCGCGTTCAAATCGGATATCGCCTCCTGCGGCTTGTCCAGCCCGATCCCGGCCACTCCCCGGGAGTAGTAGGCCTCCGCCTGCTGCGGGTCATAGGTGAGGGCCGTGGAAAGGTCGGCGTACGCGCCCGAGTAGTCCCGCAGCGCGATCTTGGTCTTGCCGCGCTCGCTGTAGGCGACCGCGAAGGTCGGAAGCCGCGACACCTCATAGTCGAGCTCCCGTAGTGCCCCGGTGTAGTCGCCGTTGTAATACCTGATCAGGCCGAGATAGTGGTGCGCCAGGACGAAGTCCGGGTCGAGTTTCACCGTGCGTTCCAGATCCGATGTGGCGCCCGTGTAGTCTCCGCCGCGGAATCTGGCGATGCCCCGGCTGTTGTACGCCAACGCGATGCCCGGCTCTTTGGCGATGGCGTCGCTCATGATGGTTTCCGTGTTCTTCCAGGCCGTGTTCCTGATGACGGTCAGCGTGGCGAACAGGATCGCGAACACCGCCGTCACCCCGATCGCACCGGCCCGCAGCACGCGATAACGCCCCCGGAGCACCGCGTCCACGAGATATCCGAAGACGAGGAAGAGACCAAGATAGGGCAGATACACATATCGGTTCGCGTGATATCCGTCGATGAGAAGCACGGCCTGGGTCGGCGCGATGGTGACCACGAAGAACCCGAGCCCGAAGACGAGGATTCTGCGCACCGGCCTCACCACCCACGCGGCGGCGATCCCGGCCGCGAGCACGAGCGGGAAAACGGAGAAATACCAGGGGAAGGGCGTGCGGGGGTATTCGTAGGCGAACGACAGGTGCACCGGATAGACCGACTGCACAAGGTGGTCGACCAGCGCCGAGCAGGTCAGGAGGATCCGGTCGACCACGGTGTATCCGCCCTGTGGAACCACGTCCTGCCGTACGTCCAGCCCGACGAGCACCGTGATCGCGGCGATGACGAAGAACGGGAGTTTCTCCAGGAGCAGACGCCGGCTCGGCCCGCGGCACAGCCAGAAGTCCACGAGGAACAACACCACGGGAAGCGCGACGGCGGTCGACTTGGACAGCGCGGCCAGCCCGAACAGCACCACCGACCAGACCAGCGGCCGCCATCGCCATGACTCGAGATAACGCACGTAGAGCGAGATCGCGGCCAGCGAGAAGAGCGTGGCCAGCAGATTGCTGCGGGCCGAGATCCAGGCGACCGTGTCGACGTTCACGGGATGGATCGCGAAGGCCACCGCGACGAAACAGGCCGGGAAAGCGCGCTCGGTGAGCCGCCGGAAGAGCAGGAACACCAGCACCACATTGGCCAGGTGCAATATCAGGTTCGTGAAGTGGTACATGCCGATCGCGCCATGGCCGAACATGTAGTCGATCGCGTACGACACGTACACCAGCGGCGTGTACATGAACTGCAGCGGCGTGGTGAACCAATAGCCGATGTTGGCCGCGCTGAACTCCCGGATGGAGACGTTGTCCACGACGCCTTCGGGATCGTCGAAATAGATGAAGCCGTTGCCGAGGCCGTTGGCGTGCACGGCGAACGTCCCCGCGACGATCAGGAACAGAATCTGCCACGGCAGGGAAGAGTTCCGCGCTCCGATCGCGCTCGCGGGTGCGGCCGCGTAACGAGGACCACGGCGAACGGCCGGGCGAGCGGGCGTCATCACACGCCTCCAGTGAGCGTCGTCGCTGACGGGCGTCCCGGTCCCGCCGGCGTTCCCACGCCGGCTTTCCGGGCGTCCGCGACGAGGCAGAAGGCGGGCGTTCCCGGAAATCGTGGACCGCCCCGGACTGTACGCCGCACTGATCTAACCCGGTACCGACGGCGGCCCGCGCCACCCGGCACAAGGGGCCTGACCAGGAAGATTGCCCAGGGCGGCAAGGCCGTCCGCTGAAACGATCAGAGCGGCGCCCTCGGTGCCCGGCTCAGTGCTCGCCCCTGTGCCCCGCTTCCGTGCCCCGGCCTCCGTGCCCCGGCCTCCGTGCCCCGCCTCCGTGCTCGGCCTCCGTGCTCGGCCTCCGTGCTCGGCCCAGGGAAGCAGGCCGAAGCATCAGTGCCCCTGCCCGGGCCGCTCTCACCCGCCGGTGTATACAAGGCGAACATGACAGCGGATACCTTCACGGATTCGACGGCATTCCTCGCCTCCAAGGGCGCCGCCGGGCTCCCCCACCCCGGGGGCACGCTCCTGGAACACCTGCGGCGCGTCGCCGCCCGGCTCAAGGACTGGGGCGCGCCGGAAGAGGTCCAGCTCGCCGGCCTGTGCCACGCGGCCTACGGCACGGACGGCTTCGACCACCCGCTCCTCGGCCTCGCCGATCGCGCCGCGCTGGCCGAGGTGATCGGGGCCCCGGCCGAGGCGCTCGTATATCTCTACGCATCCTGCGACCGCGCGGCCACCTATCCCGCCCTGCGCTTCGCCGACCGCTTCACGGGCCGTACGGTCGACCCCTCCGACACCGAGCTCCGGGCGTTCATGCTGATCACGGCCGCGAACGAGATCGACGTCGCCCGGCACAACGCGGACATCCGCACCGAGCACGCAGCCGCGCTGCACGCGTTCTTCGCCCGCAACCGGGACCTGCTGCCACCGGTCGCCTGGGAGGCCGTCAAGGAGACCTTCGCCGTCCGCATCGCGAGCCTCGATCACCTGGTCCTGACCGTGGCCGACATCCCCCGCGCCATCGCCTTCTATCGCGACGCCCTCGGCATGGAGCCGGTGACCTTCGGCGACGGCCGCCACGCGCTCGTCTTCGGCTCCAGCAAGATCAACCTGCACCAGGCCGGGCACGAGATCCGGCCGCACGCCCTCCACCCCGTGCCGGGCAGCGCCGACCTCTGCCTGATCACCCACTCGCCCCTGGATCAGGTGGCCGCTCATCTGACCGCTTCGGGCGTACTCATCGAAGAAGGTCCGGTGCCCAGGACCGGCGCGCTCGGCCCGATCACCAGCCTGTACGTCCGCGACCCGGACCACAACCTCATCGAGATCTCCACCTACGACTGAGAAAGAGTCCTTGACGTCGGCTCCGGCACCCCGGCCCGCGAGATGGTGCAGGCGTCTTGTTCAGGAGACCGTACGGCAGGCCGTCGGCGCATTCGAGCGCACGCCCGGCCTGCCGTACGGGAAACGGCACAGCGCACGCCCGGCCTGCCGTACCGGAAACGGCGCCGCCCATGCTCGGGCCTCGACCGTTCACGACTTCAGCGTGAGCCTCTTCCTCGACGTGCCCGGGAAGACGACGATCAGGTGCTCTTCCTCCTCCGAATCGTCGACCCGCACGTAGACACGGAGCCGGTAGCGGCCCTTCCCGTTGATCGCCAGGTTCGGCATCGGGGCACCCGCGCCCACCTCTCCGCCCTCGCTTATGTCCGGCACGGTGAGCCTGCCGCTGCGGCTGACGATCGGCACCTCGTTGACCTGATCCCATCCGGCCGTCCGCCGCGGCGGCGGGGTGCGGAAGGCCTTCACCGTGAGGCAGACATCGGCCACATCCGCGACATGGCCGACGAGCACCGCGCTGCCGGCCACCCCGATGCCGGCGTCGTCGTCGAAGACCCTGTCCATCGCCTGCTCCGCCGTCTCCTCGGCCGCTTCGTCTTCGGGGTCGTAGACCAGATAGCCGGGATCGCCGTCGACGAACAGGAAGTAGTTGGCCGTGGCCTGGACGACACCCTTCGTCCGGGGCCACGGGTCGCGGCACCTCGCGTTCTGCTCGGCGACGTAGGCGGCGTCCGCCTCCTGCATCTCCGTGGTCGACCGCAGCAGCTCCGGATGGGTCGCGCCGACGATCTCGGGACAGACGTAGACGAGGTCCCACGGGTCCGCGCCCCAGGCGGGCCGCGCGCTCCCGGCCCGGGTGAGAATCGCGTGCTCCTCGTCGCGGTCCTTCGCATGGCACAGCATCCGCCCGTACGCGAGGATCTCCTGGTCCGACACGCTGTCCGGGAACACGGGCGGCACTCCGCCCTCCCTGCTCCGCGCCCGGCACAGGAACGCGGCGTCCCGTTCCGAGGGTTTCAGATCGCCGAATGCGGGCCGGTCATAGCAGTCCACCGACCAGCCGGTGTAGGTGAGGTGCGGGGTCGCCTCCGGGTGGATCGCTGCGATGACCGGCAGTACGGCCACGGCCACCACCGCGACACGGATCACGCGCCGCCGCGCGGGCGGCAGGTCCGTCTGAGTGCCCTCGGCGGGCATTTCACGGGCGGTCGCCGCGATCCACACGCTGCTGATCAGCGCCGCCGCGTCCATGATGACCACCGCCGCCAGGCTGCCGCCGGAGATCCTCCCCAGGAGAACGTTGAGCGGGATCGCCAGCGCGCAGACCCCCACCGACAGCCATCCGGCGGCCTGCGTGCCGCGGCTCCACCGGCCGTCGCGCCACTGTCCGACGACCGTGATGGCGATCGCCGCCGCTCCGCCTGCCAGAAACGTCAGTTCGACGATGGTGCCCGATCCGAGCCGCGGGAGGTCGAGTTCGTCGAGCAGTTCGTCGGCCATCCCCATCAGCTCGACCGCGTACATCACCCCGGCCACCGCGCGCAGCATGCGGGACCGCCAGCGGATGACGAGCAGGTAGAGGACGTTGATCGCGGTCCACAACGCGAGCTGGAACGCCGCGTCGACCGCGCCGGGAAGCAGCGCGATCGAGTACCACGGCACGAGGGTGCACGCCACCGCCAGATAGAGCAGCCGGCGCAGTGCCTTCGCCTGACTATCCAGCGGTCCCGGCGCGGGGGCGCGCAGGATCAGCCACAGCAGCGCGGCCTTCACCAGAGCGGCCACGAGCAGCACCACGATCATCGGGGTGTCGAACCCGGCGCGTACGAAGAACTCCGCATAGGCCGGCGGCGTCCATTCGACGGCGGCCCAGAGCCAGGCGTCGCCGAGCACCAGCCCCGTCACCGCCGCCGCAAGAACCAGGCCGACTACGCAAATCCTGATAATTCGCGAAAAGCTATTCGGAGACACAAGATGCGATCTTAGTGTGGCATTGCCGTACGGCCGGACACAGCGAAACGACGAACGGTCCCGTCACGCCGATCGGACTCCACGACCGCAGATTTCGCTATCGATTTCTCCGGAAACCCGGGCGCGCACATTCACACGCACGTACGGGCCGCCTCGAAGTAGCCGGAGCCGACGACAAGTCTCCGTATCCGAGCGATTTCGCTGTCAAGCCGAGCGCGAATCCCGTTGCTTCGTCACGACCGGATGAGGGGCCGGGTCTCCCCCGCACCGGTGACCACGAGGTGGCGGCGGCGGCTCGGCGCCATCATGGTCGGGTGGGAGATGCCCCAGGCCGCGCTCGCGCAGATCATCTCCTTGATGCGGGCGGCGGTCCGGCCCGTGAACGCGGTGGGCAGGACCTGGTCGTCGGGGGTCACGCGCTGGACGATGCCGTCGTGGCGTCCGATGCTGACGCACTGCAGGACGTAGCCGATCGTGGTCTCGGGAACCTTGCGACCGGTCAGGCGCGCGGCGATGACGTCGGCTGCCAGCCACGCCATCGGGTTCGCCGAAGCGCAGGACATCCGCAGCGGCTTGCCACCCGCTCCTTCGGCGGCTTGAGACAGGCCTGGTGATGCTTGTCCTTGGCGTTGCCGACAGCGAGCAGGACGCCGGTGTCGCACAGGAGCACGTCAGCGGCCCATCTCGGAGCGCAGGATCTCCTCATGGCGTTCGGCGAGGTCCGGCTCAGCCTCGAACGACGCGAAGAACGGGAAGGTCACGCTCCGCGGGGGCAGGCTCGTCCAGACGGCCACGGATCAACTCCAGAGCCGGGCGTAGCTCCGACTCCGGCAACTGGTCCACGAGATAGTGCAACTCCTCGCGCATGGCGCTCGTGCCTCCAGTCTAGGTGTCAGGCAAGACGAAGGCAGAAGCATTGGGCGTAGCCCGGCCCAAATAAGGTCGGTGAGGACCGTGAGAGCGACTGAGCTCGCTCGGCCAGGCAGCCGCATGAGAGGCGAAGTGCCGTGACAGCAGCCCCAGGTCGCTGGTATGGCCCCTCTCTTGCAACCTCTGAGATTGCTTGCCATCGCTCGTAAAAAGAAGATTCGCCCGCCACGGTCATGCGGTCGTCAGACCCCGCAGCCGTCCCCACGCCGCTGCCCATGGCGACCTCCTTGGCATCGGCGATGGCGACCTCTTCGCCCCTGCCGATCATCGGCCCACCGCGATTCTTTGTCATCGCGAGGGCTCCACTCGCACGCTTTCCGAATAAGTCCAAGACGGCAATCTTCACTCCGGTACGGCCCGCCGTGCACGACGCCACAACCGGAGAGTTCCTGGCCGCCATCCCTCTGCCGGCAGGAGTGCGCTCCTCCTGGCAAGTTCTAGCCGCGGCACCCGACAACCGCACCTTTGTACTGTCCGGATGGACCGGGCCGGACTCTCCTCTCCGATTCTTCCGCGTCCACCTCGCCGAGGACGGGTCGCCGAGCGACCCGATACCCGTCCCCGGACTCGAGAGCGACGCACTGGGCGCCGGATACATCCTCGCCCTGAGCCCGGACGCCACGAGACTGGCCTACGCCGCCTCCATCCCGGGTGGAGCGAAGATCTCTGTTGTCGATCTCGCCACCGGGCAGCGCCGCGACTGGAGCACGCGAGTGTCCGTGGTGACCGGCCTGGCCTGGGCCCCGGACGGTCAGCGGATCGCACTGGTGGTCGGTGGCTGGGGCATCGGCGTCCTCGACCTCGGCTTGAAGGGATCCGATCTGCTGGCCGCCACCCGCCTCGTCAAACCGAGCAACGACCTGCCATTCCTGGAATCTGTGGCCTACACCCCCGATGGCAGTGCCCTGATCTACTCGGCCGGTCATGCCATAATGCGCATCCCGGTCGACGGTAGAGGGAAATCGCAGGTTCTCGCGCGGCTCACCCTCCGTTTCAGCCTTGATGGAACCGGCCAATACCTGCTCTACGTGCACCGATGGCGGGGCTTTCGAGTCGATCTTGCCAATGGTTCGACCACGCCGATGCCGATCAAGACCGATGAGCACCCCGGCGAGGGCGACTCCCCGAACGCCGCCTGGTGATGACCCCATCCGAGAGCCATCGCGCGGGCGGCGGTCGACGTGGTCGCCAAACAGCTCTCCGCGACCTGGCGTGCATGGGCCATGACAGTGTGCGCGCCGCGATGATCTACCAGCACCGCACCGCTGAGGCAGACCACAAGATCGCCAATGTCATGAACGGCAAGATCGCACAAGTCCTACCGACTGAGGCGAGTGGTCACTGAGCAAGATCGATTGCGTTCGCTAATGGCACGTTAATGGTACGAGCCCCGTGTTCCCTGATGGGAGACGGGGCTCTTTTCGCAGGTGGGCGGTACTGGGTTCGAACCAGTGACCCCTCGCTTGTAAGGCGAGTGCTCTACCGCTGAGCTAACCGCCCGGACCGGACTACACCTTACGACACCGACCCGCCTCTCAGCACATCGAGTGACCAGTCGGCGCCCGCGTCGCCGTCTCCCGCGGCCTGCCAGCCGAGTAGGGCCGCGCCCAGCATGCCCGCCCGGGTGCCCAGGGCGGCCGGGCGTACGGGCGGGGGCTCGCGGAAGGCCAGCCGACCGGCGAGCCGCTCCTTCAACGGCTCGAACAGGGTTGCGCCTGCCTCCGCCAGGCCGCCGCCGATGACGATCAGGGCCGGGTCGAGCACGAGCACGTACGACGCGAGGGCGATGGCCAGGGCCTCGATCGCCTCGCCGAACACCTCGGCGGCCACCGGGTCTCCCGCGACCGCGAGTTCGACGACCTCCTTCGCTGTCGCCGTACGGCCGGAGCGGTCGGTGAAGCGCCGGGCCACGGCCGAGGCGGAGGCGTAGGTCTCCAGGCAGCCGATCTGCCCGCAGGCGCACTTCTCCCCCGCGGGCCAGACGGCCGCGTGCCCGATCTCGCCGCCCCACCCATGCGCTCCGCCGTACGGCTCGCCGCGGAGCACCACCGCTCCCGCGATGCCGGTGCCGATGGGCAGGAAGAGGAAATCGGCGACGTCGCGGCCCGCGCCGAAGACGCTCTCGGCCAGGCCGCCCGTACGGACGTCGTGGCCGAGCCGCGCCGGGACGCCCGGCGGCGTGAACGCCTCGGCGGGCACGTCGCGCCAGCCGATGTTGGCCGAATAGACGGCGGTGGACGCGGTGACGATGCCCGGTACGGCCAGGCCAACCCCGGCGGGCTCGGCGCCATACCGGGAGCGGCCGAGGTCGGCGATCTCGCCGACGTAGGCGCGCACGGCGTCCACGACCGCGTCAGGACCGTCCTCACGCCCCGTGGGACGCCCGGCGAGGACGGTGACCTCGCCGCGCCGGGTGACGAGGCCGCCCTTCATGGAGGTGCCGCCCACGTCCAGGGCGACGACGTACGTCACGAGCGGCCCAGGACGCGGTCGAGGGCCGCCTCCACCTCCGCGGCGAGGCCGGGCATCCGGGCGGAACCCGGCGGGCCGGCCGTGACGAGCGGCTCACCGGCGCGGGCGAGCCGCACCTCACCGCAGGAGCGGCACTCGATCTCCCCCAGGCGGCAGATCAGCGCGATCGAGCCGCACGAGGCGCACGTGTCGAGATCGAGATCGTGCACGCGCTGGCAGTCCGGGCAGACGAGGACCTGCGCCTCGTGGCGCACCGCGCGCTTCCATGGGCTGGCGCCGCGGACGGGGTCGGTCTGCCGGGCCCCGCACCGGTAGCAGGGCATCGTGGCCTCCAAAAGGGCGAGTCGGAGTCGGAGTCGGATATGTCAGTGCCCGGGGGCGGGCAATGAAACGATCAGATGTCCGCGAGCGCCTTGCGGTACTCGTCGAGATCGCGTGCGGAACCGATCGGGTTGACGACCTTCCAGCGCACGATGCCTTCGCCGTCGATGATGAACGTGCCCCGGAGCGCGAGGCCCCTGTCCTCATCGAGGACACCGTACGCCCGGGCGACCTCACCGTGGGGCCAGAAATCCGACAACAGGGGAAAAGTGAAACCCTCCTGGTCGGCCCAGGCACGCTGGCTGAACATCGAGTCGACCGACACCGCCAGCACCTGGACGTGCGGAGGCAGGGAGCCGGCGAGCTCGTCGCGGATGGCCGCGAGCTCGCCATGGCAGACGGGGCTGAAGGACAGGGGATAGAAGACGAGCATCACGGTTTTTCCCCGCAGGCCGGACAGGCGCACGGGGACTCCGTGCTGGTCCTTGAGCGCGAAATCCGGAGCCCGCTGCCCGACCTCTATCGCCATGAGCAGTCCCTCCCCAGGTGTCCGCTCATCATCCTGCCGTACGGCATCCCCGGGCCGTACGGCAGGGCAATACTCAGCGGCGGGCCTTCGGGGCGACGAGCCTTGTGCCCGACCAGTCCCTGGCGGCGCTCACGCTGCTCGTCTGCGACAGACCCGCGGTCGCCGCGTCCTCGCCGATGTCGCTGGGCTCCACGTGGCCCTCGCGCCCCGCCTTGGGGGTCAGCAGCCAGATCTGGCCTCCGTCGGCGAGTGCGGTCATCGCGTCGCTCAGCGCGTCGAAGAGGTCGCCGTCGCCGTCACGCCACCAGAGCAGCACCACGTCGACGACGTCGTCGTAGTCCTCGTCCACCAGCTCGTTGCCGGTCAGCTCCTCGATGGACTCGCGCAGCGCCTCGTCGCAGTCCTCGTCCCAGCCGACCTCTTGCACCACCTGACCGGCTTTGAGGCCGAGTCGTTCGGCCAGGCCGCGCTCGTCCTGCGCCTGACCCGCGGTCGCGCTCACGTTTATCCCTCCTGCTTGGGTGACCCCGCCCAGTTTGCGGTTGTCCCGGCTCGTTGAGAGCCATGCTTCGGCACAGTCCACACGCTGCGACCCTTCGTCGTCAACGGTCGCCACGGCGGGTGACCCGCACCGTTATCTCTTAATCGGTCAAAAACGACAAACGAACACGCCTGTCGGGGTTGTCGACGTTGAGATCGACCAGGGCGACCGACTGCCAGGTCCCCAGCGCCAGCCTGCCCGCGAGGACGGGAACGGTAGCGTACGGCGGAATGAAGGCGGGCATGACATGCGATCTCCCGTGCCCGCGAGAGCCGTGCGCATGCCGCCACCGGTCGTCCGCCGGCAGCAGGTCTCCCAGGGCGGCCAGCAGGTCCTCGTCGCTCCCGGAGCCGAGCTCGATCAGCGCCACGCCCGCCGTCGCGTGCGGGACGAAGACGTGCAGCAGCCCGTCTCCCCCGCACTCGCGCACGAAGTCGGCGCACTCCTTCGTTATGTCGTGCACGCGCTCGCGCGCGCCGGTCCGCACGTCGATCACCGTCGATTTCACATCCGCGATATTACGATTCGCGCTGAGCTGGGACGACGACGGCGTCCGGTCCGGGGAAGACGAGCGCCTCGTGCCCGTCCTCATATCTCACCAGGAACGGCGGGCCGCCCTCCGGGCCGCGGACCTCGACGATCACACCGTGCTTCTCGTGGTCGCCCACGACGGCACCGTGCACCACCAGCCGGTCCCCTACCGTTGCATGCATCTCGGTCCCCCTCTCTCCTGAGCCTGGTACGGCTATCGCCACCTGGAAAGAGGAGAAACCCTCCTCTCCTCAGAGGAAGGGACAACTCATACCAAAACGTTACGTGGCCGCCACACGACCGCCCGGCCCCGTCCGCTTGTCCCGGGCGACATGCCGCAGACCTGGAAACAGACGAGTAGAGAGCGTGCCGTAGACGATTACAAATCGTCGGGGATCCCGGCCGCGCGACGACTTCGCCGGGCCTTCCGGATAAGGCTCGGCAAGGCCGGGTAGGGGGGTTCCGACCAGGCACGATATGACCTCTGAGACCCTGCGGCGCCCCCGGCGGCGGCCAGGAATGGATGGTGGGTAAAAATCGTCCTACCATCGGTGGTCTAGGCCAAGAACTGCCCCGCAGCCAGCGCGGACGGTTCGGTTACCGGGAAGTAGAGATGCACTTTCCGGTAGGACGAGACAGGATGGAAGAAGACCGCAACGCCGCGATCAAGCGCTGACTGCATCGCAGCAGGCAACCCAGACGTAACAGATCCGACGAGACACAGTCCATTCTCGGAAGGCGAGACCCAGTGGCTTCCGGACGCCAGCGTTTTTCGATCATCAGTGACGGCCTACCCAGCCAGTTGCCTGATGTCGATCCGAGCGAGACCAGCGAATGGCTCGAATCGCTCGACAACGTCATCAAGACCGAGGGTCGCACCCGGGCCCGCTACCTGATGCTCCGGCTGCTAGAGCGCGCCCGCGAACACCAGGTCGGCGTGCCCGGCCTGCGCAGCACGGACTACATCAACACCATCCCACCGGAGCGTGAGCCCTGGTTCCCAGGGGACGAGTACGTCGAACGCCGCATCCGGGCCTACATCCGCTGGAACGCGGCGGTGATGGTGACCCGTGCCAACGCGCGGACCAACGTCGGCGGCCACATCGCCACCTACGCGTCCGCGGCCTCGCTCTACGAGGTGGGCTTCAACCACTTCTTCCGCGGCAAGGACCACGGGGAGTCGGGCGATCAGGTCTTCATCCAGGGCCACGCGGCCCCGGGCATCTACGCCCGTGCCTTCCTTGAGGGCCGCCTCGACGCGGCCCAGCTCGACGCGTTCCGCCAGGAGCTGTCCCACGGGATCAAGGGCCTGCCGTCCTACCCGCACCCCCGGCTCATGCCGGACTTCTGGGAGTTCCCCACGGTCTCCATGGGCCTCGGCCCGATCGGCGCGATCTACCAGGCGCGGTTCAACCGCTACCTGCTCAACCGCAAGATCAAGGACACCAGCCGCAGCCACGTCTGGTGTTTCCTGGGCGACGGCGAGATGGACGAGCCCGAGTCGCTCGGCGCGATCGGCGTCGCGGCCCGCGAGGAGCTCGACAACCTCACCTTCGTCATCAACTGCAACCTGCAGCGGCTCGACGGCCCGGTACGCGGCAACGGGAAGATCATCCAGGAGCTGGAGTCGTACTTCCGCGGTGCCGGCTGGAACGTCATCAAGGTCGTCTGGGGCCGTGACTGGGACCCGCTGCTCGCGGCCGACGTCGACGGCGTGCTGGTCAACCAGATGAACACCACGCCCGATGGCCAGTTCCAGACCTACTCGGTCGAGTCGGGCGCCTACATCCGCGAGCACTTCTTCGGCGGCGACCCGCGCCTGCGCAAGATGGTCGAGCACATGACCGACGACGACATCCGCAAGCTGTCGCGCGGCGGTCACGACTACCGCAAGGTGTACGCCGCGTTCAAGGCGGCCCGCGAGCACGTCGGCCAGCCGACCGTCATCCTGGCCCAGACGATCAAGGGCTGGACGCTCGGCAAGGACTTCGAGGCGCGCAACGCCACGCACCAGATGAAGAAGATGAGCAAGGCCGAGCTCAAGGAGTTCCGCGACCGGCTCTACCTGCCCATCCCCGACAAGGACCTCGAGGCCGACCTCCCGCCGTACTTCCACCCGGGCGAGAACAACGACGAGATCGCCTACATGAAGGAGCGCAGGGCGGCGCTCGGCGGCTACCTGCCGAAGCGAGTAGTACGCGCCAAGCCGCTCAAGCTCCCCGGCGACCCCGTCTACTCGGGCCTGCGCAAGGGCTCCGGCAAGCAGAACGTCGCCACCACCATGGCGTTCGTCCGCCTGCTCAAGGACCTCATGCGCGACAAGGAGATCGGCGCCAGGTTCGTGCCGATCATCCCGGACGAGGCCCGCACATTCGGTGTGGACGCGATGTTCCCGACCGCCAAGATCTACTCGCCCCACGGGCAGACGTACGAGGCGGTCGACCGCGAGCTGCTGCTGTCCTACAAGGAGTCGACCGAGGGTCAGATCCTGCACGAGGGCATCAGCGAGGCCGGCTCGATGGGCTCGGTCCTCGCGGCGGGCACGTCGTACGCCACCCACGGCGAGCACATGATCCCGGTCTACATCTTCTATTCGATGTTCGGGTTCCAGCGGACCGCCGACCAGATGTGGCAGCTCGGCGACCAGATGGGCCGGGGCTTCCTGCTCGGCGCCACCGCCGGCCGCACCACGCTGAACGGCGAGGGCCTGCAGCACGAGGACGGCCACACCCCGCTGATCGCCTCGACCAACCCCGCCGCCGTGGCGTACGACCCGGCGTGGGCGTTCGAGATCGCGCACATCGTCAAGGACGGCCTGCGGAGGATGTACGGGGAGCACCCCGAAGACGTCTTCTACTACCTGACCGTCTACAACGAGCCCTACCCGCAGCCGGCCGAGCCGGAGAACGTGGACGTGGAGGGCATCCTCAAGGGCCTCTACCTCTACGCCCCTGCGACGGGCGAGGGGCCGAAGGCGAACATCCTGGTGTCCGGCGTCGCCGGCCCGTGGGCGCTGGAGGCACAGCGGATGCTGGCGGAGGACTGGGGCGTGGCGGCCTCGGTCTGGTCGGCCACCTCCTGGAGTGAGCTGCGCAGGGACGCCCTGGCCGTCGAGGAGCACAACCTGCTCAACCCCGACGCCGAGCAGCGGGTGCCGTACGTGACCACCAAGCTGTCGGGTGTGCCGGGGCCGTTCGTCGGCGTCAGCGACTACATGCGCGCCGTCCCGGACCAGATCGCCCAGTGGGTGCCCGGCGACTGGACCTCGCTCGGCACCGACGGCTTCGGCCTGTCCGACACGCGTTCGGCGCTGCGCCGCCACTTCCACGTGGACGCGGCCTCGATCACGCTGGCGGTGCTGACCCAGCTCGTGCGGCGCGGCGAGGTCAAGGCCGAGACGCTGCAGGAGGCCGTCGCCCGCTATCACCTCAAGAACGGCGTGACCGAGGTGACGGCTCAGCAGACCCCGGAGACCAACGACACCCAGTCGATGGGCGTCTGATCCGCGGATCGTCCGGCGGCCCCCGCTCCGGCGGGGGCCGCCGTCGTTTCCGGAGCCCTCACCCCACGCGGGAGTCCGGAGCCCTCACCCCACGCGGGAGTCCGGAGCCCTCACCCGCGCCGGAAGCGGGGCTGTGTCCGGGGCCTCATCCCGCCTGAGCGGCGCGGATGAGGCCCCGGCGTGCGTTACCGGCCGGTCCCAAGCCACCTCCAAGCGGGTAACAAGAACGTTCCATCACGCTTGCGGCCGTGGATGGAAATCTCAGGAAATACTTCGGCAGACTGACCGGGGGAATGGCCGCGACGGCGGCGTTCGCCCTGCTCGTCGTGGCCGCTCCCGCTTCGGCGGACACCGTGGACGAGGTCCCCGTCGGCACCCGGCTGGCCGCTCGCACCCACCCGGCCGTGCAGCTCACCAGCATCACCTATTCCGGCGAGGTCGTCGTCCCGAGCAGCCAGGCCAAGGAGGCCGCGTGGGACCAGCTCACCAACGAGGCCACCCGGGCCGTGCTCACCGGCAAGATCCCCTCTGACGAGCGGAGCATCGCCAAGTTCCTCTTCCAGCGCGTGGCGGCCGACGTCGACCGGTATCTCCGGCCCGTCGGCCCGGAACGCACGGTCAAGGCTCAGGTCGGCGGCATGTGCACGGGCTGGTGGGTGACCCCCGACGGCTACATGGTCACCGGCGCGCACTGCGTCGAGATGAGCGACGAGGAGCTGTCGCAGACCTTCGCGCGGCAGGCGCTGGAGAAGTTCAACAAGCAGGACGCGAAGGACATGATCAACGCCCTGCGGAACTTCGAGGCCGACAAGGAGATGATCGAGCTCGTCCAGCAGATCTACGTCACCTTCAACAGCACCCACCTGGAGATCCGCGGCCTGCGCAAGAGCCTGTCGGTCCTGCAGAGCCTGCCCGGCGGCGGCGTCGACAAGACGGCCAAGGAGGTCCCGGCCGAGCTGGTGTCGGTCGGCGAGAGCTACCCGGGCAAGGACTTCGCGCTGCTCAAGGTCAACGGCCGGCAGAACCTGCCGACCGTGCCGCTCGGCGATGACGCCGACGTGCAGACCGGCGACACGCTCTACATCAGCGGCTTCCCCGGCCTGGTGACCAACACGCCGTGGTTCAGCGTCGAGTCGAAGCTCGACCCGGCGCTGACCGAGGGGCCGTACAACGCCAAGCGCACCACGCAGGAAGGCGTGCCGTACGTCCAGACGCAGGCGCCCTCCTATCACGGCAACTCCGGGGGTCCCGTCTTCAGCCGGGCGGGCAAGGTCGTCGGCATGCTGATCGCCGGCACCGTGAGCGAGAACGGCGAGGCGTCGGAGAACGAGAGCTTCGTGCTCCCGGTCTCGATCATCAAGGAGAAGCTCAACGAGAAGAACGTCAGGCCCGCCGCGTCGCTGACGACGACGAAGTACAACGAGGCGCTCGACGACTTCTTCCAGCGGCACTACAAGGACGCGCTGCCGAAGTTCCGCGAGGTGCAGGCGCTGTTCCCGAGTCACCCGTACGTCGCGAAGTACATCACCGACTCCCAGCAGGCGATCTCGTCCGGCAAGGACGAGACCCCGCAGCCGTTGTGGCTGTGGATCGCCGCCGGAGCCGGTGCGCTGGTCGTGGCCGGCGGCGGTCTCCTGCTGCTGATCCTGATGCGCAGGCGCAGGAAGACCGCCTTCTCCGCGCAGGGACAGTCGCCCTCGCCCGCGTACGGCGGGCCGTATTTCCAGGCCGACGGCGGCGGTGGCTACCCGGCGCAGGTCGGCGCCGGCTACGACCGGCAGCCGGTGAACGGGCACCTGCTGCCGCAGGGCCGGCAGCCGCAGAGCCTGCCGCCGGCCAACGGCCACCGGCCCGGGCGGACGTCCGGAGACCACGAGGTCCCGCCCTCGCGCGACTTCGATCCCCAGCGGCCTGGCGTGCGTTACGACCGCCAACGGCCGGACATGGGCGACGACTCCCAGCGGCCGGACGCGGGCAACGACCTTCAGCGACTCGACGGCGCGACACGGTATGTGCGTCCAGCTCCCTCGCCCTATGGGCAGCAGTGGTCGCAGGCCGCACCGGGCCAGGGCCAAGATCAGGTTCAGAGCCAGGTCCAGAGCCAGGGCCAAGTCCAGGGTCAGGGCCAGGCCGGCTCCGGCGCCCCGGACATCGCCGACCTGGAGCGGGAGATCGCCGAGCTGCGCCGCCAGTTGCAGCACCGGCAGTTGCAGCACCCGCAGGTGCAGAACCGGCAGCCGGAGGCATGACGAGGCCCCGCCACGGCACGTGTGGCGACGCGGCGGGGCCGGCCGCCCGTGTCGGCACCTCGAACGGGCGGCCGGCGGACCCCACCCGACCGGCGGGGGTGGGGAACGGCCGTCCGAGCGCCCTGACGGCCCGGAGGGGAAGGGCCCGGGGGGAAAGGCACCGCAGGGGAAGCACGGGGGGGATCCCGGCGGGCGTCCGGACGGCCTGGGTCGCTCCGGCCGGTCAGGAACCGGCCGGGGCGAAGATGCCGAAGAGGTTGCCGGACGGGTCGTGAAGGTAGGCGAAATCGGGGCCGCTCTCGTTGCCCACGACCTGGCTGAGCACCTTCCCGCCCAGGGTTTCCACGGTGCGGCAGGTCTCGGCCACGTCCCGCACGAGCACGGTGAAGATGGCGTGACCGGGCATGTCGCCGCGGATGCCGAACACGCCGCCGCTCACCTCGTCGTCACCGTCGTAGCTGATGAGCCGGTAGTCCATGCCCATGGCGGCCGAGTTCTCGTCGGTCTGGAACCGCCAGCCGAACAGGTCACCGTAGAAGCGCTGGACCCCCTCGGGATCGTCGCTCGCGACTTCGAACCAGGCGACGGTGTTGACGGCGGGGACGGCGGGAGTGGTCATCGTCGGTCTCTTTCTTCCGTGGCGCTCTGCAGTTGCGCCCTGCTTGTCGCGCCCTGCTTGTCGCGGCTTGTCGCGCCCTGCTGTAGCCCTCTGTGGCGGGCGCTCTCTCCTGTGCGACGGCGGCGGCCGTGACGAGCGGGGAAGGTGCTCGATGGGCCACGGCCGGCCCGTCGTCGTGTGAGTAGAGCCTCCCGCTCCCTCGCGACACCCCCCTGTCGGCGTTTCCGAAGACTCACGAACATTTTTTCGAAGAAACGATCAGTCGAGCACCGGTGTGCGCGCGATCATGTCAGGCACCCCGGCGTCGAACGCTTCCAAAGGCCGGCCTGGCACCGGATCCTCGGTGAGGACGGCCTCGACGATGCGGTCGAGCCGGAAGACGCGGACGGCGTCGCGCAGGCGGCACCAGGCCACCAGGTACCACCACCCGCTCCGCCCGCCGACGAACGCCCCGGGCTCCACCTCCCTGGTCGTGAGCACACCCTGCGCGTCGCCGTAGTGGATGCGCAGGACGACGCCCTTGAGCAGGGCCTCCTCGATGACCCGGCCGATCGACCCGGTGTAGCGGGACTCCGGCTTGTCGTCGGTGAGGATCTGCACGCGGGCGGCCAGTTGCCGGGCTCGGTCCCCCTCGGGGCCGGGCATGGCGGCGACGAGCTTGCGCAGCGCGCTGCGCGCCTCGTCGGCGAAGGGCTGCTGTTCTGTGCGGCTCAGGGCGATCGCCACCGCCACGGCCTCGGCGGGGGTGAAGTTGAGCGGGGGCAGGGACATGCTCTTGTCCAGCGCGTATCCTCCCCTGCGCCCGACCTCCGCGTAGATCGGCACGCCGGCCTGCTGCAGCGCGGAGATGTCCCGCTCGATGGTCCGCGAGCTCACCTCGAAGCGCAGGGCGAGCTCACGCGCGGACCGGCAGCGCGGGGAGATCGCCCGCAGGTCCTCGACGATCGCGTAGAGCCGGTCGGTACGGTTCACGCCGCAGAGGGTAGGCCACCCCACCGACATTTCTCGCTGACGCGTTCGACTGCATCCCATCAATCCAGGTCATAGTGGGTCAGCGCGAACGGCGCGGTCAGCCGCCGACGGCCTCGGCGAGCTCGGCCAGCCGGTCGCGGCCCGGCTCGGGGAAACGCTCGTCCATGACCTCGGCCCAGGAGATCCGGTCGAGCCGGAAGACGCGGACGTCGTCGCGTAACCGGCACCACGCCACCAGATACCAGTGCCCGCCCCGCCCTCCGAGGCAGATGCTCGGCTCGACGTCCCTGACGGTGGGCACACCCTTGCTGTTGACGTACTCAAGGCGCAGCACGTGCCGCCCGCGCAGCGCCCTGTCGATGGCGCGCTTCACCAGGTCGGGGCCCGCGAGCGCGTACCCGCCCTGGTCGAGCCGGATGGGGACACCGGCCTCCCGGAGCTTCGCGACGTCGCGCACGACGGTGCTCTTGCTGACGCCGAGGCGCGAGGCGAGCTCGCGGGCCGACAGGCACCCGGCGGATTCCAGCTCCCTCACCAGCGCGTCGCGGCGTTTCATGATTCGACGCTACGTCGATCAGTGCGGCCAAACCCGCACAACACACCTCACTCGGACGCCACAGCACCATCACCCCATGCCTGCGACAACCTCCCAGGACCGGGTGTTACGGATGCGTTCGGGCGGTATCCCGCACAGGGCGGCGCGCTCGCACCCGAACCGCTGCCAGTCGAGCTGGCCGGGCGCGTGCGCGTCGGAGTCGATCGCGAACTCGCAGCCCATCTCGTACGCCAGCCGCATCAGGCGCTTGGGCGGGTCGAGCCGGTCGGGCCTGGAGTTGATCTCCACCGCGACGCCGAACCTCCGGCACGCCTCGAAGACGACCTCGGCGTCGAACCGCGACTCAGGCCGCCCGCGTCCGCGTACGACGCGGCCGGTGCAGTGCCCGAGGACGTCCACGTCGGGGTCGGCCACCGCCGTGACCATCCGCCGGGTCATGTCCGCGGCCTCCATCCGCAGCAGCGAGTGGACGCTCGCCACCACGACGTCGAGCCGTCCGAGCAGCTCCGGCTCCTGGTCGAGCGAGCCGTCGGCGTTGATGTCCACCTCGATGCCGGTCAGGATCCGGAACGGCGGGCCGCCCTCCCCCGCGTACCGCTCGTTGAGCTCGGCGACGACGTCGAGCTGACGCCGCAGCCGGTCGGCGGACAGACCGTTCGCGATGGTCAGCCGGGGTGAGTGGTCGGTCAGCGCCAGGTATTCGTGACCGAGCGCGCGGGCGGCGTCGGCCATCTCCTCGATCGGCGATCCGCCGTCCGACCAGTCGGAGTGGCTGTGGAAGTCGCCGCGCAGCGCCGACCGCAGCGCCTGCGCGGCCTCGTCCAGGTCGACGTCCTTGGTGTCCTCAAGCCGCCGCAGGTAGGTCGGCACGGCGCCGTCCAGCGCCTCCGTGATGGCCAGGGCCGTCACCTTGCCGATGCCCCGCATGCCGGTCAGGCCGCCGGTGCGCGCGAGCCGTACGAGCTCCTCCCGGGGCAGGCCCTCGATCGCGGCGGCGGCGCCGCGGAAGGCGCGCACGCGGTAGGTCGGCTCGCCGGCCCGTTCGAGCAGGAAGGCGATGCGCTTGAGCGCCTCGACGGGGTCCACAACCGGCACGCTACCCGGCGTACGGAGCCTCAGCCGGGCCGGAGATAACAGACGCATCAGGAACCCGGCACCTGCCTGTCCCGTTCGTCCAACCAGACGATAATGTGTGCCGATCTCGACAGCAGGAGCCCGATTGGCAGAGCCCGGGGAGAGCCCCCCACCCACGACGCCACCCGGCGGCTCCTTGCCGACCCATCCCATGGCCATGAGCGCGCAGCCGCCGGGGACACCGCCGCCCTCCGGCGGCATCAAGTCCTCCACGGCGATCAAGCTCGGCACCCTGGGCGTGCTGTCCGTCCTCGTCGTCGGCTTCTGCGCGGCGCAGGAGGACTACGAGGAGGTCGGCGCCGACTGCGTGGACACCTCGACGCTCAACCTCGACGGTTCCTACCTCGTCGTGGACGACGACTACTGCGACGACGACGGCGGCCGCAGCCACTACTACGGCTCGCACGGCGCGTACCGCTGGTACTACGGCGGCATCCGGAACGGCAGCCGGGTCTACCGCGGCACGACCGTACGGCCGGCCGACGCCCACATCACGACCCGGTCGGGGCGGATCGTGCAGCGGGGCGGCTTCGGCTTCCACTTCGGCGGCGGCGGCTGAGCGGGCCGGCACGTGCGCAGGCTGAGCTCGGCGCCCAGGGAGGACTGGGCCGCCCTCGTCGAGTCGCAGGGGCTCGCGTTCCACCGCTCCGCCCACCCCGAGGGCCTCACCCGGCCCTACTGGGACGAGAGCGTCCACTACGTCTTCACGATGGACGAGGTCCTGGCGCTGGAGGAGCAGGTCGAGGAGCTGCACCGGATGTGCCTGGCGGCGGCCGACCACATCGTGACCTCCGGCCGGTTCGCCGACCTCGGCATCCCCCCGCACTGCCGCGCGGCCGTCGCGGAGTCGTGGCGGCGGCGCGACCCGCACGTCTTCGGCCGGTTCGACCTGCGGTACGACGGCACGGGCCCGGCCAAGCTGCTGGAATACAACGCCGACACCCCGACGAGCCTGGTCGAGAGCTCCGTCGTGCAGTGGTTCTGGCTGAAGGACGTCTATCCGGAAGACGACCAGTGGAACTCGATCCACGAGCGCCTGGTCGACCGCTGGAAGTCGCTCACGCTCCAGACCGGCCCGGCCCACTTCGCGTGGACCAGCGCCGACGAGACGGGCGAGGAGGCGATGACCATCGGCTACCTCCAGGAGACCGCGGAGCAGGCCGGGCTGGTCACTGCGGCGATCGCCATGGAGGACATCGGCTGGGACGCGCTCAACCACAGGTTCGTCGACATGGAGCACCGGGTCGTCCGCACGCTGTGCAAGCTGTATCCCTGGGAGTGGATCGTCGCCGAGCCGTTCGCGCCGCACGCGCTCGCCCAGCAGGTCTCGATGACGTGGATCGAGCCGCTGTGGAAGATGCTGCTGTCCAACAAGGCCCTGCTGGCGATCCTTTGGGAGCTCTATCCGGGCCACCCGAACCTGCTGCCCGCCTACCTCGACGGTCCCCGTGAGCTGGCCGGTGGGCCCGGCTACGTACGCAAGCCGCTGCTCGGCCGCGAGGGCGCCTCGATGCGGATCTCCGCACCGGGCGTCGAGGTGGAGACCGAGGGCGACTACGGCACAGAGGGCTTCGTCTACCAGGAGTTCCTGCCGCTGCCGGACTTCGACGGCTGGCGTCCGGTGCTCGGGGCGTGGGTCGTCGACGACGAGTCGGCCGGAGTCGGCATCCGGGAGACCGCCGGCCTCGTCACCGACGACACGTCCTCTTTCGTCCCCCACCGCATCCACGGCTGAAAGCGAAGGCCCCCGTGAACACCACAACCTCCATCGGCGACGTGCTCGCGCACGGCGCCCTGGCGATCCTCGCGTACGCCATCCTGGGCGTGCTGCTGCTCGTCGCCGGGTTCTACGTCATCGACCTGGCGACGCCCGGGCGGCTCAGCAAGGTCATCCGCACCGACCGCAATCCCAACGCCACGATGCTGGCCGCCTCCAGCGTCGCCGGCGTTGGGCTCGTCGTGGCGGCCTCCATCTGGTCGTCGGGCGGCGCGCTGCAGGAAGGGCTGCTCGCGACGCTCGTGTTCGGCCTGGTGGGCATCGCCGTGCAGACGCTCGGCATGGTGGCCTTCGACAAGGTCGCCGGCATCTCGGTGCGTGAACTCGTCCAGGAAACGACGCTGCAGCCCGCCGCCGTCCTCCTCGGCGTGACGCACTTCTTCATCGGCCTCATCACGGCCGTCGCCGTCATCTGACCGGCGCCGGCGACCTCCGGCCCCGCGCCCATGAAAGATTCATGGGCGCGCGTGAGGAGCCCCAGGTGGGAGCGCCGTACGCCGCGGCAGCGAGTTTCCGGAGATGCGCCCGTATAGACCGTTCCTGCCCGTAGGGCCTACTCTCCTCCTCGTGTTCACGGGGACCACGGCGTCCGGGCGACCGGCGGAGGAGCCGCCCCGGAAAAGCAGCGACCCCGACGACACCCTGGAGGCAGCCGCCGTGGACGGAACGGCCGTCGCGGAGCCCGGAGACGCCGCAGGCACCCGGGCGGCAGGCGAGACAGAGCCCGCGGAGACCCCCGACGCCACGGCCACCGCCGAGCCGCAGGAGCGGCCGGACGGCGAGGCGGACCCGCAAGGCCCGTCCGCGGGGATCCTGCGGTCCAACCGGCACCTGATCGCGCTGTCCGTGCTCTGCGCGCTGTCGACGGCCCTCAACTGCACCCTCTCGCTGCTCAGGCTCGCCCACTTCCAGGTGGCCACCTACGACCTGGTCATCTTCGACGAGGCGGTGCGCGGATACTCGCACTTCTCGGCGCCCACCGTGCCGCTGCGCGGGGTCACCGGCGGCTTCGGCATGGACTACATCCAGCTCGCCGACCACTTCTCGCCGATCCTGGCCGTGCTGGCGCCGTTCTACTGGCTGCACGACGGGCCCGAGACGCTGCTCGTCGCGCAGGCCGTGCTGTTCGCCCTGGCCATCCCGTTCCTGTGGAAGTTCACCCGCCGCGTGCTGGGCACGCCGCACGCCTACCTCGTCTCCGTGGCGTACGCCATCTCCTGGCCGATCGCGCAGGCGACGGCGGTGGAGTTCCACGAGGTGGCCTTCGTGCCTCTGCTGAGCGCGATCGCCGTCGAGCGGCTGCACGCCGGGCGGCGGCTGCCGGGGCTGCTCGCGGTGGCCGGCCTCCTGCTCACCAAGGAGGACCTGGGCCTCATGGTGGCGGGCCTCGGCGTCTGGCTGTTCTTCACCGGGCAGCGCAGGCTCGGGACCGGGCTGGTCTTCACCGGCGTGGCCGTGTTCGAGGTCGTACGCAAGTTCCTGATTCCGCTGGCGGGCGGCAACCCGGCCTACTACACGCGCTACTCCAAGCTCGGCGATGACCTGCCGCAGATGCTGTGGAGCGCCGTCACGCACCCGCTCCAGTTCGTGGGCATGCTCTTCGACGACCACTCGAAGTGGGACACCTGGGGCCTGCTGCTGTGGCCGGCGCTGTTCCTGTGCCTGCTGTCCCCGCTGTTCCTGGCTGCGCTGCCGCTGATCCTCGAACGGCTGCTCGCCGACTCCGACAACTGGTGGTCGACCGGCTGGCATTACGACGCGTTCGTGATCATGGTCCTGCTGATGGCCGGGGTGGACGGCGCCGCCCGGCTCATCCGGTGGCTGGAGCGGCGCGGGGTGCCGCGCCCCGGGCACGGCCTGCGGCTGGCCTACGCCGCCGCGGTCTTCGCGGTCGCGGTCACCACGGTCCCCTACCGGCCGTTCGACAACCTGATGAGCCCGGACTTCTACCAGCCCGATCCCCGTACGGAGGCCAGGGAGCAGGCCATCAGCATGGTCCCCGAAGGCACGGTGGTGGAGGCGAGCGACGACTTCGGCGCGCGGCTGTCCGGCCGGGCGACCGTGCTGTGGTGGGACTACCAGAAGCGGGGCACGCCCTGGATCGTGGCCTCCGTCAACAACGACCTGCGCGGCGTGGTGGACAGCTACCTGACCGAGGGCTACGAGCTGCGCTTCGACCGCCAGGACATCGTCGTCCTGCACCGCATCGGCTCCTGAGGCCGCCGCGCCGCATCGGCGCCCGAGACCGCCGCACCGCGTCGGCGCCCGAGACCGCTGGGCCGCGTCGGCTCCTGAGCCCGCGGCCCGCCGCTCCGACCTGCGGTGACGCCGCCCACACACCCGTACGGCACGATCAATGCGATGACCTGGCACGCTAGAGGGCGTGAGCGAGCGGGGCGCGTGGAACGGCGGGCAGATGCGTACGGACGGGCAGAACGACGACGTCGTCCGGACGGCCGGAGACGGTGTGCCGATGAGCGACGGCGTCCGGGACGACGACAGGATCCGCGAGGACGACAAAATCCGGGAGGACGACAGGATCCGGGAGGACACGGCGCGGCGGCTCGACCGCGCCATGGGCAGCCTCGGAACGGCCGCGATGGCCCGCATGGAGGAGCGGCTGGCCTGGTATCGCGCGCTGTCGGCCGAGGACAGGTCGTGGGTCGGCCTGGTGGCGCAGGCCGGGATCGCGGCGTTCGTCGAGTGGTTCGGCCACGCGGGCGAGGGGCGGCCGACGCCGAGCATCGAGTTCTTCGGCACCGCGCCGCGCGAGCTCAAGCGCAGCGTGTCGCTCCAGCAGACGGTCGATCTCGTCCGCATCGTCGTCGAGGTCGTCGAGGCCCAGGTCGAGGAGCTGGCCGCGCCCGGCGGCGCGGAGCTGCTGCGGCACGCGATGCTGCGCTACACCCGCGACGTCGCCTTCGCCGCCGCCCAGGTGTACGCCAGGGAGGCCGAGGCGCGCGGCTCGTGGGACGCGCGGCTTGAGGCGCTGATCGTGGACGCGCTGGTGCGCGGCCAGGTCGACGACGGGCTGCACTCGTGGGCCGCCGCGCTCGGCTGGACCTCCGCGCCGGTCGTCGTCTTCGCCGGGTACGCCCCGGACGAGGACCCGCAGAGCGTCATCGACGGCCTGCGCGACAAGGGGCGCCGTCTCGGCCACGAGCTGCTCGCCGGGGTGCAGGGCGACCGGCTCATCGTCATCGTCGGCGGCGCGGACGGCGTCAAGGACGCGGCGCGCGGCGTGGTGGCGCGCTTCGGCCCCGGGCCCGTCGTGATCGGGCCAGAGGTGCCCGACCTGCACGCGGCGGCCAGGTCGGCCCGCGCCGCCATCGCGGGCCTGCGTGCCGCCGCCGGGTGGCCCGACGCCCCGCGCCCGGTGCTCGCCGAGGACCTGCTCGCCGAGCGCGCGCTGGACGGCGACGAGGACGCCCGCGCCCAGCTTGTGGAGAACGTCTACAAACCGCTCGCCGGGACCCCGCTGCTCGACACGCTCGCGACCTACCTGGAGCAGGGGACCTCGCTTGAGGCGACGGCCAGGCTGCTGTTCGTCCATCCGAACACCGTGCGATACCGTCTACGTAAGATCACGGAACTGACCGGGTATCAGCCCACGGAGGGGCGGTCCGCATTCACCCTCCAGGTGGGTCTCATACTCGGGCGTCTGTCCGTAACCTGAGCCGGGTGCCTTAATCTGCTCGACACCGAAACTGTAGGTACCCCACAACACGGCAGCGGCAAAGTTCGTTCGGATCTCCATCAGTGTGGTGAACCTCTACAGGGCAGGGTTGAGTACGTGCTCGTCATCGTCGCTCCGGGCCAAGGCGCCCAAACCCCAGGATTCCTCAGTCCGTGGCTCGAGATACCCGAGTTCCGCGACCGGATCTCCGCGTGGTCGGAGATCGTGGAGCTCGACCTCGTGGCGTACGGGACGACCGCGGGCGCCGATGAGATCCGCGACACCGCCGTGGCCCAGCCCCTGCTCGTGGCCGCCGCCCTGGCGTCGTTCGAGACGCTCGGGATCAGGCCCGACGTGGTCGCGGGACACAGCGTCGGCGAGCTCGCCGCGGCCGCGATCGCCGGGGTGCTGACCCCCGAACAGGCCCTCGCCCTGGTGCGCGAGCGCGGCCGGGCGATGGCCAAGGCCGCCGCCGTCACCGAGACCGGCATGACCGCGGTGCTCGGCGGCGCGGAGGAGGACGTCCTCGCCGCCATCTCCAAGCACGGACTGACCCCCGCCAACATGAACGGCGCGGGCCAGATCGTCGCGGGCGGCACGCTGGCGCAGCTGGAGGCCTTCGCGGCCGAGCCGCCGGAGAAGGCGCGGGTGCGCCCCCTGGCGGTCGCCGGAGCCTTCCACACCGTCCACATGGCCCCCGCCGTCGACCACCTGCGCACCGAGGCCGCGGCGCTGACCCCCGCGGACCCGTCGGTCACGCTGCTGTCCAACTCCGACGGCGCGGCCGTCTCCGGCGGTGCCGAGTTCCTCGACCGGCTGGTGAACCAGGTGGCCAGCCCGGTCCGGTGGGACGCCTGCATGGCGACGATGGCCGAGCGCGGCGTCACCGCCATGATCGAGCTGCTGCCCGGCGGCACGCTGACCGGCCTGGCCCGGCGGGCCCTGCCCGGAGTGAAGACCGTGGCGCTCAAGACCCCTGACAACCTGGACACCGCCCGGGAGGTGCTGCAGTGAAGCTCGGCCAAGGCGCCCCCGCGGCGAGGATCCTGGCGTTCGGTGGCTATCAGCCCGCCAACGTCGTGACCAACGACGATCTCGCCGCCCGGCTCGACACCAACGACGAGTGGATCCAGAGCCGCGTCGGCATCAAGGAACGCCGTGTGGCGGGCCCGGAGGAGTCCGAGATCGACCTCGCCGTGCAGGCGGGTGGCAAGGCCCTCGCGGCCAGCGGCCTGTCCAGCGACGACATCGACCTGGTGATCGTGGCGACCTGCACGATCGAGGCCCCCATCCCCAACGCCGCCGGCCGCGTCGCCCACCGGCTCGGCATCACCGCCCCCGGCGCCTTCGACATCAACGCCGCCTGCGCCGGCTTCTGCTACGCGCTGGCCGCCGCGTCCGACGCGGTGCGGTCGGGTTCGGCGACCAACGTGCTGGTGGTCGGCAGCGAGAAGCTCAGCCAGTGGGTCGACAGCGAAGACCGTTCGACCGCCGTGATCTTCGCCGACGGCGCGGGCGCCGCGGTCGTGGGCCCCTCCGACCGGCCCGGCATCGGCCCGGTGGCCTGGGGCAGCGCCGGTGACAAGGCCGAGGCCATCCAGGTCAAGGACCGCCGGTCCTACCTCTATCAGGAAGGCCAGACGGTGTTCCGCTGGGCCACCACCGCGCTTCACCCGGTGGCCAGGCTCGCCTGCGAACGTGCGGGCGTGGACCCCTCCGACCTGGCCGCCTTCGTCCCCCACCAGGCGAACCTGCGGATCGTCGAGTCCATCGCGCGCAAGCTGGGCGCCGACAACGCCGTCGTCGCCAGGGACATCGTGCTCGCCGGCAACACCTCCGCCGCGTCGATTCCGCTCGCGCTCTCGCGCATGATCGAGCGCGGCGAGGTCCAGTCGGGCGGTCTGGCGCTGCTGCTGGGCTTCGGCGCCGGCCTCACCTACGCCTCCCAGGTGATCGAGATCCCCTGAGGAACTTGTACGGCCTGCCGTACAGAGCTGGGGCAACCCAGGAAACCGGAAGACAGCAAATCCAAGGAGTAATCGCGACATGGCACTGACCGAGCAGGAGATCCTCGCGGGCCTCGGCAAGATCATCAACGAGATCACCGGCATTTCGGCCGACGAGGTCACCCCGGAGAAGAGCTTCGTGGACGACCTGGACATCGACTCGCTCTCCATGGTCGAGATCGCCGTCGCGGCCCAGGACGAGTTCGGCGTCGAGATCCCCGACGACCAGCTCAAGAACCTCAAGACCGTCAAGGACGTCATCAGCTTCATCCAGGCCTGAGTTCCACGGCCGCACGGGCGTGCCCGCCCCGCCTCCCGCGAGGCGACAGGGCGCGTCCGGCCCCCTTTCACGCCCCGATACCAAGAGGAGTGCAGACAAGTGAGTAAGGACCGGGTACGTGTCGTAGTCACCGGGCTCGGCGCGACGACGCCCCTCGGTGGAGACGTCGCATCGACCTGGTCGGCGCTCCTCGAGGGGCGGTCGGGCATCCGCCCGCTCACCGAGGACTGGGTCGACTCCGTTCCGGTGAAGTTCGCCGGCACCGCGGCCGTCGATCCGGCCGAGGTCCTGCCGCGGCCGGAGGCCCGCAGGCTCGACCGCAGTGAGCAGTTCGCGCTGATCGCCGCCCGCCAGGCATGGCAGGACGCGGGGGCCCCCGAGGTTCCCTCCGAGCGGCTCGGCGTCTGCGTGTCCAGCGGCATCGGCGGCATCGGCACCACGCTGTCGGCCTACGACACCTTCAAGGAGAAGGGCTGGCAGCGGCTGTCGCCGTTCACCGTTCCGATGCTCATGCCGAACGGCCCGGCGGCCTGGGTGGGCCTGGAGCTCGGCGCCATGGCCGGGGTCCACGCCACCGTCTCCGCCTGCGCGTCCGGCGCCGAGGCCATCGGCTACGCCATGGAGATGATCCGCAGCGGCCGGGCTGACGTCGTGGTCGCCGGCGGCACGGAGGCCGCGATCCACCCGCTGAACATGGCGGCCTTCGCGGCGGCCCGGGCCATGTCCACGAGGAACGACGAGCCCGAGCGGGCCTCCCGCCCCTGGGACCGGGGCCGTGACGGCTTCGTCCTCGGCGAGGGCGCCGGCCTGGTCGTGCTGGAGTCGTACGAGCACGCGGTGGCCCGCGGCGCCCGCATCTACGCGGTGGCGGCCGGCCTGGGCATGTCCGCCGACTCGCACCACATCACCCAGCCGGAGCCCGAGGGCCGCGGCGTCATGATGGCGATGACCCAGGCCCTGACCGACGCGGACCTGACCGGCCGCGACATCCTTCACGTCAACGCGCACGCCACCTCCACTCCCGCGGGCGACGTCATCGAGGCGCAGGCCATCCAGAAGTCGATCGGATCGCATCCCCTCGTCACGTCGACGAAGTCGATGACCGGGCACCTGCTCGGCGGCGCCGGCGGCATCGAGTCGGTGTTCACGATCAAGGCGCTGGCCGAGCGCGTGGTGCCGCCCACGATCAACCTGGACGACCTCGACGAGGGCGTCGACGTGGACATCGTGCGCGCCAAGCCGCGTGACCTCCCCGAGGGGCAGATCGCCGCGGTCAACAACTCCTTCGGGTTCGGCGGACACAACGTCGCCGTGGCCTTCACGACGGTTTGACATAGGGAGTCTCGAATGACAGTGCTGGACAGCAGAACGGTGGCCGACGCCGCCGACGCCGCCGCCGTCGACCCCCGTGACCCCCTGGTGCGCCTGGGCCACCTGCTCGACGAGGGCTCGATCCGGCCGATCACCCCCGAGGACAAGAGCGGCGTGCTGGCGGTGTCCGGGCGCGTCGAAGGCGTGCCGGTCGTCGCGTTCTGCAGCGACGCCCGGGTCCAGGGCGGCGCCATGGGCGCGGAGGGCTGTGAGCACATCGTCCACGCCTACGACGTGGCCGTGCGGGAGCGGGTGCCGATCATCGGCCTCTGGCACTCCGGCGGCGCCCGCCTCGCCGAGGGTGCCGAGTCCCTGCACGCGGTCGGCCGGGTCTTCGCCGCCATGACCAAGGCGTCGGGCCTGGTCCCCCAGATCTCCGTCGTGGTCGGCCCGGTGGCCGGCGGCGGCGCGTACGGCCCCGCCCTGACCGACATCGTGATCCTCGCCGACAGCGGCCGCATCTTCGTCACCGGTCCGGACGTCGTGCGCAGCGTGACCGGCGAGGAGACCGACATGGCCTCCCTCGGCGGTCCGGAGCCGCACAGCAAGCGCAGCGGCGTCGTCCACGTCGTCACCAAGGACGAGCCCGAGGCGATGCTGCGGGCCCGCCAGCTCGCCGTACTGCTCGGCCACCAGGGCCGGGTGCGCGACGACGTGGACGAGGTCGACTTCGGCACCCTGCTCCCCGACAACCCCCGCCGCGCCTACGACGTGCACCCGCTGGTCAAGGGGCTGCTCGACGAGCCCGGCGTGGAGCTGCACCCCAAGTGGGCGCCGAACATCGTCACCACCCTGGGCCGCCTCGGCGGCCGCACGGTCGGCGTCATCGCCAACAACCCCATGCGGCTCGGCGGCTGCCTCGACTCCGCCTCCGCGGAGAAGGCCGCCCGGTTCGTCCGGATGTGCGATGCCTTCGGGGTGCCGCTGGTGGTGCTCGTGGACGTGCCCGGCTACCTCCCCGGGGTCGGCCAGGAGCACGACGGGATCGTACGGCGCGGCGCGAAGCTGCTGCACGCGTTCGCCGAGGCGTCCGTGCCCCGCATCACGCTCATCACCCGCAAGGCGTACGGCGGGGCCTACATCGCGATGAACTCCCGCTCGCTCGGCGCGACCCGGGTGTTCGCCTGGCCGGACATCCAGGTGGCGGTCATGGGCGCGGTCGCCGCGGTGCGCATCCTCAAGCGGCGCGAGCTGGCCGCCGCTCCCGAGGAGGAGCGCTCCGCGCTCGAGGCCCGGCTGGCCGAGGAGCACGAGAAGACGGCGGGCGGCCTCCAGCGCGCCCTCGACCTCGGCGTGATCGACGAGGTGATCGAGCCGGCCAAGACGCGCGGCATGATCGCCCGGGTGCTCGCCCAGGCCACCCCGGCCCGGGGCGCCCACGGCAACATCCCCCTCTGACGACGCCCCTCTGACGACGCCCCTCTGGCGGCGCCTATCTGAGGACGCCTTTCGGACGACGCACCGGAAGCGCCGGTCCCTGAACGCGGGGACCGGCGCTTTCGCGTTCTCTCGCGGCGGATATCCGCTACTTGACGATTCCGCTGGTTCTCACGGCCTCGCCGGCGGCGTCCTGCGACTGGGTGACGGGCCGGCCGGCCGGCGGCTCGGGTATGGGGCGATGCAACTGCCCGGCCCGGGGGTGTAGGGCCCGCCGCGTGACCACGCCACCGCGCTCGCCGTGCTACGCCGGGCCGTGGAACTCGGCGTCACCCACATCGACACCAGCGACTCCTACGGCCCGCATGTGGCCAACGACCAGCCGCCGGGCGAGAACGCTCATGGGCTCCTCCTCGGGTCCGCGTCGGGGGGTGCGGACGTGGATGAGTCCCGGTATATCTGCGAAAAAGGCGGCTTTCTATGTGGTTTTCATAAGGCGCACCCGCGCGTTGTTATCACGATCCGCGCAAAACAGACCACCGCGGCGCAGGATTCAGGCCACCGCGGCGCAGGGCTGAGACCGCGGTGGCACAGGATCAGACGGCCGCGTGCAGCCAGCGCACCGGCGCGCCCTCGCCCGCGTAGCGGAACGACTCCAGTTCCTCGTCCCACTGCTTGCCGAGCAGGCGGTCGAGCTCCTCTTCCAGGACGACCCGGCCCTGGGCGGCCATCAGCATCACGTTGCGCAGGCGGTCTTCGGGGATCAGGATGTCCCCGTTCGCGCCGACGACCGCCGTGAACGCGCCGAGCGTCGGCGTGTAGGCGTGCCGGGAGCCGTCGACACCCGGTGAAGCGTCCTCGGTTATCTCGAACCGGATGCGCTGCCAGCCCATGAGTGAGGACGTGATCGCCGCCGCCGTGCCGGGACGCCCCTCCCACTCCGCCTGGGCCCGCAGGGTCCCGGGCGCGGCGGGCTGGGCGGTCCACGTCAGGTCGACGGGTACGCCAAGAACGCCTGCGACGGCCCACTCGATGTGCGGGCACAGCGCAGGCTGAGCCGAGTGGACGTACAGGACGCCACGAGCAGCAGCCACCGGACCTCCCAATTCGCATGAGGTGCGCCTTCCCCAACGGCCTCATACTTGGAATGATCACGGTTGGATGACTGTAGGAGAGACTACCGTCCGTTGCAGCCTGGCACCAGAGGGGGGTCATACCGATTGGTGCTTGGCGACCAACCAATTCGGGAAGGACACGCTCCGTAATCAATACGGAAAGGCTTTCCCATGCGCAGCCGGCTCGTCGAACCCCTCCCCGGACGGCCCGCCCTGATCCGGCCCGACGAACTCCTGACCTCCTCTCCCACCGCCGTCTCCCGGTGGGCACTGGCCTCCGAGCCCCTTCCGGGCACCGGCCGGGTCCACCGCGTACGGCTGCCGCCGGGCACCGACGTGATCGACCTGACGGCCACGCTCCGCGACCGCGGGCACGCCGCCTCCCCCAACCATGTCCTTTCCGGCCAGCCGCTGTTCTTCGGCGGGCCCGGCGGGCCGCCCGCACCCGCGGCGGCCCCGCCGTACGAGCCGGGTGAGCCGGGCGAGGTCGTCGCCGCGGTCCTCGACACCGGCCTGGCGCCGCACCCCTGGATGGCACGGTGGTACGACGACGACATCGCCGAGACGCCCGACGCGGACGGCGACGGCGTGCGCGACCGGCAGGCGGGACACGGCACGTTCGTGGCCGGGCTGATCCTGCGGCACGCGCCCGGCGTACGGCTGCGCGTCCTCCGCCTCCTCGACAGCGACGGCGTCAGCGACCAGGCGGCGCTGCTGCGGGCGCTCGCCGTGCTGCGCGACGGCCGGACCGACGTGGTGAACCTCTCCTTCGGCGGGCACACCTTCGACGACGCGCCGCCCCTCGGGCTGGCCGAGGCGCTCGCGGGCTTCCCCGCCGTCGTCGCGTGCGCGGGCAACACCGCGTCGTCACGTCCCTTCTGGCCCGCGGCACTGCCCGGCGTGGTCGCGGTCGGCGCACTCGACGGCGACAACAGGGCCGAGTTCTCCGCGTACGGCCCATGGGTGGACGTCTGGGCCCCGGGTGTCGGGCTGACGAGCAGCTTCCTCGAGTTCGGCGACTTCCACGGCTACGCCACCTGGAGCGGCACCTCGTTCGCCGCCGCCGTCGTCACCGGCGCGCTCGCCCGCCTGTGCCGGAAGGTGCCGCCGGCGGAGGCCGTACGCCGCCTGCTCGACGGCGACAGGCGGGTCGCGAATCTCGGGGTGGTCGTGACGAGCGGGGATCGGTAAGGTTCTCGTCACCATACGCTTTCCCCCGAGCGCGCAGAGTGACGGATGACGACAGACAACTCCTTCGCCACCATCGACCAGGCCGCCTGGGAGGACCTGGTCGCCCGATTCGACGGCAGGATGTGGGCGGTCGCCCGGGCGTTCGGGCTGAGCACCGCCGACGCGGCCGACGCCGTACAGGGTGCATGGCTCCGGCTCGTGGAGAGCGCGGACACGATCCGCGACCCCGAACGGATCGGCGCCTGGCTCGTCACCACGACCCGGCACGAGGCCGCCCGGCTCAGCCGCAGGGCACGCGGGGAGGTGGTCTCCGACCTGGACGTGCCCGACACGGCACTGCCCGACCCGACCGCTGCGGTGGTGGACGCCGACTTCGGCAGGCAGGTGTGGCGCAGGCTCGACCTGCTCGGTGAGCCGTGCCGGTCGCTCATCCGCCTCTACGTGCTCCACCCCGAGGCGCGGTACGCCCAGATAGCGGTCCGTCTGAACCTGCCGATCGGCAGCATCGGCCCCACCCGGGCCCGATGCATGGCCCGCCTGCGCGCTCTTGTGGAAGAGGAGGACGCATCGTGAGGGAGGAATACCTGCTGGCGGCCCTGCGCATGGGAGCGGGCGCCGACCCGGTGCCGGAAGGCGTGTCGGCCGCCGCCCGCGCGGTCTTCGGCCTGCGGGTGCCCGGAGGCGTGCCCGCCGGGCCGGTCGACCTTCCCGTGCCGCCGGGGGCTCGCTCCGCCGCCGATGCCGGAACGGCACAAGACGAACACGCACAGGCCGAACGCGCGCAGCCCGAGACGGCACAGGGCGAGACGACGCGGCCCGGGACCGCGCAGGCCGGTGTCCGCCGGTTCAGTGCCGATGGCCTGGTCATCGACGTCGAGACGACCGTCACCGGAGGGCGTATGGAGGTGGCCGGTCAGGTGTCCCCCGCCCCCGGGCCGGATGCCACGGTCGAAGTGCGGACGCCGCACATCGCCAAGGTCCGTACGCCCTCCGGCAGCGGCCACTTCGCGGTGGCCGGCCTGCCGCCTGGCTGGGTCAGCGTCGTCTGCCACCGGCCCGGCCACCCGCCCGTCTTCACCCGCTGGATCCACGTGCACCCATGACTCCGCCCGGGGACTCGCTGGACGTAGATCCGCACGGCGTCGATCCGCACGCCATCGATCCGCACGCCATCGATCCGCACGGCGTCGATTTGCTCGGCAGGGCCGAGGCTGCCGTACGGCTCTCCGCGACCGACCCCCGGCTGGCCCTCGTGGAGGCGAGAGCCGTACTGGACCTGGCCGGGTGGCCGGGACCCGCGGGCGCGTACGGCGAGGCGGCGTCGGTGGCGCTGCGCGCGACCGCGCTGGCCGCCCGCGAGCTGGGCGACCTCGAGCTCGCCGGAGAGCGGCTGGAAGAGGCGATCGCGGCGGGGCGCGGGTTTCCGCGCCGGGTGGCGCAGGCCCGGATGTCGCTCGTCACCGTGCGGGCCCAGCTCGGCGACCCCGAGGGCGGGCTGCGCCTCGCCGACCTCGCCGAACGGGACCTCTCGGGAGCGGACCTCGCGAGGCTCGGCGTGCAGCGGTCGGTCGCCCTGATCCTGCTGGGACGGCACGAGGAGGCCGTACGGCACTGCGACCGGGCGATCGGCCTGCTGGGCGACGACGCCCACTTCAGGGCGGGCGGGCTGCTCAACCGTGGCCTCGCGCACGCCTACCGTGAGCGGTATGCCGAGGCCGAGGCCGATCTCGCGGAGTGCGCCCGGCTCGCGAGGTCGGCCGGCCTGGACCACGTCGCGATGCTGGCGGAGGGCAACCTGCCGTTCGTGGCCGCCCGGCGCGGCGACATCGCCGCCGCCTTCGCGCGATACCAGGCGGCCGAGGCGACCCTCTTCGGCTTTCCTGAACGGCTCGCGGTGATGCGCACGGACTTCGCCGAAGCGCTGCTGGCCGCGCGCATGCCCGGTGAGGCACGCACGCTGCTCGAACAGGCCGTCCCCGAACTGGTGGCGGCCGGGGCGCAGGCGGCGGTGCCCGGCGCACGGCTGCTGCTCGCCCAGGCCGCGCTCCTCGCCGGGGACGCCACGCTGGCCGCGGCGACGGCGCGTACGGCGCTCGCGGAGCTGGACGCCCAGGGCAGGACGGCCTGGCTGCCCCTGGCCAGGGAGGTCGTCCTGCGCGCCCGCCTCGCGGAGACACCCGCACCACCGGACGCACCCGCGCACGAGGCGTCGGACGCCGAGAGCCTGGTCACCGATCTGGTCGCCTGCGCCGGCGAGCTCGCGGTGTGCGGATGGCCTGCTGCCTCGGCCGCGCTGCGGCTCACCGCCGCGGCGGCGGCCGTACGGCTGGGCGCGATCACGCAGGCCCGCGCCCAGCTCGACCACGCCGCCACCGCCACCCGCCCGCTCGTACGCTGGCACGCGGTGGCGATGCGGCATCGGTTGGACGGGGACCTCGATCAGGCCCTGATTGCCGCGGCCCGAGGAATCGAGGCCGTGCACTCCCCCGGCGACGCCGGTCCACTCGATGACCAGGCCGGTCCGCACGGCGACACCGCCGGTCCGCATGGTGACGCGGCAGGTCCCATCGGTGACGCGGCCGGTCCGCGCGACAGTGACGCGGCGCGGGACGCGGAGCTGCGGGTGCACGCGGCACGGCCGGCCGAGGACCTCGCCGCGCTCGGCCTGGAGATCGCCCTCGACCGGGCCCGACGGACGGGCGATGCCCGAACCGTGCTCGAATGGGCCGAACGGTGGCGGGCGGTCGTGCGCGGCGCCCCGGTTCCCGCGCCGCTGCTACACGGCAGCATGCCGACCGGGTCCGGGCCGCACGGCAACCCACCCGCCGGATCCGGGCTGCTCGTGGAGCTCGTACGGCGCGGCGACGACCTGTTCGCCGTCACGGCCGGCTCAGGGGGATGCACGCTGCGGTTCCTCGGCAGCTACCAGGCGGCAGTGGAGGCGACCGTGCGCATCAGGTATGGCCTGCGCCGCCGTGCCCTGCTCGACACCCTGCCCCGCCCCGGGCGCAATCCCGAGCCCAACCCCATGCACAGGACCTCACTCGGCCCAGAGCACAACACCCTGCCCTACCCCGAGCGCAACACTCCGCTCGGCCCCGAGCACGACGCCCTGCCCTACCCCGAGCGCAACACTCCGCTCGGCCCCGAGCACAACACCCTGCTCAACCCCGAGCACAACACCCCGCCCAACCCCATGCACGGGACCCCACTCGGCCCCGGGCGCAACACCCCGCCCGGCCCCAGGCGCGACACCCCACCCGACGCTCCGCTTGACTACGGGCGCAGCACTCTGCGGGATGCGCCAGGCGGCGTGGATGCTTTTCCCATGTCAGTGGACGAGGGACTCGCAGGCGAGCTGTACGCGCTCGACCACGTTCTCCTATCCGGTCCAGGCACCCTGTCATTGGCGGGGAGCCCGCCCGGCAGCCCGGTGACGATCGTGCCCACCGGAGCGTTGTACACGCTGCCCTGGCCGCTGCTTCCCTCGCTACGCGGCAGGCCGGTGTCGGTGGCCGCCGACGCCACCGTGTGCCTCGCCTCACGCCGAGGCCCGGCCGGAGCCCCTCTGGTGCTGTCGCTCGCGGGGCCGGGGCTCGATCACGCCGAGGCCGAGGCCGACATGGTCGCCGCCGCGCACACTCGAGGGCGGCGCATCGGCGCGACCAGGGCGGAGGTGCTCCGCGCGATCGAGCAGGCCGACGTGCTCCACATCGCCGCGCACGGGATGTTCAGCCCGCGCGGGCCCATGCTGTCGCAGATCACGCTCGACGACGGGCCGCTCATGGCCTACGACCTGCTGACCGCGCGGCGGATCCCCCGTCTCGTCGTGCTGTCGGCCTGCGACGCCGGGATGGCCCACGCCCCGGTGGACGGCGCGGCGCTGGGCCTCGCCGGGGCCTTCCTCGACAGCGCCGCCCGCAACGGGGACGCCGCGTGCGTGGTGGCCGGTGTCGTGCCGGTGCGCGACGACGAGGCGCGAACGCTCATGACGCTCTTCCACACGCTGCTGGCCGAGGGCCGCTCCCCCGCCGAGGCGCTCGCCCAGGCCGCCGAGAAGACGGCAGTGCCAGGCTTCGTCTGCTTCGGCGCCGGCGACGAACCCTTCGCCACGAGCTGACGGCCCGCCGCCGGACCAGCATCAGGACCCAGTGCCGGAGTCAGGCGTCATGAGCTGGCTCCGGGACGATCGCCAGTATCCGGCACCGAAGCCAAACATCGCAGCCGGCCATGCGATCGAAGCTCCAGGACGCGCATCAGGATCCAGCAATGAAGCCGAGCAGCCAGGCGAGCAGCGGAACCAAGCGCGCGAGCCAAGCTCCGGGACGATCGCCAGGGTCCGGCACCGAAGCCAAGCACCGGAGCCGACCCCGCGAGCCGATCTCCGGCACGAGCGCCAGTGTCCAGCGCTGAAGCCGAGCACCCAGACGAGCACCGGAGCCGACCCCGCGAGCAAAGCCCCGGGACAGGCGCCAGGGTCGAGTGCTGGAACCGTGCCCAGCATGGCCGGGTCACACGATCCCTCTGGGGCGTGCGCTCCAGCCGGGTCACACGTACCGGGGCCCAGCTCTGCAGCCGAGCGCCGAGGTCAGCCGGTCGCGACCGGCCTGCTGGGGTCGGCGACCCAGTTGGACCACGAGCCGACGTACAGGGCCGCCGGCAGGCCGGCGATCTCCAGCGCGAGCACCTCGTGGGCGGCCGTGACGCCCGATCCGCAGTACGCCCCGACGGGCACGCCCTCGACCGCTCCGAGGCTGTTGAAGCGCTCGCGGAGGAACTCCCTGTTGTGGAACCGGCCGCCGGGCTCGACGTTCTCGAAGGTCGGGGCGCTGATCGCACCGGGGACGTGCCCGGCGACCAAGTCGATCGGCTCCACCTCGCCCCGGTAGCGCTCGGCCGCCCTGGCGTCGAGCAGCACGCCGTCGGACGCCAGCGCGGCGGCCTGGTCGGCGTCGAGCACCGGCATCCCGCCCGGCCGCGCGGTGAAGTCGCCCGGCGGGACGGGAGCCTCGTCCTTGGTCAACGGGAGCCCGGCCCGGGTCCAGGCCCGCAGCCCGCCGTCGAGCACGCGTACGTCGCCGTGGCCGAAGTAACGCAGCGTCCACCAGGCCCTGGCCGCCGCCGTCGAGTCGGCGTCGTCGTAGACGACCACCGGCCGGCCCTCGGACACTCCGAGGCGGCGCATCGCCTCCTGGAACGCCTCCGGCGTGGGCAGCGGATGCCGTCCGGCGGGCCCGGCCGGGGCTGCGAGGTCGGCGTCGAGGTCGCAGAAGACCGCGCCGGGTATGTGCGCCTCGTGGTACGCCTCGATGCCGGGCGGCCCGCCCAGCCGCCAGCGAACGTCGAGGATCGAGGCGTCGCCGATCGCGGCGAGCTCCTCAGGAGTGATCAGCGGGCTCATGCCATCCCCTTGCCTTCGCGCCCCTGCCGGACGGTGCCGCAGCCATTGTGCCAAGCCGGCGGCGTCCACCGTGCGGCGGCAGGCAGGGTCCGACGTGCCAAGGCGAAAGAGCGCGCTGCGAAGCAGGCAGGGGCCGCGCGGCTCAGGACCCGGTCGCGGCGAGCAGGCCGAGAATGTCAGCCGTCGTGCCGGTCTCACCGAGACGCGGGAAGATCTTCTCGATGCTGTTGCGGTGGGCCTCCGGGTCGAGGTCGGTCATGGCGTCGGTCGCCAGGGTGACGTTGTATCCGTGCTCGTGGGCGGCACGCGCGGTCGACTCGACTCCGATGCTCGTGGCGACTCCGGTCAGCACGACCTGGGTGACGCGGCGGCGGCGCAGATGCAGGTCGAGGTCGGTGCCGTAGAAGGCCGACCAGTTGCGCTTGGTGACGACGATGTCGCCTGGGTGCCCGGCCAGGTCGTCGGCGATCTCGTCCCATCCGTCGGGCCGGGCCTGCCCGGCGCGCGGCAGGTCGGTGCGTCCCGGGACGGCGTCCGCGCCGTCGGCCGCTCCGGTGACGCGCACCAGGACGACCGGCAGGTCGCGCGCCCGGAATGCCTCGGCCAGCCGCACCGTCCGGGCGAGCACGTCGCTCGTGGAGTGCGGGCCGCCGGGTATGGCCAAGATGCCCTTCTGGAGGTCGACGACGACGAGCGCGGTCCTGGGGTCGAGCGTGGTCACGGGCATGGGAAAGCTCCCTTTCTGATGGATGGCCCTGATGGGATATGGGCACTGATGAGATGCGCCCGGCTGGATGGGCCCTGGTGGATGGGCCGGGATGGTCAGGTGCGGCCGACGCGCCGTAGCGACCGGTCGACGAGGGTGCCGACCAGCAGCAGCGCCGAGACGCCCAGCAGAAGCAGGCTCAGCTCGTGCAGCCCGGTTGTGGTCGCGCCATCCCGGTAGAAGGTCGCGTTGGAGGCCGAGGCGCTCAGCGCGCCGAGATATCCGAACGTGCGGAGCAGCCCGGCTGAGGACCCCATGCGGGCCGGGTCGGCCTGCGCGTACAGCGCGTTCTGGTTGGCCAGCCCGTTGAGGCCCTGCGAGACGCCGACGAACGCGCCGGTCAGCGCCAGCAGCCATATCGGGCTGCCGGAGCCGGCCGTCAGCAGCGCGACACAGGCGGCGATCTGCGCCGCGGCGCCCACGGCGAGCTTGCCGCGCACCTCGGGGCGGCGGCCGGTGAGGGCGGTCACGGCGATGGCCGTCGCCGACATGGGCAGAAGCAGCAGCCCGGCGGCCGAGGGGCCGAGCGACCGGCTGTCCTGCAGCCACTGCGGGAAGCCGTACATGAAGGCGTAGGAGGTCGTGAAGGCCAGCCACTGCCTGCCGTAGGTGGCCAGCAGCGGCGGGTTGCCGCCCAGCACCCGCAGGTCGAGGAACGGCTGGGCGGTCCGCAGTTCCCGTACGGCGAAGCAGGTGCCGGCGATCACGACGACCACGAGCAGCCACCAGAGGTCCCACGCCGGGTTCATCAGGAACGTCATGAACGCCGTGAGCGTGCCGGCGAACAGCGCCATGCCGAGCACGTCCAGTCCCCCGCCGCGCCGGGCGGCCGAGGAGCCGCGGGGCAGCCGCCGCGCGCCGAGGACGAGGCAGGCGGCCGAGAGCGGCACGTTGACGGCGAAGATGAGATGCCAGCCGCCCGCTCCGATGAGCAGGCCGCCCAGGGTCGGCCCGATGACCACGATGACCTGGTTGGAGATCGACAGCGCCGCCAGGATGCCGCTGGGACTTCGCATGCCGGTGCGGTCGGCCTCGGCCCGCAGTAGAAACATCGAGGCGGGATAGGCGGCGGAGGTTCCGATCCCGAGCAGGACGCGGGACACGATCAGTACGCCGAGGGTGGGCGCGAGCACGCCGAGCAGCCCTGCGACGCCGACGAGTGCCGTGCCGGTCAGGTAGAGCGGCCGCGGGCCGAAGGTGTCCACCAGCCGCCCGATGACCGGCTGGCCGACCGCTGTGGCGAGGTAGAGCCCCGTCACCAGCCACGCCGTCTGCGCGGGCGAGGCGTGGAACCAGCGGCCGATCGGCACGAGTGCCACCGCCAGCATCGACGAGTTGATCGGGTTGAGGATCGAGCCCAGGATCATCGGGACGATCAGCCTGCGGTCGAAGCCGCCGGAGTCCGATCGGCGTCCCACCCGGAAGACGGCGGCAACGCGCGTCATGCCCGGACTCCGATCACGACGGTGCCCTGTTCACGAACGGCCCCGACCGCGACCTGCCCGGACCCTTCAGCCTCGGACACCGCCGACCCGGACACGACCGGCGCTGGCACAACCGCCCCGGCCACTTCCGGCCCGACCACGACGGTGCCCTGTTCACGAACGGCCCCGCCCACGACCGGCTTGAACACCGCCGACCCGGACACGACCGGCTTGAACACCGCTGGCGCGGATACCGCTGACCCGGCTACGACTGGGCCGGTCACGATTGAGCCACGGCGTCCAGCAGCGCCATCGCCTCGATGATCGTGCGCAGCTCCGCCTCGGTGCAGTGTGCCTGCAGCGCCCGTGCCAGCCACGCCTCACGCGCCCTCCGGTCGTCCAGGCGGCGCTCGCGTCCCGATTCGGTCAGCGTGACGAGCTGACGCCGGCCGTCCTCGGGATCGCGGTGGCGTTCGACCAGCCCGGCCCGTTCCAGTGCCTGGACGATCGCCGCCATCGACTGCGGCCTGACCCGCTCGGCCGCGGCCAGCTCACTGGCCGACGCCGGGCCGTGCTTGAACAGCCGCACCACCACGGAGACCTGTCCGGGGCTGAGGTCTCCCGCTGTGTCGAGCTCTCTCAGCCTGCGGACGAGCCGGCTGACCGCCACCCAGACGTCGCCGGCCGCCTGCGCCGCCGCCTCAGAGACGGCATCGCTCATGGCACACTCCCAAAGAAAGACAGTCCAGACTGTACACCCAAAACTGCGCAGTCCAGACTGATGATCAAAGGGCATGTGGATCGGCGGCGGCTCTCGCAGGGGCGGCAGCGCCACGGCCGCACCAGCGTCAGCGGCGAATCTCTACAAGCGGGATGTTCTGCTCGGCGGGGGTCAGCGAGCCGTGATACCCGATCAGGGAAGCCTCCACCGGCTCCCCGGCCGAGGCCACGATCACGCACTCGCCGTACGGCACGGCCACGACGTCGCCGATGCGGCCGAGCCACTCGCGCCGGACACTGCGGCCGAACCAGCCCGCCGAGACGGCCTCCTCGCGGGTGACCACCCAGGCCCGCCCGCGCAGGGCCTCCCGCCAGGTCTCCAGCACCGCGGAGGCCGCGCCCGGAGCGGTGTAGACGTGGCGGGCGCGGGCCTCCCCGCCCAGCATGAGCACGCCCTCCAGCAGATCGGGACGGAGATCCACGTCCACCTTGTCGGCAGCGTTGATCATGCCGTGGTCGGCCGTGACGTACAGCGCCGCGCCCGGCGGCAGCGCCTCGGCGATGCGCTCGGCCATGCGGTCCACGATGGCGAGCTGTTCGAGCCACTCGCGGCCGCCCCACCCGCTGACGTGCCCCGCGCGATCGACGTCGCCGTAATAGACGGTGACGAACGCGGTCTCGCGCAGCGCGTGCCGTACGGCCTCGACGCGCTCGTCCGGGCTCTCGGCGGCCCAGTAGCGCATGCCCCGGTAGACGGCGCGGGTGAGCCCGGTGCCGTCGAACGACGCGGGCGCCACGTAAACGGGCTCGACGCCTGCCGCCGCCATGCGTTGGTAGACGGTCGGCGCGGGCTGCCAGACGTTCGGGTCGATCGGCAGACCGGGGACCGTCCAGCGCAGGCAGTTGAACAACCGCCCCTCTCCCGGGACGGCCATCTGGATGCCGACCATGCCGTGCTCCCCGGGAGTGGCGCCGGTGCCCAGGGTGGTCAGGCTGGTCGTGGTCGAGGAGGGGAAGCCGGCCGTGAGCGTCCGGCGCAGATGGGCCGAGAGGAACGGCGCGGCACCGGGGTGCGCGGCCAGGAGCTCGGCCCCGAGACCGTCCACGAGGAACAGGCACACCCGGGAGGCCGGCTCGAGCGCCAGCGTGTTGCCGGTCGGCAGCCCGAGGGAGGCGAGCAGCGAGCCCGGCAGGTCGGCCAGGGAGGCCGTGCCGTACGCGGGCACGTACGGCACGGGCGCGACCGGCGACTCCATGGTGGGCTCCCCGGGCGGAGCCCCCGAGGGCTGGGGATCGATCACGTCACCTCCCCGTCGGCTCAAGGGGGACTCAAGGGGGAACGGTCAGGTGGTCGCCGCCTTGGCGGTGGCCTCCGACAGCGCCTTCGCGAACGTCAGCACGTGGGTGACGGCCTCGGGACCGTCGGCCGCCTCGCTGACCCGCAGGGACAGGTCGTCGGCCGTGATCGCGCCGGTGTAGCCGTGGTCGGCCTCGCAGTTCTCGTCGCCGCAGGTCGCCGGTTCGAGATCGACGTGGGAGATCGCGCCCCACCCGATCGTGAGCGTGACCTCCGTCGGGGGAACGCCCGGTGCGTACGCCGCGGGGTCGGGCACGACTCTGGTCACGGCGACCGACTGGATGCGGCTGAGCCTCACCGCCTCGGTCGTCGTGGAGGCGTGCGAGGCGGGCATGCCCTCGGCGGGCGGGTGCTCGTCGGTGTGGCACACCAGCAGCCGGGTGGGCGAAAGGACCAGGACCGTGACGTGCCTGCGCACCTCCATCGCCGGGTCGAACGTGGCCTCGTGATGCACGACGTACGCCGTGACCGGCTCGTTGCCGAGCGCGGAGTCGACGGCGTCGGCCACCAGATCCGGGTAGTAGCCGCTGCGATCTATGGCCTCGCGCAAGCCCGCGGCGGAGACTCGGGTTTCCCTCATGGGTCCATCCTGCCCTGTAAGGGACACCTGTTTCACACCCCGACGGGACGGGTTTTCCGCCCACGGCGTGACGCCGGGCCGATCGGCTCAGGCGTCGATCATCGCGCCGGTCAGCTCAGGCGACGGGGGCCGACGTCGGGGCGCAGCGCAGTGACGGGCCGCAGGACGGCCCGCGCCCCCAGCACGGCCACCCCGGACGCGCCTACGAGGACCTGGTCGAGGTCCATCCTGGCCACCTCGGGCAGGGCGTCGGCGAGCAGTCCCACCCGCACCAGCAGGTCCTCCAGCGCCTCCACGGCCACCGCCTGGTAGCCGTACTCGCCGAACAGCAACGGCGCGGCGCGGACCGACCGCACCAGCCCCGCCGCGTCCTCGGCGGTGAGCGGCGCGAGCCGGTACGCCTGGTCGCCGAGCAGCCGGGCGGTGACCTCGCCGAGGCCGAACGTGACGACCCCGCCGAAATAGCGGTCCTGGGTCACGCCGACGACCGTGGGCACCGAGGGCTGCGGCGCCATGCGCTGCACCGCGAGCGGCGTGCCCGGCCCGAGGAGCGCGGCGAGGTCGGCGTACGCCTGCCGGACCCCGGCGGGCTCGGTGAGGCCGATGCGGACGGTGCCGGCGCGGCGGGCGTCCTCCGGGTCGGCCGACTTGACCACCACGGGCCAGCCGATCCGCTCGGCGGCGGCGACGGCCTCCTCGGCGTCGGCGGCGACGTACGCGGGCCAGACCTCGATGCCGTAGCAGGCCAGCAGCGCGGTCGCGTCGATCTCCCGCTCCTCGACGGCCGCACCCCTGCCGACCGTCCCCTCACCGGCCGCACCCCTGCCGACCGCACCCTCGCCTGCCGCACCCCTGTCGACCGCACCCTCGCCTGCCGCACCACCCCCGCCGGATGCCTCACCGGCCGCGTCCTTGCCTGCCAGGGCGGCGGCGACGATCTCCCGCGCCGCGGCGGTGTCGATCCCCTCGACGGTCGGGACCGTGCCGGGCGGCTGCCTGCGCCACTGGGCGTACCGCACGACGTGTGCCAGCGCGCGAACCGCCTCCTCCGGGGCGGGGTACGACGGGATCGACCCGCGTTGGGGGGAGTCGTCGCCGGGGCCGTCCGTCACCCGCAGCTCGACCGGCATGCCCAGCGCGCCCTGGAAGGTCGCCAGCACCGGCTTGCCCGACTCCCGCGCGACCTCCAGCAGCGCCTCGGCCACCTCGCGGCAGTCTCCTGGGATGGGCGGCATGTAGATCGCGACGGCGGCGTCCACCTGCGGCAGGACGCTCCGCAGGGCCGCGGCGAACTCGGCGGCGCCGGCGCGGGCGCCGAGGTTCACCGGCACGCCCGGCTGCAGGCCGGCGTCCGCGCACGCCTCCTCCGCGAGCAGCGTGAGCGCGTCGGAGTTGCCGACCACCCCCACCCGCGGCCCGGCAGGCAGCGGCTGGTGCGCCAGGAGCTGGCCGACGTCGAAGAGCTGGACCAGGTCGTCCACCCGGATGACCCCGGCCTGCGCGAACAGCGAGCTCAGCGCGGTGTCGGGCAGCGCGAGCACGGGCGCGCGGTGCCCGCCGGGGACGCCGCGCGACTTGACCACCACGATCGGCTTCGAGCGGGAGATCCGCCGGGCCAGCCGGGTGAACTTGCGCGGGTTCCCGATGGACTCCAGGTAGAGCAGGATCACGTCGGTCGCCGGGTCCTCCTCCCAGTATTGGAGGAGGTCGTTGCCGGACACGTCGGCCCGGTTGCCCGCCGAGACGAACGTCGAGATGCCCATGCCGCGCTGCGCCACCCGTTGCAGCAGGGCGGTGCCGAGCGCGCCCGACTGGCTGAAGAACCCGACCCTCCCCCGCCCCGGCAGGGTCGCCGCGAGCGTCGCGTTGAGCCGTACGGCGGGGTCGGTGTTGGCGATGCCCAGGCAGTTGGGCCCGACCACCCGGATGCCGTACGCGCGGGCGATGCGGACCAGCTCCTCCTGGCGGGCCCGGCCCTCGGGCCCGGTCTCGCCGAATCCGGAGGAGACCACGACCAGGCCCTTCACGCCCTTCTCCGCGCACTCCTCGACCAGTTCGAGCACGCCCTCGGCGGGGACCGCCAGCACCGCGAGGTCCACCTCGCCGTCGATGGCCGACACGCTGCGGTAGGCCCGCACGCCGGCCACGGCCCGTACGTGCCGGTGGACGGGGTAGACGGGGCCGGTGAAGTCGGCGGCGAGCAGGTTGCGCAGGACCGTCTGGCCGATCCCGCCCGGCTCGCGGCTCGCACCGATGACCGCGACCGACTCGGGCGTCAGCAGGCGGGCGATCGAGCGTGCCTCGGCGCGGTGCTCGCGGGCGAGCCGGACCTCCAGCGCGGTCTCGGTGCTGGACAGGTCGAGCGTCATGCGCACGACGCCGTCCTCGAACTGGCTCTGCGCCGTGTAGCCGGCCTGGCGGAACAGGCCCATCATCCGGTGGTTGCCCGGCAGCACGTCGGCGATGAAGGTCTTGATCCCGCGCTCGCGGGCGGCGGCCCGCAGGTGCTCCATCAGCACCGCGGCCACGCCCCTGCCCTGGTGGGCGTCCTCTACCAGGAAGGCCACCTCGGCGTGGTCGCGCGGCTGCACCCGGTCATACCGTACGACCGCGACCATCTCGGTGCCGATCGTGGCGATGAGGGCGACCCGGTTGTCGTAGTCGACGTTGGTGAACCAGACCACGTCCTTGTCGGTCAGGCGGGGGCGCGGCCCGAAGTACCGGAAGTAGATGGACTCCGCGGACAGGCGCGAGTAGAACGAGCGCAGCATGTCGGCGTCGTCCGGCCTGATCGGGCGGACGTGAGCGGTGCCGCCGTCGGACAGCACGACGTCCGCCTCCCAGTGGGCGGGGTACTGAGGGTGCACGCAATCGAGGCTAGCCGCGTCCGGCTTCGCCTGGATTGAGACATTCCTTACGACTCACCGATCCGCTTTCCGGATTCGCCTATAAGGGATCTACCAGCCCTGACGTGGCAAGTTGGGCAACGCTTGTGCATCGACTGTGCCCGTCTGTCCGCTCTCCACCCCACGACGCCCCTGGAAGCTGTTAGGTTTCTGGACGTCAGCCTCACAGCACGGAGAGGACGCCACCCCTCCATGGGCATGGCTCACCTCCACAAGCAGTTGGCAAGGTGGTGACATCATGACGCGGGTCGTCGTGGTGGGCGATCTCATGACGGACGCGGTCGCTCGCGCGAAATTCCCTCTTGCCAGGGCGAGCGACACCCCGGCCGTCGTGACCATGCACGGTGGCGGCTCCGGCGCCAACATCGCCTCCTGGCTCGCCGTGGAGGGCTCGGAGGTCGCCTTCATCGGCCGCCGCGGCGCCGACATCACGGGCCGCAACCGCGACATGGAGCTCATGGGCTACGGCGTGGACGCCCGCCTCGTCATGGACCCCGAGCGGCCGACCGGCACCTGCGTCGTGCTCGTCACCCACAAGGGCGAGCGGACCATGCTGTCCGACCCCGGCGCCAACGCCGCGCTGTCCCCCGAGGACCTGCCGCGCGACCTGTTCGGCGGCGGCGGCCACCTGCACATGTCGGGCTACACGCTGATCAACGAGGGCTCGCGCGACGCCGGCCTCGCCGCGCTCGACATGGCCCGGCGGTCCGGCATGTCGATCTCGGTGGACTGCGCCTCCTCCGCCCCGCTGGAGCGGACCGGCGCCGAACCCTTCCTCGAGTGGACCGACGGCGCGAAGCTGCTGTTCGCCAACACCGACCAGGCCAAGGTGCTCACCGGCAGGGACGACCCCGCCGCGGCGGCCAAGGTGCTGACCGCCTGGTTCCCCCAGGTCGTGATCAAGCTCAACGCCGAGGGCTCGCTCTGGTTCTCCAACAACCGTCCCGAGCCGGTCCGGGCGCCCGCCGAGGTCGTCGACCGGATCGTGGACGGCACGGGCGCCGGTGACGCCTTCACCGCCGGTTTCCTGCCGGTCTGGCTGGACGGCAAGCCGGCCGCCGAGGCGCTGGCGGCGGGCAACGCCCTCGCCGCCAAGTGCATCTCCAACCTCGGCGCCCGCCCCCGCCTCTGACCCCGTCTCTGACGTCGGCTCTAAAGGGCGCTGTTCTGTAGGGCCTTCTTCGTGAGGCCCGTGTTTCAGAGGCCCTGTTCTGCAGGGCGCGGTTCGTACGGGAGCAGGCTCAGAACGGGCTTCGCGCGGCCACGGCCGGCCGCGCGGGCCGCAGGCGCAGCAGCGGCACGAAGGCCAGCAGGAGCAGGGCCGCGCCCAGCGGGATCAGGTCCTTGCTCACCAGCGGGAGCACGGCCTGCACGAGCACCAGCACCGCGCTCCACCACGGCACCCGCCGCCCCGCGGCGAGCCGGGCCACCAGCACGACCATGCCGACGTAGAACAGCAACGGGACGACGGTGTACACGACCGGCTCGACGCCCGGGATCGCCTTGACGGCCTCGAAGCGCGGCCCCATCGCGTCATGATCGGCGGACAGGAAGCCGACCACCAGGTCGATCGTGAACTGCGCGGCCAGCGCCAGCGCCCCGATGAGCCCTGCGGCGTATCCCGCCGTGGCCACCACGCCGCCACCGGCCATCGCCCGGAGCCGCCCGAAGATCTGCACGAAGAGCACCAACGCGGCCAGGAAGCACAGGTGCCCCACGGTCCAGGCCAGGCCGGGCCCGCGGCTCCCGTCGAGTCCGTCGGCGATGCGGGCGACGCCGTACGCGCCGACCAGGACCGGAGCCACAACAAGTGATTTCATGGCGACAAGTCTGTTGATCAAACCCGGCCCCGGGATGAGGTGACCACCCTGACCTCGCCCTGACCCGCCCCCGAGCGCAGCCCCTAGTGCGGCCCCTAGTGCGGCCCCGAGCGCAGGTCCGGAGCCCGGCCCAGTCCCGGCTCACTGCCCCTGCCCGTCAGGGACGCCCCGGTCGTGGCCGGGGGGGTGCCCGGTCCGGGGCCGCTGAGACGGGTCAGTTGGTGACGGCCAGGGCAAGCGGCAGCACGGCGGGCGCCCCGGCGTGCCTGACCTGGGCGGCGGCCATGGCCATCGTCCATCCGCTGTCCACGCGGTCGTCCACCAGCAGCACCGGCCCGCCCGCCGCCGCGATCCTCGCGGCCACGTCACGCGGCATCGCGAGCGTCCCCCGGATGGCCGTCACCCGCTGGGCGCTGTTGTGCCGGGCGGCCGGCGACCCGTCGCGATAACCGAGCGTCCCGAGATATTCCAGCCGGCCCACCTGGGCGAGCCGCTCGGCGAGCGACCCGACCAGCGCCGGCCGCGAACCCGACGGCATCGCGACCACCGCGACCGGACGCCGCTCCCATCCCCACGACTTCAGCACCTCGATCACGGCCGCGAACACGTCGTCGGGGACGGGCCCGTCGCCCGCCGCGAACAGGTCGCGCAGGCGGGTGCCCCAACCGATGTCGGTCAGACGGCCGAGCGCGCGGCCGGGCTCGGCGCACAGCTCGGGCTTGATCCGCCCCTTCAGGTCCGGCAGGCCGGTGGGCCACTGGCGGCGCGGCTCGATCTCGACGCCGGGACGCGCGAGCCGCTGCTGGGCGGCCCGGACGGCGTCATCCGGCACCTCGGCGGACCTGTGGGCGCCGGTGCAGTTGTCACACCTGCCGCACGGAGTCGCCGACTCGTCGTCGAGGTGGCGGCGCAGGAACTGCTCCCGGCATTCGGTGGTCGTGATGTAGCCGAGCATGGCCTCCTGCTCCGCGCGGCGCTCGGCGGCCACCCGGGCGTAACGCTCGGCGTCGTAGCTCCACGGCTCGCCGGTGGCCTCCCAGCCGCCCTTGACCCGGCGTACGGCGCCGTCCACGTCGAGCACCTTGAGCATCATCTCCAGGCGGCTCCGGCTGAGGTCGACCCGCGTCTCCAGCGCGGCGGTGGACAGCACTCCCCCCTCGGACAGCGCGTCGAGCGTCGCCCTGACCACTCCCTCGGGAGGGAAGGCGAGCGACGCGAAATAGGCCCAGATCTCCCGGTCCTCGGGGCCGGGCAGCAGGATGACCTCGGCCCGCTCCACGCCGCGCCCGGCACGGCCCACCTGCTGGTAGTACGCCACGGGCGAGGCCGGCGCGCCCACATGGATGACGAAGCCCAGGTCGGGCTTGTCGAAGCCCATCCCCAGCGCCGACGTCGCGACCAGCGCCTTGACCCGGTTGCCGAGCAGGTCCTCCTCGGCCGCCAGCCGGTCGGCCGGCTCGGTCTGCCCGGTGTACGCGGCGACGGTGTGGCCCTGCTCGCGCAGGTACGCGGCGATCTCCTGGGCCGCGGCGACGGTCAGCGTGTAGACGATGCCGGAGCCCGGCAGCTCGTGCAGCGTCCTGGCCAGCCAGGCGAGCCGCTGGTCCGCTCCGCCGAGCCGTACGACGCTGAGGTGGAGGCTCTCGCGCTCCAGGGGGCCGCGCAGGACGAACACCTCGCCGCCGGGCAGCTCGTCCCACTCCTGGGTGACGGCGAGCTGCTCGGCCACGTCGCGGGTGACCCGGGCGTTCGCCGTGGCCGTCGTGGCCAGCACGGGGATGCCCGGCGGCAGCTCGGCCAGCAGAGTGCGGAGCCTGCGATAGTCGGGCCGGAAGTCGTGGCCCCAGTCGGAGATGCAGTGGGCCTCGTCGATCACCAGGAGCCCCGCGCTGCCGGCCAGCTCGGGCAGCACGTTGTCGCGGAAGTCGGGGTTGTTCAGCCGCTCGGGGCTGACCAGCAGCACGTCGACCGCGCCCTCGGCGACCTGGCCGTAGACCTTCTCCCACTCTTCGGGGTTGGCCGAGTTGATCGTCTCGGCGTGGATGCCGGCCCGCTCGGCGGCGGCGATCTGGTTGCGCATCAGCGCCAGGAGCGGGGAGACGATGACCGTGGGGCCCTCGCCGAGCTCGCGCAGCAGCGCGGTCGCGATGAAGTAGACGGCCGACTTTCCCCAGCCGGTGCGCTGCACGACCAGCGCCCGCCTGCGGTCCATGACCAGGGCCTTGATGGCGGCCCACTGGTCGTCGCGCAGCCGCGCCTGATCGCCGGCGAGCGCCCGCAGCCGGGCCTCGGCCTCTTCCCGCAGCGTCACCTCTTCTTCGCTCACCCGCCCATTGGTACCAGGTCCCGCCGACCGTTTCCGCCGTGATCGCGGGAGGCGAGGCGGGAAACTAACCGCGTTCTGCGGGCGCGCCGCTTCCGGCGTCCTCGTCCGCGAAGCACAGGGGCAGCCGCAGGCCGAGCTGCGAATAGATCTCGAGCTGGTCGTAGTAGCAGCGCTGGCTCAGGATGAGGCCGTCCTCCAGATGCCAGAACCAGGAGACGCGTACGCTGATGCGCCGGCCGGTCGGGGCGAGAAGATCGCCCCCGACGACCAGATAGGGCCCGGTGTGCGTGCCTGCCGCTGTCATCTCCGTCGCGACCGCGTCCGCGAGTGTGATCGTCTCCCATCGGGTGAAGTGCAGGTCGGGAAAGCCCTCCCACATCTGCAGCATGTAGGACCCGATCTCCCCGGGCTCCCCCGCCTCCATCTCCGGTCCGATCACCACCGCGCCCGGCGCATAGCACCGCAACACCGCCTGCAGGTCGTGCGCGTTCATCGCGTCGAGCATCCGGTCAACGACGTCGTACACCGCGGGAGCACCTCCATTCTCTCGGGGGGAGGAACCAAAGAAGCAGCTATAACTGGATAAACAGTACATATACGCCCATTTGCCCCATCAGCTGGAGTGAGGCGCGGGCGTCACCTCCGGCCCCGGACGGGGGCGAGGCCCGGCGGCCGCATCCGGCCCCGGACGGGCGTCGTGGTTGGATGAGTCCCGCTATGGACGTGACCACCTGGTATCTCGAACAGACCAGCCCCGCAGACCTGCGGCCGGGACGGACCCCCGCGATCCCCGCGCAGGTCGTCCGCGCCGAGGTCCCCAGCCCCGAGTTCAGCCGCTTCCTCTACACGGCCGTGGGCGGCGACTGGCAGTGGACCAACCGGCTGCCGTGGACCTGGAAGCAGTGGAGGGACTGGCTCGACCGGCCGGGCGTCGAGACCTGGGTGGCCTGGGTGCGCGGCACCCCCGCCGGGTACGCCGAGCTGGTGGCCCAGGACGACGCCACGGTCGAGATCACCAACTTCGGGCTCCTGCCGTACGCGATCGGGCAGGGCCTCGGCGGGTGGCTGCTGGGCGAGGCCACGGCCCGAGCCTGGGACCTCGCCGGGCGCTGGCCTGAGCGGGAGGCCACCCGGCGGGTGTGGGTGCACACCTGCTCCCTCGACGGGCCCGCGGCGCTGGCGAACTACAAGGCCCGGGGCTTCCGGATCTACGACGAGAAGCTGAACGCGCCCGGCGACGAGGACGAGGGCGAGACGCCCGGTCCCTGGCCCGGCGCCGGCCCCCGCGACTGACCCGTCCAGGACCGGTCCGGGACCGGTCCGAAACCGGGAAGGGCTGTCCCGTCGGGGAAGCCGGACGGCGGGCACGAGCCCGGCAGTATGGTGGTGAGTCGCGAACAGGGTGAACTCTCGGCAGAATGTTCGATGCCCACTATTGATGTTCACCACGACCGTTCGCCCTCCCCGGTCACGACGGCCGGGGTCCGGCTCCTCGACACGCAGGAAACCAGGACATGGCCCGACGCACGACGACACCCCCGCCGGACGAGGACTTCGAGGAGCGGATCGTCGACATCGACGTCTCCGCGGAGATGCGGACGAGCTTCCTTGAGTACGCCTACTCGGTGATCTACCAGCGCGCGCTGCCCGACGCGCGCGACGGACTCAAGCCCGTCCAGCGCCGCATCCTCTACTCCATGAGCGAGATGGGCCTGCGGCCCGACCGCGGGCACGTCAAGTCCTCCCGCGTCGTCGGCGAGGTCATGGGCAAGCTCCACCCGCACGGCGACTCGGCCATCTACGACGCGCTCGTACGGCTCGCGCAGCCGTTCTCGATGCGCCTGCCGCTGGTCGACGGGCACGGCAACTTCGGCTCTCCCGACGACCTGCCCGCGGCGATGCGCTACACCGAGGCCCGCCTCGCGCCGGCCGCCATGCTCATGGTGCAGTCGATCGACGAGGACACCGTCGACTTCAAGCCCAACTACGACGGCCAGGAGACCGAGCCGTCGGTCATGCCGTCGGCGTTCCCCAACCTGCTCGTCAACGGCGCCTCCGGCATCGCGGTCGGCATGGCCACCAACATGGCCCCGCACAACCTCGGCGAGGTCATCGCCGCGGCCCGCTACCTGATCAGGAAGCCGGACGCGACGCTCGACGAGCTCATGCGCTTCGTCCCCGGCCCCGACCTGCCGACCGGCGGCACGATCATCGGCCTGAACGGCATCAGGGACGCGTACGAGACCGGCCGCGGCACCTTCAAGATGCGGGCCAAGGCGACGATCGAGCAGGTCACGCCGCGCCGCAAGGGCATCGTCGTCACCGAGCTGCCGTTCAACGTGGGCCCCGAGCGGGTCGTCACCAAGATCAAAGAGCTGGTGAACGCGAAGAAGCTCACCGGCATCGCCGACCTCAAGGACCTGACCGACCGCCACAAGGGCCTGCGCCTGGTCATCGAGATCAAGAACGGCTTCAACCCGGAGGCCGTGCTGGAGGAGCTCTATCGGCTGACGCCGATGGAGGAGACCTTCGGCATCAACAACGTCGCGCTCGTCGACGGCCAGCCGCGCACGCTCGGCCTGCGCGAGCTGCTGTCGGTCTACGTGGACCACCGGCTCGACGTCGTGCGCAGGCGGTCGCTCTATCGGCTGCGCAAGCGCGAGGAACGGCTCCACCTCGTCGACGGCCTGATCATCGCGCTGCTCAACATCGACCAGGTCATCCGGGTGATCCGCGACTCGGACGACACGGCCCAGGCCCGCACTCGGCTCATGGAGACCTTCGAGCTGAGCGAGATCCAGGCCAACTACATCCTCGACACCCCGCTGCGCCGCCTCACCCGCTACGACAAGCTGGAGCTCGACCGCGAGAAGGAGCAGCTCCAGGCCGACATCGCCGAGCTGAACGAGATCCTCGGCTCTGACGACCGGCTGCGCAAGGTCGTGTCGTCCGAGCTGGCCGAGGTGGCCAAGACGTACGGCACGCCGCGCCGCACGGTCCTGCTGGAGTCGTCGGAGGCGGCCAGGACCGCCGTCGTGCCGCTGGAGGTGGCCGACGATCCCTGCCTGGTGCTGCTGTCGTCCACCGGCCTGCTCGCCCGTACGACCGACGCCTCGCCCGTCTCCGGCGAGGGCGACCGGACGGCGCACGACGTGCTGGTCTCTGTGGTCCGCTCGACCGTGCGCGGCGAGGTGGGCGTGGTGACCTCCCAGGGCCGGATGATCCGGGTCTCGGTGCTCGACCTGCCCGCACTGCCGCCCTCGGCCAATCCGCCCTCGCTCGCCGGCGGCCATCCGGTGTCGGAGTACGTCGCCCTCGAACCGGACGAGAAGGTCGTCGGGCTGGGCTCGCTCGACCCGGACGGGCCGGGGCTCGCACTCGGCACCAGCCAGGGCGTGGTCAAGCGGGTCGTGCCCGAATATCCGGTCAACCGCGACGAGTTCGAGGTGATCGGGCTGCGGGACGGCGACGTGGTAGTCGGCGCCGTCGAGCTGACCTCCGCCGACCACGACCTGGTGTTCATCACCAGCGACGCGCAGCTCCTGCGCTTCCCCGCCTCCGTCGTACGGCCCCAGGGACGTCCCGCGGGCGGCATGGCGGGCGTACGCCTCGACGGCGACGCGAAGGTGGTCTTCTTCGGCGTGGTCGATCCCACGCGGGAGGCGCGTGTGGTGACGATCGCCGGCTCCTCCACCGCCCTGCCCGGCACGCAGATGGGCGCGGGCAAGGTCTCCGACTACGCCGACTTCCCGCCCAAGGGGCGGGCGACCGGTGGCGTGCGCGCCCAGCGCTTCCTGAAGGGCGAAGACGTCCTGCTGCTCGCCTACGCCGGCCCGGCACCGGTCAAGGCCGTCTCCTCGACCGGCAAGCCGGTGCCGCTGCCCGAGGAGCTCGGCCGCCGTGACGGCTCCGGGGTGCGCCTCGTGCACGCCATCGCCGCGATCGGCGGCGCGCTCGGCGCGGACGGCGGCGAGGAGGCCGCCGCGACGGAGGGCGGCCTGGCCACCACCGGCGACACCGGAGGCGAAGAGCCGTCCCAGTGACCGGAGGCCAAGAGCCGCCACGATGACGCGCAGGCGGCTCCTCGCCGCCCATGTGGCACGGCGGCGCGGAGCCGCCCCATGCCGCACAGGCGGCACGCCGCCCTATGCGACACCTGCGGCGCGGGGCCGGTTTCACGGCTCCGCGCCGCCGCCGCGCGCCCTTTCGCGGCGCTCAGGTGGCGGCGGGGCTCTCCCGGGACGAGGAGTGGAACGAGGCGCGGTACGCCTGCGGCGTGGTCCCCACGACCCGCTTGAACCGCTCCCTGAACGCCGTCGGCGACCCGAAACCTGCCTGCGTGGCGATGCGTTCGATGCCGTGGTCGGTGTTCTCCAGCAGATACTGCGCCCGCCGGACCCGGGCGCGCAGCAGCCACTGCAGCGGTGTGGTGCCGGTCTGCTGCCGGAAGCGCCTGCTGAACGTCCGCTCGCTCATCCCGCAGCGGGCCGCCATCTCCCGCAGGGTCAGGTCGTGGCCGAGGTTGTCCTCGATCCACGCCAGCACCGGCTCCAGCACCGAGCCGCTGGGCACCGGAGGGTGCTCGTGGACGATGAACTGGGCCTGGCCTCCCTCCCGCTCCAGCGGCATCACCGACAGGCGGGCCGCGTCGGCCGCGACGGCCGAGCCGTGGTCGCGCCGGATCATGTGCAGGCACAGGTCGAGCCCGGCGGCCGCGCCCGCCGAGGTGAGCACCTGCCCGTTGTCGACGTAGAGCACGTCCGGCCGCACGTCCACGAGCGGGAACCGCCGGGCCAGCAGGGGCGCCGCCGCCCAGTGCGTGGTCGCCCGCAGGCCGTCCAGCAGCCCTGCCGCCGCGAGCGTGAACGCGCCGACGCAGATCGACGCGAGGCGGGTGCCCCGCGAGGCGGCGTGGCGCAGCGCCTCAAGCGCCTCGGGCGGAGGCGGCCCGGCCCGCTCGGAGCGGCCGGGGACGATGACCGTGTCGGCCTCGGCCAGCGCGTCGAGGCCGTACGGCACGCGCAGGGCGAACGCGTCGCTCTCCACTTCGGGGGCGGGCCCGCACACCCGCACCCGATAGGGGCTCCGGCCGTCCGGCAGGCGGGTGCGCCCGAACACCTCGATGGGGGTCGCCAGGTCGAACGGCACGACATGGTCCAGTGCCAAGATCGCCACAGTGTGCACGATCGCCACGATAGACGGGATCCCGCCACCACCACATCCAGGCCTGATACGCGAACTCTCCGGTGAGAACCGTTGGCGAGAATCCGTTGGCTTTTGTCGTTCTCGCCTCTGGGATCGCCCCGGGCCGCACTCCTACGGTTGGTGACCGCACCGCCGACGACACCCGCGACGACACCCGCGACGACAAGGAGCGATGCCCATGCCGGCCCAGTTCGCGCGCCACGTGACCGGTCACCACCCAGGGCTCGACGCGCTCAGCGCCTTCGGGTGCGAGCGCCGCCCGCTGATATGGGACCAGGCACGATGACCGCGTTCTTCCTGGCCGTCCACGTCCTCGCCGCGATCCTCGCGGTCGGCCCGGTCGCCGTCGCGGCGAGCATGTTCCCCGCCGCCGCGCGTGCCCTGTCGAATCGTGGCCTCTCCAACGAGAGCGACGGCGCCCGGACCGGCGGCGTGGCCGCGCTCCGCATTCTGCACCGCATCTGCCGGGTCTACGCCGTCGCGGGCCTGGCCGTACCGGTCTTCGGGTTCGCCACGGCGAGCGGCCTCGGCGTGCTGGGCGACGCGTGGGTGATCGCGTCCGTCCTGCTCACCGGCGCGGCGGCGGCGATCCTGGCCCTGGCGGTCCTGCCGCGTCAGGACGCCGTCCTCGCCAGGCTCACCGCCGGGGACTCCACACCCGCCGACGCCGGCGGTGGGGTGGCGCGGCTCGCCATGCTGACCGGCGTCTTCAACCTGCTGTGGGCGGCCGTCACGGTGCTGATGATCGTCCGGCCCGGCTCGACCACGGGAGTCTGACCATGTCACGCCCTCATTCGGCGCTGCGCGCCGCCGCCGCCGTTGAGCTGGGGTCGCTGGCCGTCCTCCTGGCCAATCTGGCCACCCTGCACCTGCCGCCCGTCTCCTCGCTCGTCGGCCCCCTGCACGGCTGCGCGTACCTGATCGTCGTCGTGGCCGCCGCCCGTGACGCGGAGTGCGACCCGACCGGCAAGGTGCTGGCCTGGCTGCCGGGAATTGGCGGCCTTCTCGTCCTGCGGCGTCTCACGCGCCGGGACAAAGCCGCCGACTCCTTCGGTTAGGCGTCGGCTCACCCGGTGATCAGGCAGAACGGATGCCCGGCCGGGTCGAGGAAGACCGTCCAGTGGCCCTCGCCCGGCTGGTGCTCGTGCCTGACGGCCCCCAGGGCGAGCACCTGCTTCTCCGCCTCGGCGATGTCGTCCACGCTCAGATCGAGGTGGAACTGCTGCGGGTGCTCGGCGGACGGCCAGGCCGGGGGCACGTACTCGGGAACCCGCTGGAAGGCGATCCGGGTCTGGTCGTCGCCGGCGAGCATGATCCAGTCCTCGTCCTCGTCGGCGACCTCCCAGCCGAGCAGCCCGGCGTAGAAGCCGGCCAGTGCCTTCGGCTCCGGACAGTCGAGCACGACCGAGTGCACACGTGCGACACCGCTCATGGTGACCTCTTCTCCCTCCAGCGGATAACACCGGTGAAAACCCTATACCGGTGTCGCAAGCGATGGCCAGCCGTTTGGAAGTGCCCGAAAGCCCGCCCCCGCGTGACCGCTCGGAGGGGCATCGGGCAACATCTGTGACATGACCGGAGCTTTCGACGATCTACTGGCCGCCAACGAGAAGTACGCGAGCACGTTCACCCACTCCGGGCTCAGCGGCCGCGCGGCGCGTGGGCTGGCAGTGGTGACGTGCATGGACTCCCGAATCGACCCGCTCGGGCTGCTCGGCCTGAACGCGGGCGATGCCAAGATCCTGCGCAACGCGGGTGCGCGGGTGACCGACGACGTGCTGCGGACCCTGGTCCTCGCCGTCTATCTGCTCGGCGTCGACCGTGTGCTGGTGATGCCGCACACCGACTGCCGGATGTCCAAGTCGACCGACGAGGACGTGCACAACCTCATCGCCGCCGACTACGGCGTCGACACCCGCAGCCTCGACTTCCAGACCGTCCCCGACCAGCGGGCCGCGCTGCGGCACGACATCACCCGCATCACGTCCAGCCCCTACCTGCCCGACGACCTCGCCGTAGGCGGCGCGATCTACGACGTGCACACCGGACGGCTCCAGCCCGTCGAGTTCTGATTCCCACCCCTCCTCGTACGGCAGGCCGCCCGGCCTGCCGTACGTGACCGGGTCGGGCTCCTTCTCCGCTCCTTCCGGCCATGCCGGAACCAGGGCGCACCGCTGCTACGTTGTCCTGGCCGACGACACGTGAGCCTTTCCCCGGCACCACAACCGGTCCCGAGGCGCCCCCCCTAGGAGCCCCCATATGCCCAGCCGCAAATCCTCCGCCTCCGGCGGAACGTCAGGCCGATCCTTCCGTCGCATCGCCATCCTGGTGATCCTCGCGCTCATCGTCGTCGGGACGCCGACCCTGATCGGTGCCTTCAGCGGGTTCGAGCGCACCAGCGGCGGCGAGGTGGCGGTCGTCCGCGACGGCGGCCCGCTCGACGACAACAAGGTCCGCCAGGTCATCGACCCCGGTTCCGGAGTCACCTGGATCGGCTGGTGGTCCCAGATCCACCGCTATCCGGCGCAGCAGCGGTTCTACACGATCACCTCGAACTCCGGCGAGGGCGAGAAGTCCGGCGTCGACGTGGTCAACGTGCCGAGCAGCGACGGCGTCAACATGGGCATCGAGGGCACGCTCTACTTCGGGCTCAACCTCGACCACGAGACGCTGAAGTCGTTCGACGACAAGTTCGGCACGCGCAAGTTCCGCAGCACCAACGGCGGGACCTACTACCCCTGGGACGGCGACGAGGGCTGGTCGGCCTTCCTCGACCAGATCATCCGTCCCGTGATCGACAACGACCTGCGCACCCAGATCAACAACTTCCGCTGCGCCGAGCTGGTCTCCTCCTGCGCGCTCGTGCAGAACAACAGCGGCACCCAGCAGACCGGCCTGCCGCAGCAGGGCAACAACGCGAACATCGCCAAGATCCAGAACGCGGTGAACACGAGCCTGGCGGAGGACCTCAAGGCGACTCTCGGCGCCGACTTCGTGACCAACATCCACTTCAACCTCTCGCGGGTGACCCTGCCCACCGAGGTCCAGGAGGCGGTCAACCAGGCGCAGGCCGCGTTCGCGAAGGTCACCGAGGCGCAGGCGAAGGTCGCCCAGGCGCGCGCCGAGGCCGAGGCCAACAAGGCCCGCCAGGACGGCTACAACAGGTGCCCCACGTGTGCGGAGATCGAGAAGCTGAAGGCCCTGCCCCAGGGCATCACGGTGTACGCGCCGGGCAATACTGGAGGCGTCGCCCTGCCCACCAAGTAGGAAGCCGCAACCCCGATGCGCCTGCTCGCCCTTCCGGTGACACTCATCGTCATCGCCGTGCTCATATATCTGCTCGTGGTGCTCGCGCGCGGCGGGAGGCCGGCGTCGCGGCGCGAGGTGGCCGGGCAGGCCCGCTGGGAGACCGACACGGTCATGGAGAACGGATGGACCCTGATCGTCGTACGCAAAGTCGCTCCCGGCCCCAACGGGCCGGTGGAGCTGACCAGACAGACGGTCAGGGCCATCCCCGACGACGATCCCGCCTGGGACGAGCGCTACCGGGAGGGCATGCTGGAGGCCCGCAACCGGGTCAGCACCCTGGAGATCGAGTCCAACTGAGCCGGTACGCCCACCACGGTGCGGTCGGCGGGCGTACCGGAGGTGGCACTGGGAGACACCAGGGTCACACACCGTCCGAGGTCGCCCGGCACATCGCCGACGGCATCCTCGGCTGACGGCTTCTGAGCCGTAAGGGCCGTAACTGCCGCGAGGGCCGGTGGGCGTGGCGGCGGCGCGCATGGCCATCGAGCCGGGGCCGCATGCCCGGACAAGGAGCTCTCCGGTGGCGCGTTGATCGTCGCCGGTGGCGCCTGCTGCCGGCCCGGCTTCTTTAGCGACGTATTCGGGCTCTTCATGATCCTGCCGCTCACCCGCCGCCGGGTGCGCTCGCTCGCCGACCCGGGCGTGCCGGGGCCGCCGTGATGTCCGGCGAGGTCATCGACCGCGCGTGACGGGCTCATTGCCGTGCGGAGTCTCGACACGGCCCGCTCACCTCGTACGGCGGGAGGAAGGTCTCTTCGATGCCGTACTTTCAGCATAAGCCGGAATGCGACGGGATTATCTGAATAAAGTAGACCACCCGAAGACCTGTCATTAATAGAGCGATAAATAAACAGGTGGCGGCGTGTGACACCTGTGTGTCGGCACGGGCGCATCGAATGAATGGATGCAAGATGGTCCACACCGGGAGGCCTGCGGCCGACGGGCCTCTCCGGGGAAATTTCGACATCGCGCACCTATGGGTGGAATCTCATTTAGAGGTGATCACGTTGGCCACGCTCGGCAGCATGTTCAGGGGTTTCGCAATCGGCACGGTGCTGACCGCCGGCACCGTCCCCGTGATTGACATCGCCGCCGTCGAATCCGCCACTGCCGCACGTGAGGCAGCCTCTCAAGTCCGCCATGGACACCTTCGCCCCGCCGTTCACTCCTCTCATCGCCCGGGCCCGAATCACAAGAACAAGAACAAGAACAAGAACAAGCAAAGGCAGCACGAGCGTCAGGGCGCGAACCAGAACCAGAACATGCTGCGGGATCTCACTCAGGTGCTGCCGCCGGTTCAGAAGACAGAGACGACATCCGTGGCGCTCCCCTACAACTGGCAGAACTCTGACGCGACGGCGCAGACCTGGAGCGCGCAGGACAGGATTTTGACCACGGACGGGGCGCCTCACCAGAGCCAGGTGGCGGGTCCGCAGGGACCCGCGGGGCCGGCACGGTCGCAAGGCCCACAGGGTCCGGCAGGCCCGCAAGGCCCTGCAGGCCCGGCGGGCCCGAAGGGGCCTGCAGGGCCGCACGGCGATCGAGGTGTAGCGGGTCCGCAGGGCCCGGCAGGTCCAGTCGGTCCGGCAGGTCCGCAGGGCCCAGCAGGTCCACGTGGCGAGCAGGGCCCAGCAGGCCCGCAAGGCCCGGCAGGTCCAGTCGGTCCGGCAGGTCCGCAGGGCCCGGCAGGTCCACGTGGCGAGCAGGGCCCAGCAGGCCCGCAAGGGCCGGCGGGTCCACAGGGTCCAGCAGGCCCGGCAGGTCCCGCGGGTCCACAGGGTCCAGCAGGCCCGGCAGGCCCGGCGGGTCTGCAAGGCCCAGCAGGTCCGGCAGGTCCAGCAGGTCCGGCGGGTCCGCAAGGCCCAGCAGGTCCGGCGGGTCCGCAAGGCCCAGCAGGTCCGCAAGGCCCGGCGGGTCCACAGGGTCCAGCAGGTCCGGCAGGTCCCGCGGGTCCACAGGGTCCAGCAGGCCCGGCAGGCCCGGCAGGCCCAGCAGGCCCGGCGGGTCCGCAAGGCCCAGCAGGCCCGGCGGGTCCACAGGGTCCAGCAGGTCCCGCGGGTCCACAGGGTCCAGCAGGTCCGGCAGGCCCAGCAGGTCCGCAAGGCCCAGCAGGTCCGCAAGGCCCGGCGGGTCCACAGGGTCCAGCAGGCCCGCAAGGCCCGGCGGGTCCACAGGGTCCAGCAGGCCCGCAAGGCCCGGCGGGAGTCTCGGGCTATGAGGTCGTCACCGGAGCAGCGTTTACCTCAGACCCGGTATCTATAGATTCCGCGGGAGTTATGTGCCCCGCCGGAAAAGTGGTGATTTCCGGCGGATTCAGGACTCTTGTGGGCACCCTCGCTCCAGGCGACGGCACCATCTCTATCGTCACATCCGCGCCGAACGCCGCAAATACGGGGTGGGAGGTCTTGGTTTTCAACAACAGCCAGTTCAATGCGATTCTCGCCCCTTATGCGATCTGCGCCAATGCATCCTGACTGTCGAGCGGAGCGGTCGCGCTTTCGGCCGGCGCGCCGGCGGCAACCGGCGTTGCCGGAGGCGGAACGCGGCCGTCGCCGATCGCGGCCTCTCGATGCTCCTATGTCGTAAAGCCGTCATGTCCAGGGGCCGATCAGTCGCCCGAGAGTTCGGGGGGCCGCCGTCTTTCCGGGTGCGGTTGAAAGTTCCAGAGTGCGCCATGACACCCCTTCCCGATGACCGGGCAGGGGTGTCGGCGTTTCCACCGCTCCGGAGTGCAAGACGGGGTGACGGCCGGTCAGCGCTCTTCCCAGGGCCGACGCCGTCCTCTTTCCACTCCAGCCGGCCGACGACGCCGATCACACCGTTGGTCCGCTCGACCATGCGGGTGAGCACCCATGCTTGCGAGCGGCGCTCCACGGCGCACGTGAGCGTCACGACGCCTTCCGGCACCGACACCTCGACGCGTGACAGGAGATCCTGGCGCCCCTACGGCATATACCTATTGACTTGGTAGGAATAGTTGGCAACGCTGAGCCCAGCGACTCATACGATTCGAAGGGGCATCACATGAGCGTCACCGACGAGCTCCTCGCCAACGCCGAGCGATACGCCGCGGCCTTCGACAAGGGACACCTGCCGCTGCCCCCGGCACGCGGGGTGGCCGTCCTCGCCTGCATGGACGCCCGGCTGAACGTGTACGGCCTGCTCGGGCTCAGCGAGGGCGACGCCCACGTCATCCGCAACGCCGGCGGCGTGGTGACCGCGGACGAGCGGCGCAGCCTCGCCATCAGCCAGCGCCTGCTCGGCACGCGGGAGATCATTCTCATCCACCACACAGACTGCGGAATGCTGACCTTCACCGACGACGACTTCCGCCGGGGCATCGAGGCCGAGACCGGGATCAAGCCCGACTGGGCCGCCGAGGCGTTCTCCGACCTCGACGCGGACGTCATCCAGTCGATCAACAGGATCACGGCCGACCCGTTCATCCCGCACAAGGACTCGGTGCGGGGGTTCGTCTACGAGGTCGAGACCGGACGCCTGCGCGAGGTCAAGCCCTGAGAGGCGGCCTCCGGTCGTCACACCTCACGGGGAAGGTGGGCCGGCGACCAGGCGACCTGATGTGTCAGGCGTCGATGTGGTCGCGGTCCACCTCGGCGGCGCTGCCGATGATGAACTCGCGGCGCGGGCCGACATCGCTGCCCATGAGGAGGTTGAAGATGCGCTCGGCGTCCTCGACGTCCTCGATCCGCACGCGGCGCAGGACGCGGTGGCGCGGGTCCATGGTCGTCTCGGCGAGCTGATCGGCGTCCATCTCACCGAGGCCCTTGTAACGCTGCACGGGGTCCTTCCAGCGCTTGCCGCGCCGCTCCAGGTCGCGCAGGACCTTGTGCAGCTCGGCGTCACTGTAGGTGTAGATGTACTTGTCCTGGCCACGCCCGGGGTTGGTGACCTCGATGCGGTGCAGCGGCGGCACCGCGGCGAACACCCGCCCGGCCTCGACCATCGGCTTCATGTAGCGGTGGAAGAGCGTGAGCAGCAGGCAGCGGATGTGCGCGCCGTCCACGTCCGCGTCGGCCATCAGGATGATCTTGCCGTAGCGGGCCGACTCGATGTCGAACGAACGGCCGGACCCCGCGCCGACCACCTGGATGATCGCGGCGCACTCGGCGTTCTTGAGCATGTCGGCGACCGACGCCTTCTGCACGTTCAGGATCTTGCCCCGGATCGGCAGCAGCGCCTGGAACTCCGAGTCGCGGGCGAGCTTGGCCGTGCCCAGCGCGGAGTCGCCCTCGACGATGAACAGCTCGCTGCGGTCGACGTCGTCGCTGCGGCAGTCGACCAGCTTGGCGGGCAGCGCCGAGTTTTCCAGGGCCGACTTGCGCCGCTGGTTGTCGCGGTGCTCGCGGGCGGCGATGCGGGCCTTGGCCGCGGCCACGACCTTCTCCAGCACCGCGCGCAGCTGCTGCTTCTGCCCCCGCTTGGGGTTCGCGAACAGCGCCTTGAGCTCACGGGTGACCACATGGGCGACGATGCGACTGGCCGCGGAGGTGCCGAGCACCTCCTTGGTCTGGCCCTCGAACTGCGGCTCGGGCACCCGCACGGTGACGACCGCGGTCAGCCCTTCGAGGATGTCCTCCTTGGTCACCGGCTCGTCGCCGTTCTTCAGCAGCCGGGTCTCCCTGAGCTGCTCGTTGATCGTGCGGACCAGAGCCCGCTCGAATCCCGCGACGTGGGTGCCGCCCTTGGGCGTGGCGATCACGTTCACGAACGAGCGTACGGTCGTCTCGTAGCCCTTCCCCCAGCGGACCGCGACGTCGACGGTGAGCTCCCGCTCGACCTCCGTCGGCGTCATGTGGCCCTGCTCGTCGAGCACGGGGACCGTCTCGTGGAAGTGGCCCTCGCCCTGCAGCCGCAGCACGTCGCACACGGCCTCGTCGCGGGACAAGAACTCGGTGAACTCGCTGATGCCGCCGTCGAAGCGGAACGTCTCCTCGGCCGGTTCCTCGCCGCGGGCGTCGCGCACCACGAGCGTGAGCCCCGGCACCAGGAAGGCCGTCTGGCGCAGCCGCACGTGGATCTCGTCGAGCGAGACCTCCGCCTCGGGCAGGAAGATCTGCCGGTCGGCCCAGAAACGCACGCGGGTGCCGGTGGCGTGGCGCGGGGCCGGGCCGCCGTCGCGCAGGCCGGACTTCTTGCGGAACTTGGCGGTCGGGCCGTCGCCGTCGAACACGCCGGGCACGCCCCGGCGGAAGCTGATCTGGTGGACCTTGCCGTCGCGGTCGACCTCCACGTCCACCCGGGAGGACAGCGCGTTGACCACCGAGGCGCCGACACCGTGCAGACCACCGGAGGCGCCGTAGGAGCCGCCGCCGAACTTGCCGCCCGCGTGGAGCTTCGTGTAGACGAGCTCGACGCCGGCCAGGCCGCTCTTGGGCTCGATGTCGACGGGGATGCCGCGCCCGTTGTCACGCACCTCGATCGAGCCGTCGGGGTGCAGCTCGACCTCGATCCGGGTGCAGTAGCCGCCGAGCGCCTCGTCGACCGAGTTGTCGACGATCTCCCACAGGCAGTGCATGAGGCCGCGCGTGTCCGTGGAGCCGATGTACATCCCCGGGCGCTTGCGGACCGCCTCCAGGCCTTCCAGCACAGAGAGATGACGGGCGGTGTACCCCGTCTCCGCGCGAACCGCAGTCACACCCAACTCCTACTTATCAATCGAACACGCGTACGCAGCTTAACGCCACTCATGTTTGTACGCGCACAAGCTTGCCAGGCGCAGCACTATGACCGGCACTTTCGCTGTGATCCCGGTCACTTTACGGATCATTCTGCTCTGGGCGTACTCGGAGCATGATTGGGAAGGCCCGTATCCGGTTAGATGTTGTCCCAAGTGACTGACGCCAACGTCCCCACACCGTGGGGCGACCCGAAAGGCGATACGTGACTGGAGCTCTCGCCCCCATCAAGCCGCTGACGGCCCTGGACCGGTGTGACCGGTGCGGTGCTCAGGCCTACATCCGCGCGACCCTGCCCGTGGGTGGGGAGTTGCTGTTCTGCGCCCACCACGGGCGTCAGCACGTGGCTGTGCTGCGCGACAAAGGTGCTGAGATCCAGGACGAGTCGGCCCGACTCAGTGAATCCCCCGCGACCGCCCCTGACGGCGAGCGCTGACCCCATAGACGGCGTGCCGGAGCGCGGACGACGACGTCGGCTCCGCGCGCCGTCTCCATATGAATCATCGATCCACGTCATCGGCCCGGACGAACCTCTCGGCCCGGGCCGCCCGGCCGGCGCGACCGCCGTTCCCCGCTTCCCCCGGGGCCCCGCAGCGGCGCCCGCGGGTCAGGACCGCACCCGGTAGTGGTAGCGGCCGGCGACGGCGAATCCCTCACGCTCGTAGAGCGCGCGGGCGCCGGTGTTGGCCTCCGTCACCACCAGGTAGGCGCTGTCGGCGCCACGCTGCCGTCCCCAGGCGAGCAGGGTGCGCAGCACGGCCGCGCCCAGCCCGCGCCGCCTGACGTGCGGCTCGACCGCCATGCAGTAGATCCCGAGCCGGCGCCCCTGCGGCACGGCCCGTCCCACCGCGCCCTCCTCCAGGAGGACGTACCCGGCGGGCACCCCGCTGAGGATGCGCTCGCCCCACGTCCGCGCCGGAACCCCGCCGGTCTCGTCGTGGCGCCCGCCGTCCACGGTCCACCAGGTGTGCAGCCACCGTTCCGACGGCCTGTCCGCCACCGGAGCCCCGGCGGCGGCCTCGTCGCCGGTGATCGGCCTGGTCATCACCAGGGTGGGGTCCACGAGCCGATAACCCCGGCGGCCGAGTTCGTCGTCGAGCCCGGGCGAGGCGCCCATGCCGACCGAGAACACGCAGGGCTGTCCGATGCCCGCGTAGAAACGCTCGGCCCGGTCGACCGCCTCCGGCAGATCCGCGCGCTCTCCCAGCGGCAGCACCGAGTTGGCCCGCTTCGTCACACCGCCCGCGTGCCGGTAGACCCAGCCCCCGTCCTCGACCCGTCCCGGCGCCGGCCATGCCTCGTCGACCAGGAGGTCGAACCGTGCGATCTCCTCGCTCACCTCACTCACCCGCCGCAGCCTAGTTGACCTGCGCTGCCCGGGTTCGAACCCCCTACCTGCCTCCGGGGTCGAGCGGGGCGTAGCCGAGCACGTGCTCGCGGAGCAGGACGCCCACCTCGGGGTCGTCCCGCTCGAACGCCTCCACCAGAGGTTCGTGGCGGCCGACGTTCTCGTGCAGGTTCATCCGGAACAGGCGGATCGACAGGTGCGACCACACCTCGATGCCGAGCGACTCCCACACCGACAGCAGCACCTCGTTGCCCGAGGCTTTCACGATCTCCCGGTGGAAGGCCACGAGGTGCCGCACCTGATCGTCCAGGGAACCGCCGGCCGCCGCGTCGCGCAGGCGGCCGAGATGCGTACGCAGCACCCCCACGCGGGGCCTGCCCAGCCGGACGGCCGTCTCCTCCAGGCCCGCCCGCACCTCGTACACTTCGCGAAGGTCGCTCCGGGTGAGCCCGCGGACCCGTGCGCCCTTGTTGGGCGCCGACTCGATGAGCCTGAGCGCCTCCAGCTCGCGCAGCGCCTCACGCACGGGGGCCTGGCTGACACCCAGCTCGGCGGCCACACGACGCTCGATGATACGGTCGCCGGGCTTCCATCGGCCGTGGATGAGGCCGTCGAGCACCGTTTGCCGGATATGGTCGCGAAGCGGCGGCCGCAGCACGGGTTCCACGAGGCCGATGATAGGGCCCAGGATACATCCGATGATCGATCATAGGGTGATTTAATAGATTCATGGTAGAAGACCTGGATCCGCAGGAGACCGCCGAGTGGCTCGAATCCCTCGAGGCGGTCCGCCGTGCAGCCGGCCCCGAACGGGCCGACTACCTGCTGAGGCGGCTGGCGACGACCACCCGCTACATCAACACCGTCTCCACCTCCGAGGAGCCCGGCTACCCCGGTGACCTGGAGATGGAGGAACGCATCGCCGCGTACGACCGGTGGAACGCCGCGGCGATGATCACCAGGGGCAGCCGGCTGGGGCTCGGCGGACACCTGGCGACCTATGCCTCGGCCGCCTGGCTGTACGAGGTGGGCTTCAACCACTTCTTCCAGGGCGGCCGCGACCAGGTCTACTTCCAGGGCCACGCCTCCCCCGGCATCTACGCGCGTGCCTTCCTGGAGGGCAGGCTGAGCGAGGCCCAGCTCGACCTGTTCCGGCGGGAGCCCGAGGGCGGGCTGCCGTCGTACCCCCACCCCCGATCCATGCCGGACTTCTGGCAGTTCCCCACCGTCTCCATGGGCCTCGGCCCCCTCAACGCGGTCTATCAGGCCAGGTTCAACCGCTATCTCCACAACCGCGGCATCAAGGACACCTCGGACAGCCACGTATGGGCCTTCCTCGGCGACGGCGAGATGGACGAGCCGGAGGCAACGGCCGCCCTCACCCTGGCCGCCCGTGAAGGGCTCGACAACCTCACGTTCGTGATCAACTGCAACCTGCAGCGGCTCGACGGACCCGTACGCGGCAACACCCGCATCGTGCAGGAGCTCGAAAGCGTCTTCCGGGGCGCGGGCTGGCACGTCGTCAAGGCGCTGTGGGGCCAGGAGTGGGACAGCCTGCTCACCTCCGACGAGCTGGTGGCCCGGCTGGGCGAGGTGCCGGACGGGCAGTTCCAGACGTTCGCCGCGTCGTCGGGCGCCTACATCAGGGAGCGGCTGTTCCACGGGATTGACGTGCCGCACTCGGACGAGGACCTGCAGCGCATCGTCGGCGGGTCCCGGGCCGGCCACGAGCCGCGGAAGGTGTACGCCGCCTACCGCAGGGCCCTGGACAACCGCGGCGCGCCCACGGTGATCCTCGTGCAGACCGTCAAGGGCTGGACCCTCGGCGCGGGCATCGAGGCGCGCAACGCCAACCACCAGATGAAGAAGCTCAGCAAGGACGAGTTCCGCGCGCTGCGCGACCGGCTCGGCCTGCCGGTGCCGGACTCGGCGCTAGACGGCGACCTGCCGCCCTACGTGCACCCCGGCGCCGACTCGCCGGAGGCGCGGTACGCCGCCGAGCGGCGCCGCGAGCTGGGCGGGCCGATCCCCCGCCGCACGGTCTCCTACCATCCGCTGCCGGCCCCGTCCGAGACGCCGTTCCGCGCTCTGGAGAAGGGCTCCAAGCAGCCGGTGGCCACGACGATGGCCTTCGTCCGCCTGGTCAAGGACCTGATGAAGGAGCCGGAGACGGGACGCCGCTGGGTGCCGATCGTGCCCGACGAGGCCCGGACCTTCGGCATGGAGTCGCTGTTTCCCACAGCCAAGATCTACTCGCCCCTCGGCCAGCGCTACGAGTCCGTCGACCGCGACCTGCTGCTGGCGTACAAGGAGGCGACCGACGGGCAGATCCTCCTGGAGGGCATCACCGAGGCCGGGTCGATGGCGTCGTTCACGGCCGCGGCCTCCAGCTACGCCACCCACGGCGAAGTCATGATCCCCTTCTACATCTTCTACTCGATGTTCGGCTGGCAGCGCACCGGCGACCAGATGTGGGCGCTGGCCGACCAGCTCGGCCGCGGGTTCCTCGTCGGCGCCACCGCCGGCCGGACCACGATGACCGGGGAGGGCCTGCAGCACGCCGACGGTCACTCGCATCTGCTCGCCTCCGCCAACCCGGCGTGCCTCGCCTACGATCCCGCCTTCGCCTACGAGGTGGGGGCGATCGTGCGTGAGGGGCTCCGGCGCATGTACGGCCCCGACGGCGAGGACGTGTTCTACTACCTGACCGTCTACAACGAGCCGCTCCCCCAGCCCGCGATGCCCGAGGGCGTCAAGGAGGGCATCCTCCGGGGGATCTACCGGTTCTCCGAGGGCGGCGGCCAGGCCCACCTGCTGGCGAGCGGCACCGCGATCCACTGGGCCCTGGAGGCGCAGCGGCTGCTCCGTGAGGAGTACGGCCTTGGCGTGGACGTGTGGTCGGTCACCTCCTGGAGCGAGCTGCGCCGCGACGCCATGTCCACCGAAGGCGTGCCGTACATCCGGCAGGCCCTGGCCGGGACCGAGGGGCCGGTGATCGCGGTCAGCGACTGGATGCGCGCGGTGCCCGACCAGATCAGCCCGTGGATCGACCGGCCCTGGACCTCGCTCGGCACCGACGGGTTCGGCCTGTCGGGCACCCGCGAGTCGGTCCGCAAGCACTTCGGCGTGGACCCCCGCTCGATCGCGGAGGCCGTGCTCAAGGCGGTCAAGACCGGCCAGGAGTAGGCCGGGCCTGGAGAGTGTCTGACAAATGCCGCCCGTCACGAGCGGGCAGGCGGACGCATCGCAAGGCGGCGGAGGAGCTCGTAGCCGGAGGCTACGGGCGACGACCCCGGGCCCGCGGAGATTGTGAGCCTGCGAGCGATCTCCGCGGGTGGGACGAGAACGCAGCGAGGCGCCGCCCGGGCCACGCGCAGCAGGGCTTGATTTGTCAGGCACGACCTTGCGCCCCGATCGGGGGAAACTCTCCGGTCGGGGCGCAGTAGGCTGCGAAACCGTGCTCATCCTGCTTCCTCCGTCGGAGGGGAAGGCCGAGCGGGGCACCTCCGCCGCCCGCCGGCTCAGCTTCCCCGAACTCGCCTCCCCGCGCGAGAAGGTCCTCGACGCCCTCGTCTCGCTCTGCCGGACGCCCGAGGCGCGCGACGTGCTCGGCCTGTCGGAGGGGCAGGCCGGCGAGATCGAGCGCAACCTGGCGCTTCCCACGGCACGCACGCTGCCCGTCGCCGCCCTCTACACGGGCGTGCTGTACGACAATCTCGGCCTGGCCACCCTCTCCCCCGAGGCCCGGCGGCGGGCCGACCGGCGGATCGTGGTGTTCTCGGCGCTGTGGGGCCTGCTGCGCCCATCCGACCGCGTGCCGCCCTATCGCCTGTCCATGGGCGTACGGCTGCCGCCGATGGGCGGCCTGGCCGCGTTCTGGCGGCCGTCGATCAGCGCGGTGCTCGACGCGACCAAGGGGCTCGTGGTGGACATGCGCTCCGCGACGTACGCCGCCGCCTGGCAGCCCGGCGAGCGCGGCGTGGCCGTACGGGTGCTGCGGGAGGCGGCCGGAAAGCGGACCGTCGTCAGCCACATGGCGAAGGCCACCCGGGGCGTCGTGGCCCGCGCGCTCCTCGAGACACCCGATCGCCCTCGAACGGCCGGGGATCTCGCCGACCTGCTGACCGGCCTCGGGCATCGCGTGGAACCGGCCGCGCCGGCCGGCCGGGGAAAGCCGCGGATCCTCGACGTGATCGTGGACGAGTGAGTCAGAGGTTGAGCCGGGCGCAGGCCCGGCGGTACTGCTGCGCCGGATCGCCGAGGTGCGACCAGGGCACCCGGCTGAACCGGCCGCCCGTCCTGGCGAGGTGCCCCCGCGCCGGACGCCTGAGGTCGGACAGGTAGAAGGCGGCGCCGAAGACGTTGTGCGCCTCCACCGAGCGCGGGTGCGCCCCGCCGAGGCGCCGCTCCGCCCACTGACCGGCGGCCGAGACGATGTCGCGCTGCGCCTCGAAGGAGAACCAGCCGCCCCGCGACATGGGGGTGCGGGCGGCGGCGACGATCTCGAAGTGGGCCAGCGGCACGAGCGCCGGGAGCGGGCTGCCCTCCGGGGCGTGCGCGGCGGCCGAGCGGGCGAATGCGAGCATCTCCGCCGCGGTGCCGCCCCAGCCGGGCGACAGGGTGATCAGGCGGGCCAGGGCCCCCGAATACAGCGTCGGCCACCGGCGGGAGCATTCGTACCAGACCGCGTCCTTGTCCGCGCGCGGCCGGTCGAGCCCGATCGCCAGCCACATCAGGCACTCCCAGGGAACGGGGTCACTCGGCGCGAGGCCCGCCGCCGTCAGCAGCGGCTGCCTGGCCCGTTCCATCGCCGACTGGTAGGCGTGCTGCCGGTCCGCCTGCACCGCCCTGGCCCGTACGTCGGGCCGCAGTTCCCAGGCCTCCTCCAGGCGGGCCCGGCCGAGCCACAGCCAGAGGTCGGGGTTGCCCTGGTCGTAGGCGATCAACGCCTCTATCGACCGGCTCGCGCCGATGACGGCGCGCGACAGCGCCTCCACCCGCAGCGACCGCTTCTCCGGGTCGCCCCTGCTGTCCGCGAGGACCACCGCCGCCGGTCTGAGGTCACCCCGGGAGACGGCCTCGACCGCCTCGTCGAGCATGGTGTCCGCCCAAGGGCGGTCCGGGATCACTCGTGGCCCCCGAGCACGCGCCCGATCCACTTCGATCACTCCCATGAGGCGCGAGCCTAGGAGCATCGCCGTGCCCACAGCGCTACCACGATGTTACGTCGGCGTAAACACGATCGTCCCCCCGGCCGTGGTGCGTGGCCGGGGGGACGATCGAGTCGTGCGTCAGTCCAGGTAGTCGCGCAGCACCTGCGAACGGGAGGGGTGGCGCAGCTTCGACATGGTCTTGGACTCGATCTGGCGGATCCGCTCACGGGTCACGCCGTAGACCTTCCCGATCTCGTCGAGGGTCTTCGGCTGCCCGTCGGTGAGGCCGAACCGCATGGAGACCACGCCCGCCTCGCGCTCCGACAGCGTGTCGAGAACGGAGTGCAGCTGCTCCTGCAGCAGCGTGAAGCTCACGGCGTCGGCCGGGACGATGGCCTCGGAGTCCTCGATGAGGTCGCCGAACTCGCTGTCGCCCTCCTCACCCAGCGGCGTGTGCAGGGAGATCGGCTCGCGGCCGTACTTCTGCACCTCGATGACCTTCTCAGGGGTCATGTCGAGCTCGCGGGCCAGCTCCTCCGGCGTGGGCTCGCGGCCCAGGTCCTGCAGCATCTGCCGCTGGACGCGGGCCAGCTTGTTGATCACCTCGACCATGTGGACCGGGATGCGGATGGTCCGCGCCTGGTCGGCCATGGCCCGGGTGATCGCCTGCCGGATCCACCAGGTGGCGTACGTGGAGAACTTGTAGCCCTTGGTGTAGTCGAACTTCTCGACGGCGCGGATCAGGCCCAGGTTGCCCTCCTGGATCAGGTCCAGGAACAGCATGCCGCGGCCGGTGTAGCGCTTGGCCAGCGAGACCACGAGCCGGAGGTTGGCCTCCAGCAGGTGGTTCTTGGCGCGGTGGCCGTCCTCGGCGATCCACTCCAGCTCGGCGCGGACGTCGACGGGCAGGTTGTCGGCCTCCTGGGCGAGCTGCTCCTCGGCGAACAGGCCGGCCTCGATCCGCTTGGCGAGCTCGACCTCCTGCTCGGCGTTGAGCAGCGGAACCTTGCCGATCTGCTTGAGGTAGTCCTTCACCGGGTCGGCGGTGGCTCCGGCCGCCGCCACCTGGGCGACGGGCGCGTCGTCATCGTCGTCGGTGAGGATCAGGACCTCGTCCTCGGACTGGGCGAGCGCCTCGGCCTTGGGCTCGTCGCCGTCGGCCTCCCCCTCGGCCTCGGTGTCGGAGTCGTCGGTCTCCACCTCGGCGTCGATCTCGACGTCCTCGACCTCGATGTCGAAGTCCTCGATGTCGACGTCACCTTCGAGGTCGATGTCCTCGTCGTCGGCGATGTCGGCGGACTTCGGCTTGGAGTCGGCCTTGGGCGCCTTGGCCTGGGGACCCGTGGCGGGGGCCTCCGGCTTGGCGGGCGCGGCCTTCTTCGGCGGCGCGGGCTTGGCGGGCGCCTTGGCGGCGGCCGGCTTGGCCGCGGGCGGCGCGGGCTTGGCCGGCGCGGGCTTCTTCGGCGCCGGCTTGGCGGCCGGCGCGGAGTCGGTCACCACGGCGGTCACGGTCTCCGGCTGCGACTCCTTGGCCGCGGCGGATTTGGTGGTCTTCTTGACGGGCGCGGTGGTGCGGCGCTTGGCTTGACCTCGAGAACGCTTGGGAGCCGCGGAGTCGGCGGCCGTCACCACGACGGTCACACCCTCCTTGCTGAGGCTGCGCAGGAATCCAGCGGCTTGCGACATCGGGATGTCCGCTTCCTCGAAGGCCTTGCGGACATCCTCGGACTCGAGGAAACCCTGCGAGCGCCCACGCTCGAGGAGCTGCTGAATCACTGGCTCGTTCAGCTCCGACGGCTTCGAGCGAGTCGAACTTGCAGGCGACACGAACACCTCTCGAACGAACGCATGGCGAGAATGGACCCAGGTGCTTCTTCTTTTCCGGTGGTGAGGTCGCGCAGACCGCGACATGCCATTGTGGCACGCCACGGTACGTGATACGGCCGCGTCCCGCCGGTTGCTCCTCCACCCTAGGCCGACCGAGACACTAGTGCGTACGGAAGGAGGTCACTGATACCCGAAAGCAACCGTTATGCCTGATTCATTCAGTCACTCTTCGTGGCCGGTGGCACGTGGACCGCGAGTACCGTTACGTCATCATCCTGTTCATACCCGGACAGCATGTGGTCCACCAGGAAATCCAGCAGCATATTCGGGCTGATCAGGACCTCTGGGGGCGCCTCGGCCACGACGGACGAAAGCTCCCTGAGTCCGGCGTCCAGCCCGCGCTTGCGGTTCTCCACCAGGCCGTCCGAGTAGAGGACGGCGGTGTGACCCGGCGGCACGCAGAACCGGAACTGCTTGCGGCTCGTGGCCCAGCCGAGCGGAGTGCCCGGCTCGGTCTCGTGCAGCAGCCCGACGCCCTGCGGCGAGACCAGCAGCGGCGGCGGGTGACCGGCCAGGGCCAGCGTGCCCTCCCCGGTGCCGGGCTCGACGACCATGTACGCCAGGGTGGTGACCTGCTCTTCCTCCTCGGTGGCCTCGAAAACGCGGTCGAGCCCCGTCAGCACCGCGGCCGGGGGCGGGTTGGTCAGCGCGAGCGCGCGCATGGCGTTGCGGATCCGGCCCATGCCGGCGGCGGCCTTGACGCCCTTGCCCATGACGTCGCCCACCACGGCCGCCACCCGGCCGTCCTGGAGGACGAACGCGTCGTACCAGTCGCCGCCCACCTGCACGTGCCGGGAGCCGGAGCGGAAGCGGTAGGCCAGCGTCAGCCCACGCACCACCGGCAGGCGCTCGGGCAGCAGGCTGCGCTGCAGCGTCTCGGCGGTCTTGTGCTCGCGCTCGAAGAGCGTGGCCCGCTCGACCGCCAGGGCGCACTGACCGGCGAGGGCCTCCAGGAAGACGCCGTCCTCCTGGGAGATCTTCTGGGTCCGGGTGAACGCGAACCGCAGCGCGCCGAGCGCCCGCCCGGCCGCCAGCAGCGGCAGGCCCACCCAGGCCCGCTCGTCGGTCTGCGCGAGGAACCCGGAGATCTGTGCCTCGTCGGCGCCGGCGTCCACGAGCTGGGCGCGCAGGCTCTCCGGCGACTCGGCGAAGACCGGGCGGCGGCTGTTGACCGCCATCGTCATCACGTTGGGGTTCGCGAGATCGATCTCCTCGCCCCGGGTGTCCGGGGTGCCGCCGCTGCTGATCAGCTTCAGCGTCGCCCGGTCGAGGTCGAGCAGGGCCACCGACGAGTGGTCGGCGGCGAGGGCCGTACGGCCGACGTCGATGATGACCTGCACCACCTGCTCGACGGTGAGCGCCTCGGCGAGCTGCGCGGTCGCGCCCTGGAGACGGGCGGTGCGCAGCGCGGCGGCGCCGAGCTGGTCGGTGAGGCGGCCGCGCATCTCCTCGGCCTCGCGCTGCGGCGTGACGTCGGTGTTCGCCCCGACCCACTCCACCACGCGGCCGTGCCTGATGATCGGCACGGCCCGGACCTCGAAGTGCCGGTAGCCGCTGGCCCGGGTGCGCACCCGGTAGCTCCACTCGAACATCGTCCGGCCGCGCAGCGCCTCGCGCCACGCCTCCTCGGTGCCGGGACGGTCGTCCGGGTGCACGGCGTCCAGCCAGCCGTGGGCGAGGTACTCCTCCAGGCCCTGGCCGGTGATGGCACGCCACTGGGGCGCGTCCTCGGCGACCGTGCCGCTGGGCGAGGTGATCCACACGAGCTGCTGCTGCGACTCCACCAGCGAGCGGTAACGCTCCTCGCTGCGCTCGAGGACCTCCTCGTTCAGCTGCCGCTCGGTCACGTCCACGCCGAAGAACGCGGTGCCGACGACGCCGTCGTCGCCCCGCATCGGGTAGAACGACACCGTCCAGTGGCGGGTGTCGCCGTTCCCGGCGCGGGTCCTGATCCGCTGGTCGGTGATCGGCAGCGACTCGTCGGCGATCCGGCGCAGCGCCGCCTCGATGAGGGTGGTCAGGTCGGCCGGCAGTAACTCGGACGGCCGGCGGTCAAGATGCAGCTCGACAGGATGGCCGGTCAGCTCGGTAAAGGTGGAGTTGACCCGGACGAAACGTCCATCCGGGTTGAAAAAGGCGAAGGCAAACGGCGCCTCCGACATCATGCCTCTGAAGAGGTCGGAGTCTGATATGTCCAAACCGGGCTCCCGGGGCCGGGGCACGGAGGTTTCGGCGCTCATGGTCGGCACCTCCGTCGCGTGCCAGCGTCTCCCACGAGGCACATCTCCATAACTGTGATTGGTAGCGCAGATCTGCCCTACATCATGGGCGATCGGCATGCACGGACGGAAGCCCCGCCCGCCATGCGGTCAACGCATCCTGTCAAAAGACCGGCGTCTCGCGCAGGAGGATCCGGCCTACTTCTTGGCCGCCCGCTTCGCTTCCTGCTTGGTCGCGCGGACCAGTTGCAGGCTCTCGGCGTCCACGACGTCGGCCACCGACCGGTGCACCCCCTCCTCGCCGTACGGCCCGGCCGCCTCACGCCAGCCGTCCGGGCGCACACCGCACTGCTTGCCCAGCAGGGCCAGGAAGATCTGGGCCTTCTGCCGGCCGAATCCGGGGAGGGCCAGCAGCCGGCGCAGCAGCCCGGCGCCGTCGCGGACATCCTCCCACACCTTCTCGGCCGAGCCATCGTATTGCTCGACCAGATAGGCCGCGAGCGCCTGGACCCGCGCCGCCATGGCCTTCGGATAGCGGTGGACGGCAGGCGTCGCCGCGAGCAGAGCCGCGAACTGATCAGGATCATAAGAGGCGATCTCACGCGCGTCCAGGTCCCTGCCGAGCCGGTCGGCGATCGTACGGGGCCCCGCGAAGGCCCGCTCGAGCGGCACCTGTTGATCGAGCAGCATGCCGATGAGCAGTGCGAGGGGGCTGCGGCCGAGAAGCTCGTCGGCCTCGGGATCCTGGGCGAGCCGGATACGCATGGATTCAGCTTCCCACGCGGCGGCCCGCGAAGGGTTGACACCGCCGGGGAAAGAGGTGGAATAAGGGGCGGCAGGTCCCCATTCAGCGAGGAATGCAGTCCATGCCCGTACTCGCAGCACGAATCAGTGGCGGCCCAACACCGGAGCCGGGTCTTCGTGAACCGGCGGAACTCGTCACCCACCGGCTGGCCGCGGAATTCCTGACCGTCCCCCTGTCCGCAGTCGCCCGGTGCGTCGCCGACACCTGGGCCTGCGGCGAGCATCTCGGACTCGACGTCACTCCGGAGATCGTCGAGCGGGTCGCCCGGGAACGCCTCCTGGGCGTGGTCAACTCGGCGCCGCCTTCCCGGAGGTGAGGCGCCGCGCCGCGGTCCCCCAGCGAGCGTCCCCACCCGCACCCGTACGGCGGGCACGGCCGGAGCGGCAGATAACGGGGAAGTCACCGGGCCGTGTTCCTGATGCCGTTCGCGGCGGGAATGCGAGAAGGTGGTCACCGTGAGCGAGCGGAGCGAGACCTCGTGAGTCGCCGGCGCCGACGTGACCCCCGGGAGACCCGGCCACCGGACGACGTGTTCGCGGAGATGCTGCTGGCGGCCAGGGAACTGCTCGCCGTCCGCAGCCCTCTCGACGCCGAGCTCATGGTCTCCGACATGCTCGGGGCCTGGTGGGGCAGGCGGCTGCGCGGCGGCGACGTCGAGCAGATCCTCGGCGAGGGGCTGGTGGACTACGCGGCCAAGGCCGGCACGCCGGCCGCGCTCACTCTGCTCGTCTCCGTCGCCTACCTCGGCACCGCCCGCCAGGCGGCCAAGGCGGAGGGCGCGGCGCTCGCGCTGATGGAGTCGGACGTCGCCCGCCCCCGCTGGGCCGACCGCGTCGGGGCCGTCAAGCCGACCGGCTGCTACGTCTCCAGGGACGTGTACGGCGACCAGGACACCGTGGTGTGCACGTTCGCCTACAACGGCGAGGACAGGCACGCGCTGGTCGTGGTCGTCGACTACAACATGGGCGGCATGGCCCGCGACGCCTGGGTGTCGTCGCAGGTCGACAAGCTGCTCGAACAGGCCAGGCTGGAGGCCGCGGGCAACGCGCTGCTGCGGTTCGAGGAGCTGGAGCCACAGCAGGCGCGGGCGCTGCTGGAGTTCGCCATGAAGGCCACCAGGACCGCCGCGCACGGCCGCACCGGCCCCAAGCTCGTGAGCGACAGCTACAGCGCCTACCACGCCTTCGCGCGGGCGCGGATCAAGGCGCTGCCGCCCGGGCGGATGCGGCCCGCCCCCGCGCACACCGAGGCGCCCTACAGCCGCGACCGCCGCGCGATGCTGGCGGCCGAGTTCCTCGCCTCGGACGCGGCGGAGAACCTGTCGGACCCGTCGGCCGCCTCCCGGTGCGCCGACCACATCATCGACTACGGCTGCGACCAGGACTTCGGGCGGCCGATGCGGGTGAGCCCGACCAAGTGCGAGACGTTCCTGCTCGACTGGCTGCCGCGCAAGGTCCTGCTCAGCCCGGCGGAGCAGGACGCGATGCCGCATGTGCTGTCGGCGTGGGTGCGTTTCGCCGGCCCCCGGATCGGCCTGCCCGAGCAGGGGGTGCGGGCGACGCTCGACGCGGTCTGGGAGGCGACGGCCCGCTTCACCGAGGCCTACCGCGACCCGACCACGTTCGGGCTGGACCGCTCTCTCGTGGAGCGGCTGCTGCCCGACGGCGACCTGTCCGCCCTGGCCCGGCGCGCGTTCGCGTTCCCCCTGCTGCAGGGCATGCGCGGCTCGACCAGCCTCGACCTGCTGAACCCGGCGGACGAGGCCGACCGGCGCATCCTGCTGGAGATCGACCACGCCGGCGAGCTCGGCCGTACGGACCTGGAGGAGCACCTCGCCTGGCACGAGGAGATCGCGGGCCGGCTGTGGGTCGGCGACCCGCCGCAGCTGTGGGAGGCCGCCCAGCGCCTGATCGACCTCGGGCACGACCGGCACGACGTGCTGCACGTCCTCATCGAGATCGCCGAGCGGATCGGCGACCATCCGGACGAGCTGGCCGCCGCGCTCGACGACATCGCCGACATCCCGGACGAACCTCCCGCCTGACGGCGGCGGCCCCTCTCCCTGCGGCAGGATGGACACCGCACCGAGCTGCGGGAGGCACGGCGATGACCACTGGCGTGATGGACCTGAACGCCGATCTCGGAGAGGGTTACGGGATCTGGCGGCTCGGGGACGACGTGGCCCTGCTCGACCTGGTGACGAGCGCCAACATCGCCTGCGGCTTCCACGCGGGCGACCCGCTGATCATCCGCCGCACCTGCGCGGCGGCGGTGGACCGCGGCGTGACGATCGGCGCCCAGGTCTCCTATCGCGACCTGGCCGGCTTCGGCCGCAGGGAGATGGAGATCGATCCGGAGGAGCTGTGCTCCGACGTGCTCTATCAGCTCGCCGCCCTGGACGGCATGGCCAGGTCGATGGGCGGGCGGGTGTCGTACGTGAAACCGCACGGCGCCCTCTACAACCGCGCCTGCCGCGACGAGGAGCAGGCGGAGGCCGTGGTGGCCGCCGTGGAGGCCTTCGGCGCGGCGCTGCCGATCCTCACGCTGCCCGGGTCGGCCCTCTCGCGGGTGGCCGCCCGTCATGGCGTGCCGTCGGTGGCCGAGTGCTTCGCCGACCGCGCGTACACGGCCGAGGGGACGCTGGTGCCCCGGAGGCGGCCGGGGGCGGTGCTGCACGATCCGGACGAGGTCGCGGCCCGCGCCGTGCGCATGGCCACGGAGGGCGTGGTGACGACGATCGAGGGCGGCGAGGTGCGCGTCGGCGCCCGGTCCGTCTGCGTGCACGGCGACACCCCCGACGCCGTACGGATCGCCGCCGCCGTCCGCAAGGCGCTCCTGGAGGCCGGCGTGACGGTGGAGCCGTTCATCTGACCCGCCAGGCCCCGTGCCGTCGGCTGGGGGCCCCTGTCGCCGCATGTGCCTCCCGGGCACCGCCTGGGCGCCTCCTGGGCGTCGCCGGGGGCCTCCGGCGGCCCGGAGACGGCCCGTGGGCGCCGCTCAGGAGGCGTAGCCGATGTCCTCGTACCTGAGGTCGAAGAACCCGTTGGCCCCGACGTTGGCCAGCGCGGACCGCACGGCCACGCCCTGCGGGCTCTGGTAGAGCGGCAGCACGTTGACCTTCTTCCAGACCAGCCGGTCGGCCTCGTTCAGCAGGCCGGGCACCTTGCCGGGGTCGAGCGTGCTGCCCGCGCGATACATGGCCTCGTCGATCTGCCTGCTCCCGCTGCGCCCGAGGTTGGAGTACCACTCGACGTCGTCGCCCCGGCCGCCCCTCTCGCCGTCCGCGTAGATGTCGAAGGCGCTCGACACCGGGAACGGCGAGCTCGGATAGGCGAATGCGGTGATGTCGAAGTCGCCGGGGATGAGGTGCTTGCCGAAGAAGTCGTTGAAGGACACCTTGCGCACGTCGACCCGGATGCCCACGCGATCGAGCATCTGCCGGGCGACGCCTGCCTCGACGCCGCTCATGACGATGCCGTCGGGCACGACGAAGCGCAGCGTGAGCGGCTTGCCGTTCTTCACGCGGGTCTTGCCCGACAGCTTCCAGCCCGCCTGGTCGAGCAGCTGCCCGGCCCGTTTCGGGTCATACGCACCGATCTGTCCGGCGTTGGCCTGATACCCGTACTGGCTGTTCATGAGGAAGTGGTTGTCCAGCGTCACGATCGGCCAGCCGAGCCCCTTGAGGTCCACCTGCATGAGGCCGCGGCGGTCGATCGCCGCCGCGACGGCCTCGCGCACCCGCGCGTCGGACAGGACCGGGCTCTCCCCGTTGAAGGTGAACTGCCGATACTGGGTGCTCGCGGCCTGCCGGATCACGGCGTCCCACGCCTCCCTGACCCGCGCGTAGTCGTCGGGGGACGGGCCCACCTCGAAGAGGTCCACGTCGCCCTTGGTGAACGCGTGGACCATCTGGTCGGGGCGCACGGTCCGGAACTCGATGGCGTCCAGTTTGGCGCGGTTGCCCCACCAGGCGGGGTTGCGGGTGAGCCTGACCGTCTTGCCCTTGACGTCGAGACGCTCGACGCGGAACGGCCCCGCGGTCACCGGGATGTGGTTGATCCAGTCGGCGTTGAACGCCGCCGCGGTCGCGTTGGTGCTGCTGGGATACAGCGGCGTGAACAGCGACTGCCACTCGTTGAACGGCTGGGCGAGGGTGACCACCACCTCGCGGTCGCTCGCCCCTCTGGCCACGCTCTGGATGTTCTCGTACGCGATGGTCGAGTCGACCCGGTAGTCCCGGTCGTGGCCGCTCATGGCCTTCCACTGGGCGGCGAAGTCGGTCCAGGTGATCGGCCTGCCGTCCGACCACTTCGCCTTGGGGTTGATGGAATAGGTGATGACCTGCCGGGGAGAGGTCGCGGTGATCCTCGCGTTGGTCACGTAGTCGGTGTCGAGCGTCAGCCGCCCCCGCTCGTCGGAGCGGAACGTGCGGGGCATCAGCGCGTCGGTCACCGCCTTGACTCCGGTGCCGTCGCCGTCGATGTGGTTGCGGTTCCACTGGGTCGGGAAGTCGGTGAGCCCCCACCGGAGCGTGCCGCCGTCCTTGACCTTGTCGCGGGCCATCGGGTTGATGTCGTACGCCTTGACCGGGGAGGGGGCGAGCCCGTTGTCCGGTTCACCGGGCCCCCGCTGCACGCCGCAGGCACCGGCGGCCCACAGAGCGGCCAGTGTGGCCAGGGCGACCGGCCATCGTGCTCTCACGTGCTTCTCCGATCCTCCGGCTACCATCCGCAGTCGATTAGTAGCAGGAAGTGACGGCTCGCGGCCATCGGGACACGCGTCTGCGGGGTTCCCCTGACACGTCCTACGGCATCAGGACAACTCGTCCACCGCGCTGCGGACGTCCTCGCTGGTGATCGTCGTCAGCTCGGCGGCGTTCGCCGACCCCTGCTCGGCGAGCCGGACGTCGCGCCGCAGCGCGGCCCGCTCGTAGAGCGACCGGGCGAAGCGGCCGTTGCCCAGGCCGTCGATGAGCCCCTCCCGGCACACCCAGTCGAAGACGTCGGCGAGGTCGCGGGCGGCGGAGGCGTCGAACCTGTCGCCGCTGCCGGAGGCCAGCAGCTCCGCGATCTCGGCCAGCTCCGACGGCCGATAGGAGGGGAACGACACGCGCTGGTTGAACCGGGAGGCCAGGCCGGGGTTGGTCGCCAGGAACGCGTCCATCTCGCGCTCGTAGCCCGCCAGGATGATGACCACGCGGTCGCGGTCGTCCTCGGCGCGCTTCAGCAGGGTCTGCACCGCCTCGGCCCCGAAGGCGTCGCCCCCCGAATAGCCGGTGTTGACCAGGCTGTAGGCCTCGTCGATGAACAGCACCCCGCCGAGCGCCCGGTCGACCAGCTCGTTGGTCTTGATCGCCGTGGCGCCGAGGTGCTGGCCGACCAGGTCGGCCCGCGACGCCTCGACCACGTCGGACCGGGCCAGCAGGCCCAGCGCGGAGAAGATCCGGCCGAGGATGCGCGCGACGGTCGTCTTGCCGGTGCCAGGAGGGCCGACGAACACGAAGTGCCGCATCTGCGACTGGACCGGCAGGCCCTGCTCCTGGCGCATCCTGGCCACCTTGAGCTGGGCGGTGATCGCGTGCACCTGCCGCTTGACCGGTTCGAGGCCCGCCATCCTGTCGAGGTCCGCGAGCGCCTCGTCCAGGGTCGGGGTGACCTGGTAGCCGCGGTATCGCGCGGTGATCTCGTTGAACGCCTTGGTCACGTCGTCAGCGGTGGTGGTGACCAGGTCCTCGCCGCGCGGCGCCCCGCCCGCGCTCACCACGCGCACGTCGCGGGCCTGCGCCGCGGCCTCGGCGAGGCTGCGGGCGAACCGGGCGTTGCCGAGGTCGTCGACGAGCCCCCGGCGCTCCACGTCCTCGAACAGCCGGCGCAGCACGGGACGGGCCTCCGGGGCGAGCCGGTCTCCCCGGCGCTGCTGCAGCGCCTCGGTGATCTCCAGCAGCTCCGCCGGACTGTAGCTGGGGAAGCGCACCCGGGTGGCGAAGCGGCTCGACAGCCCCGGGTTGGACGCGAGGAAGTCGTTCATCTCCCGCTCGTAGCCGGCCAGGATGACGATGAGCCGGTCACGGTCGTCCTCGGCCCGCTTGAGCAGCGTCTGCACGGCCTCCGCGCCGAACCGGTCGGGCTGGCCGTCGCCCGAGTTGATCAGGCTGTACGCCTCGTCCACGAACAGGACGCCGCCGAGCGCGCGGTCGATCAGCTCGTTGGTCTTGATCGCCGTGGCCCCCAGGTATTCCCCCACGAGGTCGGCCCGCTGCGCCTCGACCACGAACGGCGTCTCCAGCAGCCCGAACGCGTAGAAGATCTTGGCGAGCGACCTGGCGACGCTGGTCTTGCCGGTGCCGGGAGGGCCGACGAACACGAAGTGGCGCATCGGCCGCTCGTTGGCGTAGCCCGCCTCCCTGCGCAGCCGGGCCGCCTCTATCGACGCGGCGATGGCGCGCACCTGCTCCTTGACCGGTTCGAGGCCGATCATGGACTCCAGCTCCGCGAGCGCCTGCTCGACCGTGATGGGCGGCGGGGCGCCGGCCTCGGCCGCGGCGGTCTGGTGGCCGCCCGCCCTGCCGCGCACCTGCACCTGGGTCTCCGCGCCCGCCGCCTCCCGCTCCGCCTCCGCGCGCACCCTGCGGGCCAGCACCAGGCGGTAGAGGAGCACCGCCGCGACGACGCCGTACGCGCCCCACAGGGCGGCGGACGGCGACAGCGGCGACAGCGACAGCGCGACGACGCCGGCGGGCGCGAGTGCCATCAGCGTCGTCAGCCACGGCGGGACCCACCGGATCAGGTGGGCCGCGACGCCGGTCAGCGCGCCCAGCAGCATCAGCAGGCCGGGCGCGATCGACTGCCCGCCGAACACGCCCATGAACAGCGGCAGCAGCAGGCCCCACCCGGCGAGCACGAGCACGGTCGCGGCGGCGCGCGGATAGCTGAGCGCCAGCGCGAGGAAGCACAGCGCCAGGAACGTGTAGATGAACGTGGGCACCAGCGACCAGTTGAGCGCCGCGGCCAGGCCCATGGTGGCGACGAGCAGCACGACGAACAACGCGCGCCGCGCGAACGGCGGAAGTTGGAAATAGCGGAAACGCACCTGTTCGAACAGATCACGTGCCGCAGTCCGGCTTAAGAGGCTCGCCGCCCGTGCCCTGTCGGAGTCCCGCATCGACGCCTCCCCGCTTCGACCCCGGTTATACCGCACGTGCGAACGGAATGGGTGGACCCAAGCGGCGCGGTGGACGACGCACGTCGCCGGAACCGGACGCGCGCCCGAGTTGCGTGGTTCGCGCTACCGGGTGCGGGCCTGGTGGCGTCCGGGGTACTCGCGCATCAGAACCTGCCGCGGCGTCACCCGCAGCACGTCGTCGTCCGGCACGGCGACGCCCCGCACCTCTGCCCAGAATCGCGGGTCTCCCACGAAGAGCACCACGCGGGGATCGCGCCGCACCGCGTCCCACGCCTCGTCGCCCGCGATGAGGCGGAACTCGCCCGCCGGGCTCACCGAGGTCACGGCGCTCACCGCGAGCGCGCGCGGGCCGTCAGCCCCGGTGCAGGCGAGGACCACGTTCCGGGAGTAGGCCGCGGCGTGCCGCACTTCCTCGCTGAGACCGGCCGAGGGGGTCAGGTCGCCGGGGATCCGCGCGCCCCGCGACTCGGACGGCACGAGCGAGGCGCGCCACGGACCCGGCCCGCCGCGCCACCACGCCCGTACGGCACGCACCGCGAAGGCCGCCGCGCCGAACGCCAGCGCGCCCCACGCACAGCGCCACAGGGCCACGACGGCGGGGCCGGGTCCCATGAGGGCGTGCGCCGCGCCCGCCGCGGCGGCGCAGAGGGCGGCGACGGCCGGGGCGGTGAGCGCCGTGGCGAGCCACCGGTCGTCCGGCCGCGGCGCGCCCGTCGTGCGCGCGTGCAGCAGCCCAACCGGGACCGCCAGGCACGCGACGGCGGCGAGGGGCACCGTGGTCACGAAAGGCAGGAGCATGAGCACCGCGGCCGCCTGCCACGCGCGGGCCGCGACGATCCAGTACGCGACGGCGATGTCACGCGCCGCCGCCCGGTCGGCCGCCGCCGCCCGCCCCCGATCGGCCACGCCGGACCCAGCCGGCCGTACGGGTGGTTGTGCGGGTGGCGGCGCTTGCGGCGGCACCCGCGACGGCATGGGCGGTGAGGCGGAGCCTTGCGCGGGTGGTGGCACGCGAGATGGGACGGGTGGCGGCGCTTGCGGGGGCACGCGTGGTGGCGTGGCCGATGAGGCAGGTCGTTGCGCGGGTGGTGGCACGCGTGACGGCATGGCCGATGAGGCGGGTGGTCGCATGCGTGACGACGAGGGCACATGCAGCGCGGTGGCGAACCGCCTCAGCGCGGCGAGCGGGCGCCCCCGCCACGTCTCGGCCAGGAGCCGGACGGCGAGCGCCACGACGGGGTTCAGGAGCACCAGCCCGGTCGCCCCGGCCCAGACGCCGCCCCCTTCGTGCAGCGAAGCCGCCCCCGGCTCCGGCAGCGTGGCCAGCTCCGCCAGGTACGCCGCCGGGGTGAGCAACCCGAGCGCGACCGACATGAAGAGCCGCAGGTCGCGCCGGAGCATCCCGGGGACGTAGGTCCAGGCGCCGACGCGCGCGGCCTGCCGGAGGCAGACCACGAGGACGGCGGCGAGCGCCAGCGCGCCGACGACGCGCACGTCCCCCCGCATGGCGGGGAGGTCGTGCAGGCCGGGGAGATCGTGCACACCGGGAAGGCCGTGCATGCCGAGGAGGCCCTGCACACCGGAGAGGCGCCGCGTGCCGGGATGACCGTTCGCGCCGGGGAGAAGGCCCGGCAGCAGAACGGCCGCGCAGATCCCGGCCGTCGCGACCGCGAGGATCACCCGCACCTGCCGCGACCAGGTCTCCAGGGCACGCCGCGCACGGCCCGTGTCGCGGGGGTCGGCCTCCCACGCGGGGTCGTGGTGGTCGCGCGGCCGCTGCCAGCGCAGCAGGGCCAGGCCGAGGTTCACCCACGCCGCCGGGTGGTCCCGGCGCCTGCGCAGCGCCGCGCCGTACGCCCGGGCGGCCCCGTCGTGGTCACCGCGCAGCAGCGCGAGGTCGCCGCACAGCACGTGGGGGTCGGGCTCGTCGGGGGCGAACCGGACGGCGCGGCGGGCCTCCGCCCAGGCCTCCCGCCACCGTCCGGGGATCCGCCGCAGCGCGCTCGCGAGCCGCAGCCGCGCCGCCCAGGAGCCGGGCGCGAGCCGTACGGCCTCTCGTGCCGCCGCCACCGCCTCGGTGTCGCGCCCGAGACGCTCCAGTGCCGCCCCGACGAGGCGATGCCCCCATTCGTCCTGCGGATCGCGGCCGATCGCCTGGCGCGCCGCTTCCAGCGCCGCCTCCGGCTGGTCGCACGACAGCCGGGCCACCGCGACGGCGCACCAGGCGCGGGCGTCGGCGCGGTCGAGCGGGGGCGGCACCGGGGACGTGTCGCGTCCGTCGATATCGCTCCCCACGACCGCATGATCCGTTGCGGCCGGTCTCTTGCCTAGACGCGGGATATATACCTATGGCTCTCTAGAGAGGCGGATTGCTCCGCTTGATCACCTGGGGTGATGGGGATCCGGCGATTTGTTCCCGACATCACCGGAAGGGCTGAGAGATCCGCTTCCCATGGCCTAAGCTGCCACGCATGTTCCAGCTGGCCGGGATCTCGGAGCAGGAGCACTGAGCGGACTATGATCATGGTTTCGGTCGAGTCCGCCGCCGTCCGCGCCACCAGTGCCCTGCGGGAGCGGAGGGCGAGCCGGTGGTCGGTGCTCGTGCTCCTGTGCTTCAGCCTGCTCCTGATCGCGGTCGACGCGACCGTGCTGCACATCGCCGTCCCGGCGCTCACCGCCGCCCTGGAGCCGTCGTCCGTACAGCTCCTGTGGATCATCGACATCTACTCGCTGGTCGTCGCGCCGCTGCTGGTGACGTTCGGCACGCTGGGCGACAGGTATGGCAGGCGGCCCCTGGTGCTCGGCGGCTACGTGGTGTTCGGCCTGGCCTCGCTGTCGGCCGCGTTCGCCGCGACCCCGCTCGCGCTCATCGTCTCGCGGGCCTTCCTCGGCGTCGGCGGCGCGATGATCATGCCGGCGACGCTCTCGATCATCCGGCAGGTCTTCACCGACCGGCGCGAGCGGGCGATCGCGCTCGGCGTGTGGAGCGCCGTCGCCGCCGCGGGAGCGGCCGTCGGGCCGCTGATCGGCGGGGTCCTCGTCGAGCACCTGTGGTGGGGCGCGGTCTTCCTCATCAACGTGCCGCTGCTGCTGATCGCGTTGCCGCTCGCCGTACGGATCCTGCCGGCGTCACCGCGGCGGGCCGACCATCCGTGGGACGCGCTGAGCGCGGCCCTGTCCACCGTGGGCATCCTGGCGATCGCGTTCGGGCTGAAGGAGGCGGGGTCGGGGCACACGCTGGGCCGCGGGCTCTCGCTCGCCGTGCTCGCGACCGGCGTCGCACTGCTCGTCTGGTTCGTACGGCGGCAGCGGCGGCTGGCGTTCCCCCTGCTCGACATCGGCCTGTTCACGCAGCGCGGCTTCGCGACGGGCGTCGGCTGCGTGCTGCTGGCCATCTTCGCGCTGGTCGGGCTGGAGCTGATGCTGGCGCAGTATCTCCAGCTCGTGCTGGGGCTTTCGCCCCTGGAGGCCGCCGTGCGGATGCTGCCGCTCATGGTCGCGGCGATCGCGGGCGGCCTGGCCGCCGCGCACGTGCTGGGGCGCGTCGGGCTGCGCGCGACGGTGGGCGGCGGCCTCGCCCTGACCGCGCTCTCGCTCACCCCGGTGCTGACCTGGGGCACCGAGCAGCATCCGGTGATGCTGACTGCCTGCTTCGTGGGGATCGGCTTCGGCGTCGAGGTCGCCCTGCTGGCGGCGTCGGACACGATCATGGCAACCGTGCCGGAGTCGCGGGCCGGCGGCGCCGCCGCGATCGAGGAGACGGCCTACGAGCTCGGGGCGGGCCTCGGCATCGCCGTCCTCGGGACGATCACCACGATCGTGTACGCCCCCTCCCTCGCAAACGTGCCGGGCATCCCGGCCGGGCTCATGGCGCAGGCGCGTGAGTCGCTGGCCGCGGCCGCGCACGTGGCCGACGAGACCGGTGCGGCCGGGACCGCGCTGCTGGAGGCCGCCCGCGCGGCCTTCGTCACCGCCCTGCACTCCACCATCGCCGTCAGCGTGGCGCTGCTCGCGCTCACCGCGCTGGCGGTGGCCCTGCTGCTCCCCCGCCACGTTCCCACCCCCGCGAGCGCCGACGCCGAGGAGTCCGACAGCGTACGGACCTGAGCGGACCGGACGCATGACGGCGGCGTCGGCGGGAAAGTGTCCGGGCAAGTCACCCCCCACCCCAGAGTGAGAAGCCGTGAAGAGAACCCTGCACGACTTAGCCTCGCTGGCCGCCCGCATGGGCGTCGGCGGGATCTTCTTCGCCAACGGCTGGCAGAAGCTCGAAGCCGGCCTCAACGCGACCGCCGACCAGTTCACCGCGCTCCAGGCCCCGCTGCCCCATGTGTGGGCGCCGGTGACCATGCTGACGGAGCTGGTGGGCGGCACGCTGCTGATCGCGGGCCTCATCGTGCCGGCCGTCGGGCTCCTGCTGTTCGCCGAGGCTCTCGCGGTGTTCGTGATCACGGCCGGGGACAGCGGCCTGCCGCTCACCGGGGGCGACATCGAACTGATCGTGGCCCTCGGGGCCGCCTCCGTGCTGCTGGCCGTCACGGGCGCGGGCCGGATCTCCGTCGACCACATGGTGGTCATCAAACGGCGCGAGGCCGAGGCCGCCGGAGAGTTCGCCGCCGACGCGGAGGCCGACGCGGTCATCGCGGCGCTGCGCCCGCCACAGCCCGGGGAGCCGGGTGCGGACGAGCCCTCCGCCCGGCCCGCCGCGTCCGGGTCCGCGTCCGGGTCCGGGTCCGGGTCCGGGTCCGGGTCCGGGTCCGCTTCAGGGAAGCCCGCGCCCGCCCCCTCCACCGGCTCGGCCGGGCCGCCGGAGCCGCCCTCGGCGAGCGGTGCGAGTGCGGGCTCCACCTCGTCCGGGACCAGTACGGCCGCGGAGCCGCCGGGCGAGGAGGCCCCTGCCACGACGACGGTGCGGAAGGCCACGCCCCGGCAGCGGCGTACGCGGCGCGAGGACGACACGACCACGGAGAGCCGCGCCGAGGCCCACTGACGGCGGGTCGCCCGGCACGGGCCACAGGCGCGGCCCCCGCGCCCGCGCGTGCGGCGTGCCCGTGCGGCGGCTCTTGGATACGGCGTGCGAGTGGATACGGCGTGCGAGAGGCGGCGTGTGAGCCTCCGCATGCCGCGTGCGTGGATGAAGGGTGCGGCGTTTCCGTGCGGTGAGTGGGCCCGGTCTTCCCGTGCGGCGTGTATGAGATGCGGAGGGGCCCGGCCGGGGCCGGTCAGGGCTCCTGGGAGAGCGGCAGGCACAGGAGGAATCGCGCGCCGCGGGGGCTGTCCATGATCGTCAACGTGCCGCCGTGGCTCTCGGCGATCTGCCGGGCGATGGGCAGGCCCAGTCCGGCACCCCCGGCGTTCCTGCTGCGGGCCGAGTCGAGCCGGGTGAACCGCTGGAAGACGAGGTCCCGCTGGTCCTGTGCGATCCCCGCGCCGTCGTCGAGCACTTCGAGCACGGCCACGCCGGAACGGAACCGTGGGTCCCCGTCATGCGGGTCCTCTCGCCGCACCTCCACCCGTACGGTGCTGGCTGCGTGCCGTTCGGCGTTGTCGAGGAGATTGGTGACCAGGCGGCCCAGCCGGATGCGGTCTCCCCGGACGATCACGCCGGGGGCCAGCTGCGAGACGATCCTCTTGTGCGGACGGCGGGCGTCCAGTTCGGCGGACACGAGCTGCCCGAGGTCCAGCCGCTCGCGCTCGCACGGCGCGCCCGCGTCGAGACGGGCCAGCATCAGCAGGTCGGAGGCGATCGCCTGGAGCCGGTCGAGGCTCTTCAGCACGGCCGGCCCGATCTCCCGCAGGTCGGACTCCTGCGGGGCGCGCAGCGCGTCCTCCACCTGCGCGCGGATCGCGGTGATCGGGCTGCGCAGCTCGTGGGACGCGTCGGAGGTGAAGCGCCGCTGCTGCTCCAGCGTCTCCTCCAGCCGGTCGAGCGTGTAGTTGACGCTCTGCGCGAGGTCGTGGATGTCCCCCTTGGCCTCGGGGACCGGCACCCGCCGCCCGAGGTCCGAGGCGTTGATCTCGTCGAGCTCGGCCCTGATGGCCCGCACCGACAACATCGCCCGCTGCACGCTGCGCTGGGTGCCGTACGCGACGGCGGCCGTGACGAGCGCGGATCCCACGATCAGACCGACCACCAGGCCCGGCGGCACGTTGAACGGCTGGCTCGGCGCGGCGCTGTAGACGGTCCAGTCGCCGCCGTTGCTGTAGACCTCCTGCGCGACCACGGTGTAGCACCGGTCCGGGCCGAAGACGCCGCCGCAGACCTCGCGCGTGGCCTTGCGGGACGGCGGCGAGGGATGGAAGCTCGCCATGGGCGGCTTTCCGGCCATGTCCGGCGTCGCAGAACGCACCCTGCCCTGCGGGTCCACCACCTGGACGGGCTCGTCCCGCCCACTGGGGGGCAGCACGCTCTCCACCTGTCCGTGGTCCACGAGATAGGCGACCCGCCCGCCCGTCGCCGTCACCCTCAGCACTAGGTTGTCCCGGGCCGCCACGTGCAGGGACCACACCAGGACGAACGAGAACGCGATGCACAGCAGGGCGACCACCGTGCCGGTGAACAGCGCGATGCGATTCCTCAACGACCAACGATCCCCGAAACCCACCTGATCGCCCACTTACGACGTGGCGAACTATCCGTGCCTAAGAAATCTACTCTTCGGGGCGTTATTACTTGGTAACGGAACAAACTGGACGAGATGGTCCTATCAGGTCGAAATGCCTCCCCGCGCAACACGACCGGCAAGCAGGTAAAGGAGCCTTCCGGACGGCCCTTCCGGATGGTGGGATATGGGATATGAACGCCGCTGGACCACTGCCGGTAATCGACGTCTCCGCCCTCACCGGCTCAGGGACCGGCCCCGGAACCGGCCCCGGGACCGGCCCAGGGAACGGCCCCGAAGCAGGCCACGCGCGCGCCGAGGTCGCACGCCGCATCGAGGCCGCCTGCCTGGACAGCGGTTTCTTCTACATCACCGGACACGGCGTGCCCCAGGCCCTGATCTCCGAGCTCAGGGACGCAGCGGATCGTTTCTTCCGGCTGCCGGAGGAGCACAAGTCGCGCATATCGATGGACCGGGGCGGGCGGGCCTGGCGCGGTTACTTCCCCGTGGGCGGCGAGCTCACCTCCGGCCGGCCCGACCTCAAGGAGGGCCTCTATTTCGGCGCCGAACTCGAACCCGACGATCCCCGGCCGCTGCACGGGCCCAACCTCTTCCCCGAGGAGGTGCCCGAGCTGGGCCCGGCCGTGCTCGCGTACATGGACGCCCTCACCCACGTGGGGCAGGCGGTCATGCGGGGCGTGGCGCTGAGCCTGGGGCTCGACGAGGACTACTTCGCCGCCGGTTACACGGCCACGCCCACGACCCTGTTCCGGATCTTCCACTATCCGTCCCCGCCGTACGCCGATCCGGAGGAGTGGGGGGTCGGCGAGCACACCGACTACGGCCTGCTGACGCTGCTGCTCCAGGACGACAATCCCGGCCTCCAGGTGCACACCTCACGTGGCTGGATCGAGGCGCCGCCCATCCCGGGCACGCTGGTCTGCAACATCGGCGACATGCTCGACAAGCTGACCGGCGGGCTCTATCGCTCGACTCCGCACCGCGTGCGCAACGCCACCGGCCGGAGCCGGCTCTCCTTCCCGTTCTTCTTCGACCCGGGCTGGGACTGCGAGGTGCCGCCGCTGCCCTCGCTGCCCGCCCGCGAGGGGGGCCGCCCCCGATGGGACGGCCTGGACCTGCGGGCCTTCACCGGCACGTACGGCGACTACCTGACCGCGAAGGTCGCCAAGGTGTTCCCGGGACTCGGCTGCAGGGTGCTGCCGCCGTCCTCTGGAGCACGTGAAAACGTGTAATCACACAAGCGGTGTAAGCAGCACAATGTTGGCCATGCCTCTCCCCCGCTGGTTCGCCGAGCGCGTGGAGCCGACCGCGCCGGACGCCGAGCTGCGCGTCTCCACGATCGAGCTCTTCTTCGACCTCGTGTTCGTCTTCACGATCACGCAGCTCACGTCGCTGCTCGTGGACGACTTCACCCGGCAGGACGGAGAGGGGTTCACCGGCCAGGGCACCGTGCAGGCGGTCCTGATCTTCGGTCTGCTCTGGTGGATGTACTCCGGCTACGCCTGGCTCACCAACACCGTGCCGCCGGAGCGCGCGGCCCGGCGGGTGCTGATCCTGGGCGGCATGGCCGGGTTCCTGATCATGGCTCTGGCCATCCCGCGCGCCTTCTCGGGCAGCGGCGTGGCGTTCGCCGTCGGCTATCTCGTCATCGTGCTCGTCCACGGCGGGCTCTATCTCCAGGCGACGGCCGCCATCGCCCGGGTCGTGCCGTTCAACCTGACCGCGACCGCGCTCGTCTTCGCCGCCGCGTTCGTCGATTCGCCGTGGAACTACGCGCTGTGGACGGCGGCCCTCGTGCTGATCTGGCTGAGCCCGATCTTCATCGGGCAGAAGGGCTTCCCCCTGCACCCGGCGCACATCGTCGAGCGGCACGGCCTGCTCGTCATCATCGTGCTGGGCGAGTCGATCGTGGCGATCGGCATCGGGGCGACCGACGGCCACCCGGGCGCGGCCCTGATCGTCGCGGCCCTGCTGGGCCTTGCCCTCACCGCGTCGCTGTGGTGGGTGTACTTCGCACGCGACGAGAGCGGGCCCGAACACGCGCTGATGCGGGCCGACGTCGTCCAGCGGACCCGGCTCATCCTGGGCGCGTACTTCTACGCCCACATCCCGATCCTGCTCGGGATCGTCGCGACCGCGGCCGGGATCCACAAGGCCGTGGGTCACGGCCACCTGGACCTCGGCCCCGCCGTGGCACTGGCCGGGGGAACCGCGCTGTTCCTGCTCGGCGACCTGTGGTTCCGCCGGGTGCTCGGGCCGACGCGGACCGCCGTACGGGTCGCCGCGGTGCTGCTGGCCGCGGCGACCGTCCCGATCGGCCTGTGGTCGTCGGCCGCCCACCTCGGCGTGCTGGTCGTCCTGCTGATCGCGATGATCTGCGTCGAGAACGTCCTGCAGCGGCAAGCCGCCACGGCCTAGCCGAACGCGTCGTGGGGGTTCGCCCGGGTGGCTGCGGAAACCGGCGCGGAAACCGGCGCGGAACCGGTGGGCATCCGGCGGGAATCCGGCGGGGAACCGGTGCCACCCGGGCGGGAGGGTCTCAGTCCGCCAGGCCGTTCCTGGCGATCACCTCGCGATACCAGCGGGCGCTGTCGCGCGGCGTGCGCTCCAGCGTGTCGTAGTCGACACGGACGAGCCCGAACCGCTTGTGGTAGCCCCGGGCCCACTCGAAGTTGTCCATCAGCGACCACACGAAGTAGCCGCGCAGGTCGGCGCCCCGGTCCATCGCCGCCCGGGCGGCGCGGAAGTGGGCGTCGAGATAGGAGATCCGGGCGGGGTCGGACACCCCGTCGGGCACGGCGGCCCCGTTCTCCGTGATCATCAAGGGCGTGCCGGGGTAGTCGCGCGACAGCCGTACGAGCAGGTCCTCCAGGCCGGCGGGGTTGATCTCCCAGTCCATCTCGGTGACCTCGCCGTGCGGGTCCTCCCAGGCGATGCCCTCGCTGCCGGGATACTCCGGATGCCCCTCGGCCGAGGGATCGGCGACGACCCGGTTGACCGTGTAGTAGTTGACGCCGAGCACGTCGATCGGCTGCGCGATCGTCGGAAGGTCGTCCACGTTGACCTTGGTGAAACGTTCCAGGTGCGCGAGGACGTCGGCGGGATACTCGCCGCGCAGCACGGGGTCGAGGAACAGCCGGTTCGCCAGCCCGTCGATCAGGCGGGCCGGCTCGGGGTCGCCGAGGATCGGCGTCAGGTTCAGCGTCAGCGAGACGGTCTCCGCGCCTCCCGCCCGCAGCGCCTGCACGGCCAGGCCGTGCCCGAGCATCAGGTTGTGGGCGGCGGTGAACGCGGCGGCCGGGTCGGTCACCCCGGGCGCGTGCCGGCCGGACCCGTGCCCGACGAACGCCGACACCCAGGGCTCGTTGAGCGTCGTCCAGACGCCGACGCGGTCGCCGAGGAGCCGGTGCACGACGGCGGCGTAGTCGGCGAACCGGAAGGCCGTCTCGCGGTTGGTCCAGCCGCCGGTGTCCTGCAGCGTCTGCGGCAGGTCCCAGTGATAGAGCGTCGCGACCGGCGTGATGCCCTTGGCGAGCAGGGCGTCGACGAGGCGGTCGTAGAAGCTCAGGTCGGCCAGGCGCGGCCAGGCCACCGAGAACCGGTATGCCTTCAGCCCCAGCCACGCCATGATCTCGACGTCCTCGAGATAGCGGTTGTAGTGGTCACAGGCCACGTCGCCGGTGTGGCCGTCGGCGACCATCCCGGGGGTGTGGGAGAAGGTGTCCCAGATCGAGGGCACGCGGCCGTCGGCGTGGACCGCTCCTTCGATCTGGTACGACGCGGTCGCGGCCCCCCACAGGAAGCCGTCGGGAAATGAGGTCATCGTGAACTTTCGCGAATCGTCAGCCGAGGTTCGAGGAGTGTCGACTCCGGGACGGCCTGGCCCTCCAGCTTGGCCATGAGCAGCCGGACCGCCTGCCTGCCGACGTCCTCGGCGGGAATGAGCACGGAGGTCAGCGCTGGGCTGGCCCGCTCGGCGATGTCGTCCGGGCAGATCGCCACCACCGAGACGTCCTCGGGCACCCGCCTCCCGAGGATCCGCAACGCCCCCAGCACGTGGCCGGCGGCCGCCTCGTTGTGCACGACGAGCCCGGACAGGCCCGGCCGCTCGTCGAGCAGCAGCTTGACGGCGGCGTGGACCTCGTCGAACGACTCCTCGCAGGGGCGCGCGTCGGCCTCGATCCCGTGCCGCCGGGCCGCCTCGACGAAACCCGCCATCGTCCGCTCGGCGAAACCCGTGCCGCGCTCGTAGACCACGCGCGGCGCGCCGAGCAGCGCGATCTCGCGATGGCCGAGGTCGGCCAGATGGTCGGCGCACAGCGCCCCGGCGCGGGCGAAGTCGAGGTCGACGCAGGTCAGCCCTTCGGGGTCGGCCGGGAAACCGATCAGCACGGCCGGCTCGGCGAGCTTGCGCAGCAGCGGCACGCGGGGGTCGTGGATCTCCACATCCATCAGCAGCAGCCCGTCGACCAGCGCGCTGGCCGCCACCCGGTGCAGCCCCTCGGCCCCTTCGTCCGCCGTCATGAGCAGCACGTCGTGGTCGTACTGGCGGGCCGTGGTGACGACGGAGGTCGCGAACTGCATGAGGACCGGCAGGTTCATGCCTGCCCGCAGCGGCAGCACCAGGGCGATGACCTTCGCCCGCTTGCTCGCCAGCGCGCGGGCGCCGGCGTTGGGGTGATAACCGAGGACCCGCACGCTGTCCAGGACGCGTTGCCGGGTGGCCGCCGAGATCGCCCGCTTGCCGCTCAGCACGTACGACACCGTGCTGACGGCGACCCCCGCGTGCTTGGCGACATCGGCGATCGTCACGGTCCTCACGGGCAGAACCCCAACGCGCTCACCGTGACCCCCTCGCTCTCGTACACCACATAAAGATCGCGCACTCCCGCGGCTCCCGCCAGAGGGGTGCTCACCTCCACGAAATCATGCCTGGTCGCCGTGGGCGGAACGCTGACCGCGCCGGCGACCTCGCCGATCAGAGGATCGTCGAGCCGCAGCGTGACCACGCCGCCCTCGTCGCTCGACACCGCGAGCAGGCAGGCGGAGGGGCCCTGATCACCGAAGCCCCCGCCGAAGCCCCCGCCGAAGTCCCCACCGAAGTCGCAGTCCTTGAAGACGATCCACGCCCCCGGTCCCGTGGAGCGGACCGCGTCGCCGGAGTCGAGAGCGGCGTCGCACAGCACCACACCGTCGTACTCGTCGTGATCGGCCGCGTCCAGTGGCCCCGAGGTCAGGTCGCGCGGCGGGATGCGCTCGCCGCGCACCCGGAACGGCGCGCACAGCCGGATGTCCCCCGACGAGGCGCCCACCTGCACCGTGTGCGCGGCCTCCTCGACCACGAACCTGCCGCGCGTCACGTCCCAGAAGGCGAGGTCGCCGACCGGCACGTCCACCGACACCGTACGGCTCTCGCCCGGCGCGAGCCGCACCTTGACGAAGCCGCGGAGCTGGCGCAGGGGCTGCTTCACCCGGGAGCGCCGCTGGTGGGTGTAGAACTGCACGACCTCCTCCCCCGCGCGTCCGCCCGCGTTCGTCACGGTCACCCGGACGGTCAGCGTGTCGCCCTCGGCGAGGTCGGCCGACGACAGCTCCAGGTCGGAGTAGGCGAAACGGGTGTAGCTCAGGCCGTGCCCGAACGGGTAGAGCGGCCGGCCGCGGTAGTAGAGGTAGGTGGCGTCGGAGGCGATGATGTCGTAGTCGAGCAGGTCGGGCAGCTCGGCGGCCGAGCGATACCACGTCTGGGTGAGGCGGCCGCCCGGGTCCTCGTCGCCGAGCAGCACATCGGCGAGCGCGTGGCCGTACTCCTGGCCGCCGTGGGCCGACCAGACGATCGCGGGCAGGTGCTCCTGCGCCCAGGTCACGGCGAAGGGGTAACCGCTGGAGACCACCAGCACGGTCGCCGGGTTGGCCGCGTGGACGGCCTTCAGCAGGGCCTCCTGCCGCTCGGGCAGCGCCAGCGTCGCGCGGTCCTCGGTCTCGCGGCCGTTCACCAGCGGGTGGTCGCCGAGCACGACGATCGCGACGTCGGCGCGGGCCGCCGCCTCCGCCGCGCGGGCCGCGCCGCTCTCGACGGGCTCCAGGGCCAGCACGGACGCGGCGTCGGGATCGTCGGTCGTGCGCACGACGCCGCCGGTCACGGTGACGTAGTCGCCCGAGGAGATGTTGCGCAGCACCACGCCCCTCGGCCGCTCCTCGATCCGGAAGGTCTGGCGCACCTCCCAGCCGTTCGGTCCCGGCTGGTCGTTGGTGAGCACACCGCCCTCACCGGCCTGCACGTGCCGGCCGTTGGCGCACGACCGGAACGCGTACGCGCCGCCGCCCCAGTCGAACACGTCGAAGCAGGAGCGCTCGCTCCCGACGTACAACGGCCCGCCGGCAGGGTCGGCGGACGCGCCGACGTACCCGCCCTCGGTGCGCAGCGCCACCCGGTCGACGCCCTCGCAGTAGACGGTCTCGCACCGCTCGGCGAGCCCCGCCAGGGCCGTGACCTGGTAGGGCAGCGTGCCGCTGTACCAGTCTTCGAACAGCGCGTCGGCCAGCGGGCCGATCACCGCGACCGTACGCGGGGCCGTCAGCGGGAGCAGTCCGTCGTTCTTCAGCAGGGTGATCGACTGGCGGGCGGCCTCCCGCGCGAGCCGCCGGTGCTCGGGGCTGTTGACGACGTCGTGGGTGATGTCGTCGTACGGCGTGTCGGGGTCGAACTCGCCCAGGCGCACCCGGATCGACAGCGCGTGCCGGGCGGCGGAGTCGATGTCGGCCTCGGTCAGCAGGCCGCGGTCGAGCGCGGTCCTGACGTGGCCCAGGGTGGCGGTGCTGTCCGCGTCGTCCTGGGTGAAGCTGTCCAGCCCGGCCTTGATCGCGTGCGCGTACGCCTCCGTCAGATCCTTGTGGTAACCCTGCAGCCCGGCGAGGTTGCCCGGCGCGTACGCGTCGCTGACCACGAGGATGTCGTCGGGCGCCCACGTCCGCAGATGGTCGGCGATCAGCGGCGACAGGTGGGCAGGCCGGCCGTTCACCAGGTTGTACGACGGCATGACGGCCACCGCGGCCCCCGCCTCCAGCGCCGGGCGGAACGCCTTGAACTCGTATTCGTGCAGCACCCGCGGCGGCAGGACGCTGGAGGTCACGCACCGGTCGGTCTCGTTGTTGTAGCCGAGGAAGTGCTTCAGCGTGGGCGCGGTCTTCAGCACGGACTGGCCCCCGCGCAGGCCGCGCGCGTAGGCGGTGCCCATCACCCCGGTCAGCCAGGGGTCCTCGGAGTAGCCCTCCTCGTTGCGGCCCCAGCGCGGGTCGCGCAGCGGGTTGACCACCGGAGCCCAGACGTTGCGGCCCACGCTCTGCGGATCCTTGTGGTGGAAGGCCATGACCTCGTCGCCGGTCGCCTCCCCCACCTGGCGGACCAGGTCCGGGTTCCAGGTGCTGGCCAGGCCGACGGCCTGGGGGAACACCGTCGCCGGGCCGTGCCAGGCCAGGCCGTGCAGGGCCTCGGTGCCGGTGCGGAAGCTTCGCAGGCCGAGCCGTTCGACCGGCGCCTGGTATTGGTGCAACAGGCCGATCTTCTCGTCGAGCGTGAGCCGGCCGAGCAGGTCGTCCACCCGTTCGGCGGGAGACAGCGCGGGGTTCCGGAATGCCGGGTCCTGGTCGTGTCTCGCCGGTTCGTTCATCTGGAGACTCACCCTTCGCGTCGAAGCGCTTCGATGACCTGCCGAAAAACGCGCCCGTGAGGGGCGTCGCGAGGATCCGCATGTTCGGTTGGGGAAGCGCCGTCGTCGAAGCGCTTCGAAAGGGTTACCGCAAGTTTCCGGCGTGTAAATCCGGGCTTATCCGGAAGAGTGCCCTCATCCTCGGCTCAGGTCAAGACCCTTGTTCGCACCGGTTTCACGTCGATGTCACACCGCTGCCCCCTCCGGCCGTACGCGGAGCCGTGGCGTGGGCCGCATGCCGAGCCGGGCGGCGGGCTGTAGGCGGAGGCTGGGTGCGGGCCGCGGGCCAAAGCGAACGGCGAGCTGTCCGAGCTGTAGGTGAAGGCGGGTCCGGGCCGCGCACCAAGGCGAACAGCGAACTGCGAGCGAAGCCAGGCACAGGCCGCGGGCGAGGACGGGCGGGGGGGCCATGCGCGGTTCTGACGCGAAGGCGGGCGGCGGGGGCATGCGGCGGGCGCGGGCCGTATGCGAGCCCTGACACGAAGGCGGGCGCGGGGCCGGAGTCCCGGCAGGCCCGCGCCCGCCCTTTCCGCCGACGCTCGGGCGTCAGCCGACGATCTGCAGCAGTGCCTGCCGCCTGGCCGCGGCCGGCTCGGTCAGGCGCTGCACCTGCCTGCCGTTCCTGTCGAGTACGACGAGAGTGTTGGCGGTGCGCCCGGCGACCCGCACGACGAGGCGGCCGTCCCGCAGGTAGTAGGCGCCGATGAGCGAGCCCTTCACCGGGATGGCGACCTTCTTTCCGGTGGCCACGTCGACCACGGCCGGACGGAAGCTCCCCGGCCAGGAACCGTCCCCTCCTGCCGCGTTCCTCGACAACGGCGCCACGACGACCTTCGAGCCGTCGGGAGACAGGCTCTGCACGTGGTTCGCGAGAGCGACGCCCTTGACCTTGGTCGCCTTGCCGGTCTTCACGTCGAGGCGGTAGACGCCCTCGGTCGTCCCGGCGTACCCCGCGAGGTAGCGGCCGTTCGCCGACCAGGCCAGGTGGCACAGCCCGAGGGTCGTGCCCGCCCTCCTGCGGCCCCTGCCGTCGGCACCGACGACCGAGATCGGCCGCGCGTCCGAGTTGCCCTTCCCCACGTACGCGACCCGCCTGGAGTCGGGCGACCAGACCGGGGTGGCACACGGGAACCCGGCCGCGGCGCCCTTGGCCGCGGTCGTGACCCTGCGGCCGTCGCCGACCCGCACGTACCCGGCGTCGGTTATCCAGGCGAGCTTCCTGCCGTCCGGGGACGCGGAGAACTGACCCGTCATCGGCATGGCGCCCAGCTTCGTGAAGCCCTTGCGGGGCTCGTAACGGCTGACCGGGAAACCGGTGTCGTACGACAGGTAGACGGCGACCCCGGTGAGGGGCTTGGGCGCGGCGGCCGGAGCAGCGGCCGGAGCAGCGGCCGGGGCAGTCGATGTGGGAGCGGCCAGTGCGGGGGCGGCGAACGCCGGGGTGGCCAGCGCGGCCGTGAGCGTGGCGCAGAGCGCGGCGGCGGACAGCGGGCGTGTGTTCATCATGGTCCAATTCGTCGGCAGTGCATGTTCGACGCCTCGCGTCCCGGCCGGGTTCGCAGTCGCTCGATTCCGGTACACCTGCCGCCAGGACCAATGCACCGGGCGCATGGGTCCGGCCCGGCGCGCCGCCCGCGCGGGCGGGCGGCGGGGTGAGGGTCAGCGTTGGGCGGGCAGGCGGCCGGAGTCGACCGAGTCGAGCACCCGCGCGGCGGCCCCGAGCGCGGCGGCGCCGTACCCGAGCGTGGACACCTCAAGGCGGCAGCCTCCCCCGCCGGGGGCGAGCACCCTGCCGTACATCTCCTCCTCCGCGCACGCGACGAGCCAGGGCGCCAGCGGCACGTAGTAGCCCCCGAGGATCACGACCTCGGGGTTGAGCATGTTGGCCACGGCGGCCATTCCCCTGCCGAGGTGGCGCCCCACGTTCTCCAGCAGCGCGAGGATGTCCTGTTCGCCGTTGCGTGCGCGGCGTACGACCTCGTCGATCTCGAGTTCGAGCTCGGACGGCGAGGCGTCGGGCGCGGTGTGCGCGAGGATCGCGCCGATCCCGGCGACGGCCTCCAGGCAGCCGCGCCGGCCGCAGCGGCAGGTGGGCCCGGCGGGGTCGAGCTCGATGTGGCCGATCTCGCCGCTGTAGCCCTGCCCGCCCCGCCTGAGCCGGCCGTCCATGATGATGCCGGCGCCCACGCCGACCTCGCCGGTCACGTAGACGAGGTTGGCGGCGTTGCGGTGGGGGCCGAACCGGTGCTCCGCCAGGGCGGCGAGGTTGGCGTCGTTGTCCACGAGCACGGGGAAGCCGGGGTCGCGCAGCGCCTTGGTGAGGTCGCCCGCCAGGTCGGCGTCGCGCCAGCCCAGGTTGGGGGCGACCCGCACGTTCCCGTTGACGTCGACCAGGCCGGGCACGGCCACGGTCAGGCCGAGCACCTGCCGGGCCTCCTTGGTCATGCGGCTGACGACCCGCCGGGCGAGCGCCGCCATGGCGACGACCGCCTGCCCCGCACTGGAGGTGCCGCCGGGGAAGGACCGCCGCCAGTTCAGGAGCTCCTCGCCCTTGAGGTCCACCGCGACCGCCGAGATGTAGTCGACGTTGACCTCGATGCCGATCGCGGCGTACGGCGAGCCGTCCAGGACGAGCATGGTGGCGGGCCGGCCCACGCGGTGCTCGGTCAGGCCGGTCTCGCGGAGCAGGCGCCGGTCGATGAGATCGGCGACCAGGCTCGACACGGTGGCCTTGTTGAGGCCTGTCGAGGCGGCGATGTCGGCACGCGAACAGGGGGCGTTCTCCCGGACGAACCGCAGCACGACGGCAAGGTTGGTCGCCCGCACGTCGGTGAAGTCGGCCGGCTGTGGCCCGTTGTGCGATGTGATCAATGTCCGCCCCGTTCCCGCTCGGGCTCATCATGCCGCAATTGCGAGCAATTTGACACGACAGCGGCGGCTGGAATCGCGGCACGCACGGACGCGCGGGCAGCCCCGCGCCCGGCTTGGCACCGGCCACCGGCCCCAGCGCCTCCCGGGTAACCTGGTGGCACTCGACTCCTCCGACATTTGTTTGGCTAAGGAACTAACTAAAAGACTACCGTGCAGCGTTATGTGAATCCAGGGGCAAGCGCCCGGGTGAGACGAGGGACGCGCCGGCGGACTCTCGGCCGGTGTCGAAGTCGAACACCAGGGGCGAACCGCGCCGGCACGAACCCGGAAGCCGAGCACTGAGGGCGGACACCGGAGGCGAACACCGGAGGCGAACACCGAGGGCGGACACCGGGGGCGGACACCGGGGGCGGACACCGGGGGCGGACACCGGGGGCGAACCGCGGAAGCCGAGCACCGGAGGCGAATCGGGGAGCAACCGGAGTGCAAACGGGAATCAACCGCCATAGGCGAGCCTGAGCACCGTGAAGAGGGACATGTCGCATTACCTCGGCGAATTGCTCGTGTGGGAGATCGAGGACTATCTCCGTGCCCGCTCCGCCCGGCCGGAACGGGCCCGGGTGGCCCGCATCCGGGTGCCCGACCGGCCCGCGGCCGAGACGGTCGCCGCGGACCTGGAGGCGGGTGGCAGTTTCCACGCCGCGGCGAGGCGGGCCATGGCGCTGGGCATGACCCTGTCGGACGACCTGTTCTGCGTGGTGACCAGGGACGAGCACCCGGAGGTGTTCGAGGCCGTGCCCGGCACCACGCTGCCGCCCAAACGCGAGGGCGAGGGATTCCTCATCATCCGCCTGGTCGGGTTCGAGCCCTGAGCGTGTCGCGCGGCATGAGGGCCTCCGGCGGGAGTGGATCCCGCGCGGAGGCCCTCATGACCGTCAGGGCGGCCCGCCGCTCTTGGTCGTGTCTGACACAGATCATGGCTCTGCTGCGCGCGGCCCGTACGGCGCCGCGCTCGCGACGGGCAGCATGCGCCGGACGCTCCCTAGCGTGCGACGGCGCCCGTGACCTCTCGGTCGACAATCCTGGTCGCGCCCGCCTCCCGGGCGCAGTGCGCGCAGCAGAACCAGCGGCCGTCGAACTCCGAGCCGTGGCCCACGATGCGGCACCCACAGTGCTCGCACACGGGCGCCATCCGGCTGATGGCGCATTCGAAGCTGTCGAAGACGTGCACCGCTCCCTGGCTGTGCACTTCGAAGGCCATGTCGTAGTCGTTGCCGCAGACCTCACATGTAGCCATGGTTTTCCCCCCGTCGACTCGCGGTCGAGGGGGGAAATACCCGCCTAAATCTGCACGAACACCGCCTCACAGGGCGTCGAGCAGGGCCTTGGCCACGGACTTCGCCCCGGTGGCCGCCTCCTTCGGGTCCATGAGCACGGAATCGGCCGAGTTGATCGGTGTGTTCTCCGGGCGGTCACTGCCGGACAGCAGCACCCAGATGACGTTCTTGCCGTCCAGGGCGTAGATCTCGTACCGGTTGCCCTGGGCGGTGTCGGTGCGCTGCCGGATCGCCTGGCCGAACGCCTCCTGCCCGAGGCCGGTCAGCTTCTCGACCTTGCCCCACTTGATGCCGCCGATCTGGCTGTTCGCCGTGAACTTGGTCTTCGAGCGCTGGTCGATGAGGTAGTAGCGGGCGGATTCCTCGTCCCAGAAGGTGTGGATGGCGACCCGCAGGTTGCGCCACCGGACCTTGCCTCCGCCGAGCGGCAGCTTCTCGTTCCACCACTGGCACTGGGAGACGTTCGACTTGCCCTCCTTGCTCCGCACCGCCACGCCCTCGGTGTCCGGCACCAGGGTGGCCGCCAGCGTCGTGAGACTCACGCAGGCCCGGGGCAGGGGGATCTTCGTGGGCGAGGGCGACGGCGTCGGGCTCGGCTTGGGACGCGCGTGATAGGGCAGCGGCTGTCCGGCCCGCCAGGCGGTCACCGACTTGGCGAGCTGCCCGAGCAGCCCCTTCACCTCCCGCAGGGCGTTCTCCTCGGTGATCGACTGCGTGGACTCCGTCGAGAGGAAATCGGCTTCCTTCTTCTTCTGGCTCGCCTCGTACTTCACCTGGAAGACCACGTCGCCCACCCGGCCGACTCCCTGGCCGAAGGAGTACCAGTATTTGTCGCCCTCCCGCGTCCACTGGTACTGCGCGGCCGCCTGGTCGCCGATGCCCTGGTACTCCTGGACCGGCGAGTAGTAGTGCTCCTTGTCCGAGTGGGTCTCCTGGTACTTGTACTGCTTGAACTCTCCGTCGAACTGGATCCGCGCGGACTTCTCGGCCGTGGTCGTCCCGATCGCCTCGTACTTGGACACGTTCACCGTGATCTCACGGCTGCGGATGAGGTCCTTGTACGAGATGTTCCGGTTGACCCAGCCGCACGTGTAGCGGACGTAGCTGACGAGGCTGTCGCCGCGGTTGTCGTTCGTCGAGGAGTCGATCGTGGCTCCCGGCACGAGGCGCTCGGCCTCGTCCGGGTCGAGCATCGAGCACACGTCGGCGGTCGCCGCCACCGGCGCGGCCGTGGCCGAATTCCTGGCCGTCGCCGCCGCCGTCGTCGTCGCACCCGCCTTGGTGGTGGTCGTCCCCGTCTGCCGCATCGTCATGAAGGCGAACGTCCCCCCGGCCACCACCAGTACGGCGACGACCGCCGCCACCGGCAGCACCCATCCCCGCCGCGCCGGAGCGGAGGGCTGGGTCGGCATCTGCCACAGCTCGGGCGGAGGCGGCGTCGCCGCCTGCCAGCCCTGTCCCGGCTGCCCGGACGGCGGGCCGCCCTGTCCACTCTGCCCGCTCTGGCTGCTCTGGCCACTCTGCCCGCCCTGGGACGGATAGGGATAGGGATTCGACTGCGGTGACGACGACGATGATCGAGACGGCTGGGGTGACTGCGGTTGCGGTGATTGAGACTGGGGCGACTGCGACGCGGGCGGCTGCGAACCCGGGGGCTGAGGCGGCCCGGCCGGATGCCCCGCCTGCGGCAGGCCCTGACCGCTCGACGCCCCGGGATACCCTTCCGGCTGCGGCGCGCCGCCGGGCGCGGCACCCGGATACGGCTGCGGCCCGGCCGACGGACCGGGATAGGGCCCCGGGGCGGGATACCCGCCCTGCTGCGGCTGCGCGCCCGGCTGCTGCTGCGCACCAGGCCCCGAACCGGAATACCCACCCGGCGGCTGCTGCCCACCGGGGTACCCGTCCGCCTGCGGTTGAGGTCCAGCCGGGTACGCGCCCGGCTGCGGCTGCCCACTGGGATACGCGCCCGGCTGCGGCTGCGCACCGGGGTACCCCCCGTGCTGCGGCTGGGACCCGGGCGGCGTTCCCGGATACCCACCCGGCGGCTGCTGCCCACCGGGGTACCCGTCCGCCTGCGGTTGAGGACCAGCCGGGTACGCGCCCGGCTGCGGTGGCGGCCCGGCGTACCCGCCCTGCTGCGGACCGGCAGGGTACGCACCCGGCAGCGGCGGACCGTACGCACCGGGCTGTAGCGGTTGAGCCCCCGGCGTGCCGGGCGGGAGTCCCGGTCGTGCGGCGGACGGCTGATAACCGGGCTGGGCACCGAACGGTGAGCCGGGCTGTGAACCAGGCGGCGGGCCGAACGGTGACGCAGGCTGAGGACCCGACTGGGGACCAGGCTGAGGACCCGACTGCGAGCCAGGCTGGGGACCCGACTGTGAGCCGGGCGGCGGGCCGTACGGGGGCGGGTAGGGCGGAACCCCCGGCTGGGGGTGCGGGTACGGCGGCAGTCCCTGCCCGGGGCGGTCGTCCCGGGGAGGCGTCGCGCCGGGCTCGACGGGGGCGTCGTCACCGCTGGTCATGGGGGTCTCCTACAGATGCTGAGCGGGAGGTCACCCGAGCCCGATGCCGACGAGTTCGGCGGCGCGCTCGGCCGTGCGCCGGTCGGCGGGGGTGACCGAGGGGTCACCGTTGCGCCGGTAGGCGACCTCGACGATGAGATTGCTGAGGCGGAACCAGACCGTGGCCCCGGTGGTCCCGGTGGCGGGGTCGGAGGAGTCGCAGGTGAAGGCCTCGTCGGCGATCCCGGGCAGGTCGCGCGCGGCGGGGCACCGCGCGGCCCGCTCCGCCGCGAGGTCACGGGAGGCCGCGGCCTCCCCGTCCCCATCGGCCGGCAACCGGTATCCGACCGTGATCGTCCCGTCGTGGCCGGTGGCGTGCTCCTTCCACTCGCATCGCCCCTCGGCGGCGGGTCTCCCACGCGGCGTGGCGCCGAGGACGTCGCGGATCTGCTCCGTGGTCAGGCTGCGGCAGGCGTCGGGGACGCCGTCGAACCGCCCCGAGCCGCCCTGTTTCCCGGACACGAGGAACCAGGCGCCCAGTCCCGCCGCGAGGCCGACGACGACCACCACCGCGGCGATCGCGACAAGCCGCCACATTCCGCCGGGCCGGCCGGCGGGTGCCGACGTGGAGGCCGGCGGCGCGGCGGCGGCGTGCAGGGCCTGCCGTACGACCTCGGGCGGCGGGCGACGCGCCGGGTCCTTGTCGAGCAGGGCGAGCACGATCCACGTGAGCACCCGCGAGGCCCGGGTCATGGGCCGGGGCTCGTGGAGCAGGACGGCGGCGACGAGCGCGGCCGCCATGTTGCGGTGGAACGGCGGCTCCCCCTCGACGGCGGTGTAGAGCGTGGCCCCGAGGGACCACAGGTCGGAGGGCGGCCCGTCCGGCTCGTCGCGGAACCGTTCCGGGGACATGTAGTTGGGCGACCCCGCCGAGCTCTGCCAGGAGTTCCCGGTGCGGCCGACCGGTGCGGCGATCCCGAAGTCGGTGAGCAGCGCGCGGCCATCCGGCCCGATGAGGACGTTGGCCGGTTTGACGTCGCGGTGCAGGATGCCCCGGGCGTGGGCAGCCTCCAGCGCGTCGAGCACGGCCAGCCCGATCTCGGCCACGCGCTCGGACGCGAGCGGCCCGTCCTCCCGGATGATCTTGTCGAGGGAGCGGCCCGGCACCAGGTCCATGACGATCCACGGCTGCCCGGCGTGCCCGACGACGTCGTGGACCGTGACGATGGACGGGTGGGTGAGCCGCCCGGCCGCCCGGGCCTCCTCGATGGCTCTGCCGAGGAAGTCGGCGCGCTGCCGCTCGTCCAGGTCCGGCGGGACGTGCAGCTGCTTGATCGCCACCTCACGCCGCAGCAGCTCGTCGTGGGCGCGCCAGACCGTGCCGCCGCCGCCCTCGCCGAGCGGTTCGGCGAGGCGGTAACGCCCGGCGAGCACGTCCACGGTCAGGCCAGCTCTCTCAGGCCCTCGGCCGCCGCCGAGGCGGCCGAGACGGCCCGGTCACGCAGGTCGGCCGGGGAGCTCACGTCGAGATCGGCGAACTGGAGCCGCAGGACGAGGTCGCCGAGCCGGAAGTACACACCCGCGGCCTGTGCCTTGCCGTCGGGGGTGGTGAGGTCGAAGGCGAACGCCTCGTCGGCGACGTCGGGTGTGTCCCGTGCCGCCGTCTCGATGACCTGGGTCCTGCTGTCGAGGCCGATCTCGTACCAGAGCCAGCTCGCGTCGCGCGGCCCCGAGGCGTACTGCCTGCGCAGCCCCTCCATCAGCGTCTGCGCCGCCGCCGTGTCGAGTTTCCACGGCTCGGGGGTGTCGGAGTCGGTCTCCGCGCTGAGTTCGATGCCGCTGCCCTTCACGGTCCACTGGCAGCTCGTCTTGCCCGGCCGTGGCTGCGCCGCCGCGCCCAGAACGCGCCGCACCTCCCCGGCAGGCAGCGCGCGGCACAGGTCCACGGCGCCGTTGAAGGTGGGCGAGACCCGGTGCACGGGGTCGCTCGGCCGTTCGTCCGGCCCGGCGGAGAGCACGACGACCGCCACGGCGGCCGCGACGCCGGTCAGGGCGACGGCCCCGGCGGCGTACCACCACCGGGGAGTCCGCTTGCGCGCCTCGATTCGCAGGCCGCGCCGGGAGTCGAGGTCGGGCACGCCGCCGTCGGCCACCTGCCGCAGCAGCCCGAGCGCGGTCGCCGCGTCGGGGCGGGCGGCCGGTTCGCGCGCCATCATCCACAGCAGCACCGGGCCGAGCGGTCTCGAGAGCACCGGCGGACGGGGAGCCTGGGTGAGGGTCGCCCGGATCACCTCGGAATGCCTGCCCTGGTAGGGCGCGACGCCCTCGGCGGCCGTGTAGAGGGTGGCGGCGAGCGACCACAGGTCGGAGGCCGGGCCGCCCGGCTCACCCGCGAGCCGTTCCGGGGCGATGAATCCCGGTGAGCCGACCATCAGCCCGGCCTCGGTGATCGACGCCTGGTCGGCCGGACGGGCGATGCCGAAGTCGGTGAGAAGCACCCGGCCGTCGGCGGAGAGGAAGACGTTGCCCGGCTTGACGTCCCGGTGCTGCACGCCCTCGGCGTGCGTGGCCGACAGCGCGTCGAGCAGGCGGGCGCCGAGGTCCGCCACCTGCCGGTACGGCATCGGCCCGTACGCGGTGATCTGCCGGGCGAGATCGTGGCCGTGCAGCAGCTCCATGACGATCCACGGCCTGCCGTCCTGGAGGAGCACGTCGTGGAGCGCGACGATCCCGGGATGCCGGACGCGAGCGGTGACCTCCGCCTCGCGCATGACCCTGGCGATCAGCTCGGCCCGCTCGCGCTCGCCGAGGCCCTCGGGGAGGCGGAGCTCCTTGATCGCGACCTCGCGGTCGAGCACGGAGTCTCTGGCCAGCCACACCGTGCCCATGCCACCGGAGCCCAGCGGGCGTACGAGGTGGTATCGCGAGGCCAGCGTCCCCCTCAGCGATTCGGCCATATGGGGGAGAATAGCGAAAGCGTGATTGATCGCCCGACGAAATCCTTCCCAGGCCCCGTGATCGACGCATAATGGGGGCCTCCAGAGACGGACCGCCTCGAAACGGAGGGCGAGTTGCTCGCCACCAGCCCGTTACGACCGGACGATCGGGAGCGGCTCGGTGACTACCGGCTGCTCGGCCGGATCACCGAGACCGCACACGCGGTGGTCTACTCCGCTGAGGCGGACGCGGGCGGCCATGTGATCGTCACCTTGTATGACGTGACGCTCGGCGACCCCGACGCCTTCCTCCTCGCGGTGGACGCCGTACGGCGGCTTCCCGCCTTCCACCTCGTGCCCGTCCTCGACGCCGGCACCAGCGGGGGCAGGCCCTACGTCGTGACGGAGCCGGTTGACGGGCCCACGCTGTCCGAGGAGGTGGCCGCTCGGGGGCCGCTGCCGGAGCCGGCGCTCTACCGGTTCGCCGTCGGGACGGCGACCGCGCTGGTCGCCGTCCACGAAGCCGGAGCCGTGCACGGAGCGTTCGGCCCGGACGCCGTGATCCTGACCCCGGACGGCCCTCGCGTGACCGGCGCCGGCATCGCCCCGCTGCTGAGACCGGCCGCCCCTCCCGGCGACGCCGCCGCTGATGCCAGGGCCGATCCAGGGGCCCATCCAGGGGCCGACCGCGGCGCCACCCTGCCCGTGGACCTCGACGGGCTGACGCCGGAGGAGCTTGCCGGACGGGCCACCGGGCCGCCTGCCGACGTGTTCGCCTGGGCGGGCGCCGTCGTCTTCGCCGCCACGGGACACCGGCCGTTCGAGGCGGGCTCGCCCGCGGCCGTCGTCACCAGGGTGCTGCACGGCGAACCGGACCTGTCCGCGCTGGAGGAACCGCTGCGGAGCCTGATCGCCGGGTGCCTCGCGAAGGACCCGGCGGCCCGCCCCACCGCCTCCGACGCCCTGCTCACGCTGGTCGGCCATTCCCTGCTCACCGTCCCCGTCGACCGCGGCCCACGCATGGCGCTTCCCGCCGCCGCGTCCGGGGACGATCGCGGCGAGCCCGGCGGCACGGACGCCGCACCGGCCCCGCAGCGGCCCGCGGCGGGGTCCGCGGCAGAGTCCGCGGCAGAGTCCGCGGCAGAGTTCGCGGCAGGGTCCGCGCGAGGCACACGGGCCCGGTGGAGGCGGCCGGCCCTCGCTCTCGCCGGGCTCGTGATCGCCCTCGCCTCGGCCGGCGGCGGCCACGCGCTCGCGCTGCGCCAGGCCGCCGCGACCGGCCCGGTCACGACGTCGCCGCCGCCGGTCGAGATCGTCTCGGCCGCCGCCGACCCGCCCACGCCTCCCGCCGCCACCACCCGCCTGAAGGTGCCCGGCGTACGCATGACGCTGCACGAGAGCCCTCAGGACGCCGTACGGATGACGGGCTACCGGGTCGGTCCGGACACCTACCTGCGGACGGGGGACGCGTTCGAGAAGCTGGAGACGCCGGACGTCGAGCCGCTCGTTTCCCCAGGAGGGGCCTGGCTCGCGCTTGTCCAGGCCAAGAAGGGGTCCGTCGAGTTCCGCGACCAGCGCGGCGGAGAGCGGTTCGCCCTCGCCGCGCCGGCCCCGGACGGGAAGCTCGACCGGCCCGTCTGGTCTCGTGACGGCGCCCGGCTCCTGCTGTCCGTCATGACCGGAAAGAACACCCCCACGGGCTTCGTGGTGCTCGACCCCGCCACGCGGACCTCGTCGTACGTGGACACGCAGGACGAGCACGAGCAGGGGGTGGGTTCCTACGCGTGGCTGCCGGACGGATCGGGAGTCGCCGTCGGCCACGCCACCGGCTCCGGGCACGGTGTCCGGTTCCGCGACCTCACCGGACGGCAGACGCGCGACCTGCCCTGGGTGGGTCCGGGTGTCGGCCGCCGTCTCTTCTCCCCCTCAGGGCGGCTCTTCGTCACGTACTGCCCGAGCGGCGGCACCCTGTGCCTGTGGGACACCGCCACCGGCGTCCGCAGGCACTCGATCGCGATCTTCTTTTCCGGCGCCGTGTTCCTCGGCTGGTATGACGACGCGCACCTTCTCCTGATCGACCCGACCCGGAAGAACCACGAGGTCGTCGTCATGGACGAGCGGGGACGGCAGCAGCGGGTGCTCGCCGAGATCGCCCCGGCCGACGACACCGACGACCTGATCTTCTCCTACACCCCCTTATCCGGCACCCCCTCCTCCGGCACCCCCTTCTCCAGCACAGGGAGCTGACCGATGCCCACCGTCGCACCGCCGGGTCCGGGCGACCCGGCCGCGCTCGGTCCGTACCGCCTCACCGGGCGGCTCGGCGAGGCCACGTACACGGCCATGTCCCCCTCCGGGGAGCGGGTCGTGGTGAAGCGGTTCCCCGCCACGGCCCGTCCCGGCCCGGCGCGGCTGGAGGCGCTGCGGCGAGCCGCCGTCGTCGGAGCCGCGCTCGTGGTCGGCTCCGGCCCGGACTACGTGGTGACCGAGCACGTGGACGGACCGTCCCTGGAGGAGGACGTCGCCGCCGAGGGCCCGCGTTCCGGCCCGGCGCTCCACCGGCTGGCGATCGCCACGATGACCACGGTCGCGGCCCTGCACCGCGCCGGGCTGCGTGCGGGGCACGTGCGGCCCGACCGGATCGTGCTCGGCCCTGACGGTCCCCGTCTGCTCTGCGACGGCTCCGCCGCGCCCAACCCTCTCCTGTGGAGCTCCCCCGAGGAGGCCGCCGGCGATCCGGTGGGCCCGCCCGCCGACGTGTTCGGCTGGGCCGCGACCGTCGTGTACGCGGCGAGCGGGCGGGCCCCCTTCACCGAGGAGGAACGCCTGGCCCACGGCGCGGCGAACCTCGACCCGCTCGACGGCGACCTGCGGCAGCTCGTCGCCGACTGCCTGGCCGCCGAGCCGGGCGCCCGGCCCCGGGCCGAGGAGGTCCTGCTTCGCCTGATCGGGCACTCCGGCGGCCTGGACACGCTGATCCCCGAGAAGATCCCCGAGTGGATCCCCGAAAAGCTGTCCGAGGCCGCGCCGGCCGCGGAAGGGGCGCGGGAAGCGCCCACGCAACCCTCCGGCCGGACGCCCACGTCCCGTGCGGGCCGTTCGTGGCTCACGCTCGCCGCCGCGGGGACGGCCATCGCGCTCGTGTGCGGCGGCGGAGCGTACGCCCTGACGCCGCGCGAGGCCCGGCAGCCGCCCGCAACCGCGACGACCGCCACGACCGATGCGATCGGCGTGACCGGCGCCGCTCCGGCCTCCCCCGTGTCCGCCGCGTCCGCCGCGTCCGCCGTGTCCACCGTGTCCACCGTGTCCGCCGGTGCGTCACCCGGGCTCACGCTGCACGAGGAGCCGGCCGACCCCGTGATCCTCACCTCTTATCACGCCGCGGCCGACGGGCGGACCGACCTCGCCTACGCCCGGCTCCCCCAGGGCGGCTTCACGGCGGTCGGCGGCGACGTGGTCCTCGCGGAGGTGTCCCCCGGCGGCAGATGGCTCGCCGTGCTGAACTCGCTCTACGTGGCCGAATCCGAGCGCCAGTCCATCGCGTTCACCGATCGGCGGACCGGCGAACGGTTCACCGTCACCGGCCTGGGCTCGCCCTACATCTCCTCGGGCCCCCAGTGGTCCCGGGACGGCGCCCGGCTGCTGCTCACCGTCTACGACTACGGCAAGGGCACGGACGCGGTCTATCCGGCCGGGTTCCTCGTGGCCGACCCGGCGACCCGCCGTGCCCGCTTCGTCCAGACGGCCAACGCCGAGGACGCCCAGGCGCACCTGGCGCTGCCGGAGTCGGCGCGCGCCGTGGGCTACTTCCGGTGGATGCCGGACGGGGCCGGGGTCATCGGCCCCTACACCACACCCGAGCAGGCCCTCGGCACCCGGGTGTGGGACCTGTCCGGGCGGCTGCTGCGGAGCATGCACTGGACGGGGCCCTCGGTCGGCGCGGGCGACGTGTTCTCGCCGTCCGGCCGCCTGTTCGCCACCACGGGGTGCGAAAAGCGCAACGCCGTCTGCCTGTGGGACGCCGTCACGGGCGAACGCGCCAGGACGGTCCCCGGTCACGAGGGCGGCGGCGTCCTCGGCTGGTACGACGAGGAGCACCTGATCGTGAGCGAGCCCGCCGGCGAGGACCGGGTGCGTGCGGTCGTGACGGATTTCAAGGGCAGGGGGGTCAGGGTCCTGGCGGAGGCCCGGAAGCGTCCGGACAAGCCGGTTCAGTTCTCCTTCACCCCGCGCTGACCGCCATGCCCGGCGCCGTCTCTCCCCCGCGCCCCGGCGATCCGTCCGAGGTGGGCGGCCACCGAGTCCTGGGCAGGCTCGGCTCCGGTGGACAGGGCGTCGTCTACCTCGCGGAGTCCGGGCGCGGCGAACGGGTCGCCGTGAAGGTCCTGCACGCCACCGGCGACCCGGAGGCCGACGCCAGGTTCCGCCGGGAGGCGGAGGTGCTGCCCCGGGTGGCGTCGTTCTGCACGGCCCAGGTGCTCCAGGTGGGCACGGCGGACGGCCTGCCGTACATCGTCAGCGAGTTCATCGAGGGCCCGACGCTGCAGCAGGCCGTGGCGGAGCGGGGTCCGTTGCGTGGCCAGGAGCTGCGGCGCCTGGCCATCGGCACGGTGACCGCTCTGGCGGCGATCCACCGGGCGGGCGTCGTCCACCGTGACCTGAAGCCGGCCAACGTGCTGCTGGGCCCCGACGGCCCGCGGGTGATCGACTTCGGCATCGCCCGCGCGTTCGGCCCCGGGAACGCGGTGGAGATCACCGGCGAGGGAGTGCTGGGCACCCCCGCCTACATGGCCCCCGAGCAGTTGCGGGGCGCACCGCCCGCTCCGGCCGCCGACATGTTCGCGTGGGCGGGGGTCGTGGTGTTCGCCGCCACCGGTGTCCCGCCCTTCGGGCACGACACGGTCCCCGCGATCATCCGCCGCGTGCTTACGGAGGAGCCCGATCTCGGCGCGCTCGACGGAGACCTGCGCGAGGTGGCGTCCGAGTGCCTGCGGAAGGATCCCGCCGCCCGTCCGGCCGCGGCGCAGGCACTGCTCCGGTTGCTCGGCCGCCCCGCCGAGAACGCACGCCCCGCCGAGGACACGGCCGGGCTCCTCCATCGCGGCTCCGACGCCGCCTCCGGCCGTCCGGAGAGCGCGGAGGACGAGGCCGCCGTGCCGGGCGGCCGAATCCAGCGCGGCCGAATCCAGCGCGGCCGAATCCAGCGCGGCCGAATCCAGCGCGGCGGGGAAAAGGACGGCGGGGAGAAGCGGACCAGCGTGCGGCGCGCGGTCGCGGCCGCCTGCGCGGGAGTGGTTCTCAGCGCGGGCGTGGCGGCCTACGTGGCGACCCGCCCTGACGTGCCGCCGCCGCGCCCCCGTCCCGCCCTGAGCGGCCCGCCCGCGCCGGTCGCGGACCGCGTCGCCGTGCCGGAGCTGCGGGCCACGCTCTACGAGGCGCCCGGCGACCCGGTGCGCGTCACGTCGTTCCTCGTGCAGACGGGTCCGTTCAGTCAGCCCGCGTACGTCCGGGAGCCCGGCCGGGCCGCGTACGAGAAGCTCGACGGCCTGCTCGACCCGGTCGTGTCCCCGGACGGCAGGCTGGTCGCGGCGGTGGCGCAGACCCCGCAGCGCGTGTCGGACCTGCACAATCAGGTGCTGTTCACCGACCGCGGGACCGGTGAGCGGTTCTCGGTCCCCACGGTGGACCGTCCGCTCCTCGCGGGCTCCCCGGAGTGGTCCCGCGACAGCCGCCGGCTGCTGCTCACGGTCTCCGCCGAGCCGGACCGCGATCCCCGGCCGGTGGGCTTCGCGGTCGTCGACGTGCCGGCGAGGAAGGTGTCCTTCACCGAGGTCGAGGGCGAGGACGAGAAGAACGCCCCCGCGGCGGCCGCCCCGGTCTACCGGTGGACGCCCGACGGGTCCGCGGTGATCCGGCAGGCGGCCCCCGGGGCGGACGGCATCCGCGTCTACGACCTGGACGGGACCCCGCGCCGGACCATCGACGGCGTCCGCTGGACCGCCGACGCCGGCTTCTCCCCCTCCGGACGTCTGCTCGCGGCGCTGTGTCCCGGCGATGACCGGCGCGCGTGCGTGGTGGACGCCGACTCCGGCCGACGCCGGGCGAGCCTTCCCCTTCCGGCCGACGGCGCGCTGTGGGGCTGGTTCAACGAGGACCACCTCCTCGTCTTCGACAAGGGCTCGACGCCCTGGCGGGTCCACATCGTCGACCTGTCCGGCCGGCGGGTCCGGCTGTTCGCCGAAATCACGGGCACGAAGGACACCTACTGGCTCCTGCACATCACCCCGGGCTGAACACGCTCTCCGAACGCGCTCTCCGAACCCGGCGCCCTGGCCCTGCACTCCGACCCTGCACTCTGACCCTGCACCCTGTGCCCTGAACCGGCGCCCTGAACCGGCACGGACGCCCCACGCAGGTACGCGGGGCGTCCGTCGTCCGGGGCGTCCGTCGTTCTCGGCGGGGAGCCTCAGCTCAGGGCGAGGTCCTTGATCCGGACGTCGCCGCCGAACACCAGATACACGTCCTTCACGCCGTTCGCGCCGGAGACGGGAGCGGTCGCGGCGGCCCAGTTGTAGATCCCGCCGGTGGCGGCGACCGGGATCGTGGCCACCTTGGCGCCGGTCGGCGAGCCGAGGCGCGCCTCGATGCTCCCGCCGCTCGTGGAGGCCACCCCGGCCGTCACCGTGCGGGGCTTGCGTAGCTGGACGTCCTTGAAGGCGATCCAGCCGCCGTTCGCGCCCGCCACCGCGTCGCCGCGCACCTTGGTCTCGTCGACCAGGTGGATGCCCGAGTAGTCGTCGAAGTCGACCGCGCGGGTGGTCTTCGACAGGTCGCGGTGCGGGATGTTCTCACCCTTGACGTTGATCGTCGCCCGCTGGCGGATGTTCGCCGAGGACGACCCCACGAGCACGTCGTGGGTGGCGTTCTCGACGGTCCACTTGTCGCGCGTGACGTCCCAGAGCGCCAGGTCGCTCTTCTTGACGGTGAAGGCGACCGTCTTCGTCCGCCCCGGCGCCAGCGTCACCCGCTCGAACGCGCGGAGCTGCTTGACCGGCTGTTTCACCCGCGAGCGGTGCTGGTGGGTGTAGAGCTGCACGACCTCGTCGCCCGCCCGGGAGCCGGTGTTGGTCACCTTGACAGAGACCTCGTACGCGTCGCCCTTCTGGACGGCCTTGAGGCCCTGGTAGGAGAACGACGTGTACGACAGGCCGTAGCCGAACGGATAGAGCGGCTTGCCCTTGTAGTACAGGTACGTCCGATCCTTCTTGACGATGTCGTAGTCGAGGATGCCCGGCAGCTCGTCGGCCGACCGATACCAGGTCTGGGTGAGCCGCCCGGCCGGGTTGACGTCGCCGTACAGCACGTCGGCGAGGGCGTGCCCGGTCTCGGCGCCCGCGTGGGTGGTCCACAGGATCGCGGGGACGTTGTCCTGCTCCCAGTTGATGGTGGTCGGATAACTGTTCTCCAGCACCACCACCGTGTTGGGGTTGGCCGCCTTCACGGCCTTGACCAGCGCCTCCTGCCCCTCGGCGAGGTTCATGTCGGTGCGGTCGTGGTCCTCGCGGCCGTTGATGAACGGCATGCTGCCGACCACGACGACCGCCACGTCGGCGGCCTTGGCCTTGGCGACGGCGTCGTCCACGCCGCGCGAGACGATCTCCTTGGCGTAGTGCGTGGCCTGGTCGGCCGTGGTCAGGCCGAGCGAGCCGTCGGCCTCCGCCTTCACATACTTGCCGGGCCCGAACCAGTCGTAGGCCGTCTCGTAGCCGGCGTACCGCAGCAGGACGGTGCCGTCCGGCTGCGGCTCGAGCGTGAACTGCTCCTGCACGAACCAGCCCGACGGCTGGTCGGCGGTGTTGGCGAGGGTGGCCCAGTTGGCCCGGCTGACGTACTTGCCGTTGGCCACGCTGCGCAGCGTCAGCACGCCCTGACCCCAGTCGAACGCGTCGAACTGCTCGGTGTCGCCGAGGGCCGTCGCGCTCTCCTTGAGGTCACCGCCGGACGCGGGGGCGCTGATGTACCTGCCGGTCGCGACGTCCTTCAGCGCGATGCGGTCGACGCCCTCCGAAGACGCCACCGACGCCGCCCGCTCCTTGATCCCGTCGAGCGGGGTCACCTTGTAGGGCAGGCTGCCCGAATACCAGTCGGTGTAGAGCACGTTCGCCAGCGGGCCGACCACGGCGACCTTCTTGCCCGGCTTCAGCGGCAGCGTGCCGCCGGAGTTCTTCAGCAGCACCATCGCCTTGGCCGCGGTCTCGCGGGCCAGCTTCCGGTTCGCCGGGCTGTTGATCACGTCCTTGGTGATCTTCCCGTACGGCCCGCCGTCGGGGTCGAACTCGCCGAGCCGGAACCGGATGCCGAGCTGGTGCCGTACGGCGTTGTCGACGTCGGCCTGCGTGAGCAGCCCCTTCGACAGCGCCTCCTTGACCGCCGCGACCGTCGGCGCGCCGTTGGCGTCGTCCACGGTGAAGCTGTCGAGCCCCGCCTTGATCAGCGCGGCGTCGGCCTCGGCCTGGGTGGCGTAGTACTTCTCGGAGTTGACCAGGTTGTTCGGAGCACCGGCGTCGGTGACGTTGAACAGCGTGCGGCCGGTCCAGGAGCGGACCACGTCGTTCAGGTCGGGGTTGACCGTGTTGGGCCGGCCGTTGACGAGGTTGTACGACGCCATCACGCCGGTCGCCGCGTCGGCCTCGATGGCCGGTTTGAAGGCCGCCTCGTCATACTCGTGCTTCACCCGCGGGGGCAGCTCCGACGACGAGGTGTCGCGGGTGACCTCGTTGTTGTTGGCCAGATAGTGCTTCAGCGTGGGCGCCGTCTTCAGGTGGTCGGGATCGTCGCCCTCCAGGCCCGAGCCGTACGCCGCGGAGATGGCGCCGGTGAGCAGCGGGTCTTCGGAGTAGCCCTCCTCGTTGCGTCCCCAGCGGGGGTCGCGCAGCAGGTTGACCACGGGCGCCCAGAGGTTGAGCCCCCAGACGGTGGGGTTCTCGGCGTGGTAGCCGCGGGCCTCGTCGCCGACGGCCGAGCCGACCCGCTTGATCAGGTCGGTGTCCCAGGTGCTGGCCAGGCCGACCGCCTGGGGGAAGACGGTGCCCTTGGCGGTGACCACCGCGCCGTTGTTCGTGTAGTCGGTCGACCAGGCGACGCCGTGCAGCGCCTCGGTGCCCGTCTTGAACAGCTTGATGCCGAGGCGGTCGATCGCGGGGGCGTACTGGTGCAGCATCGCCACCTTCTCGTCCGGCGTGAGCCGGCCGAGCAGGTCGTCGACGCGCTGGGCGAGCGGCAGCGACGGGTCGCGGAACGGATAGTCGCCGGCCGCTCTCGCGGGGCCGGCGCCCAGGCTCAGTGCCAGAGCCAGGGCGGCCGACGCGGACAGCATCGCCGAACGGCGATGGGACATTGCGCCTCCAGGTCAGGTAGTGACGCGTGTATTCGGGGGTGCTACTTGATGGCGCCGACCGTGACGCCACGGGTCAGCGTGCGCTGGAAGATGAGGAAGAAGGCCACGGCGGGGACGATGCCGAGCAGCGCGGACGCGCTGGAGGTGGTGGCGTCCATCATCTTCTCGCCCTGCAGGACGCCCAGGGCGACCGGCACGGTCTGGTTGTCGTTGGAGATGAGGAACACCATCGGCAGGAAGAACTCGTTCCACGTCCAGATGAAGAAGAAGATGAGCAGCACCGAGAGGGTCGGGCGGCTGATGGGCACGACGATGCCCCACAGCGTGCGCCACCTGCTCGCGCCGTCGAGCTCGGCCGCCTCCAGGATGCCGCGGGGGAACTGCCCGAGCACCGACGACAGCAGGTAGGTCCCGAAGGCCGCCTGGATCACCGTGAAGATGAGGATGACGGCGAGCTTCGAGTCGTACAGCCCCACCTCCTTCGACAGGTAGTAGAGCGGGTAGACCAGCGACTCCTGCGGCAGCGTGTTGGCGACCAGGAACAGCACGAGGATCCACAGCCGGCCGCGGACCCTGCCGATGCCCAGCGCGTACGCGTTGAGCAGCGACAGCACCACCGCGGCGACCGCGACGACGCCGCTGATCAGGAAGCTGTTCCAGAGCTTCAGGCCGAAGTCGACGCGATTCCAGAAGTCGACGATCCCGTCGAGGTAGAGCCCGTGGGGCAGGCTCAGCGGGCCGTTCGCGGAGTATTCGGCCGGGGACTTGAACGCGTTGAGCGTGACGATGACGAAGGGGAAGAGCATCACGACGGCGAGCACGACCAGCGCCGCGAGCACGGCCCATCGTCCCGGCTGGCGGAAGGTGCGATCGGCGTTCACGAGCCACTCTCCTGGTCACGCTCCTGGCCGCCTTCCTGGACCCGCAGGAAGAGGAAGGTCACCACGACGATGATCAGGGCGAGCACGGTGGCGATGGCCGAGCCGTAGCCGACGTTGACCTTCTCGAAGAAGTTCAGGTAGGAGAAGTACGACGGCACCATGGTCGAGGAGCCGGGGCCTCCCCTGGTCAGCACGAAGATCGGTCCGAACACCTTGAGCGCCGCGATCGTGCAGGTCAGCAGCACCACGAAGATCTCCGGCCGGATCTGCGGGATCGTGATGTGCCAGAACCTGCGCCACCACGAGGCGCCGTCGATCTCGGCCGCCTCGTAGAGGGAGGGATCGACCCGCTGGAGCCCGGCCATGAAGATGACGACCGGGTAGCCGAGCTGGAACCACACCATGATCGCCATGACCGTCGCGAGCGCGATGTCGGGGTCGCCCAGCCAGTTGACCTTGATCCCGAAGATCTCGTTCACCGCGCCGTACGACGGGTGGAGCATCCAGCCCCACACGACGCCGGCCACCGCGACGGGCAGCACCTGCGGCAGGTAGAACGCCGCGCGCAGGGCCGAGGCCGTACGCCCGCCGAACCGCTTGGCGATGTAGTCGAACAGCGCTGCGGCGAGCACCAGGCCGATGATCGTCGGCACCACGGCCATCGCGATGATCAGTGCGACGTTGTGCTCGAAGGACGCCCAGAAACGCTCGTCCTTGAACAACTTCGTGTAGTTGTCGAGCCCGATCCAGGTCGGGGTGCCGACGCCGGACCAGCGGGTGAAGCTCGTCGCCACGTTCATCAGGAACGGGACGACGATGATCGCGAGGAACAGCACCAGGCTCGGAACCAGGTAGAGCCAGTAGCCGCTCCTCCCGCGCGGGCGGGCCGCGCCCGCGACGGGTGGTGCCATGTGTGCAGACCTTTCCAGAGGGGGACCGGCGGCGGAGACCGGTCAGGTAGCCCCGCCGCCGGGGTCGGGGGGAGAGCGGGTCCCGCCGTGCTCAGGCCACCGGGACCCGCCCGTCACTAGTTGCCGATGTCGGCCAGGTTGTCGTCGTACGGCTGGGCGATCTCGTCCAGGACCTCCTCGGGCTTCTTGCTGCCGTTGATCAGTTCCTGGATGCCGGCGACGAGCACGTCGTAGTAGCCGGGAGCCGGCCAGTCAGGGTAGAAGGCCAGGCCGTCCTGCGTCGAGAGCTTGTTGAAGTTCTCGATGAGCTCCTTGTTCTGCGCGTCGGTGATCGCCGCCGGGTCGGCCGCGACCGGGACGCCGCCCGAGTTGCCGAGCAGGTTCTGGATCTCCTTCTTCATCGTGATGTCGATGAAGTCGTAGGCGAGGTCCTTGTTCTCGGACTTCTCGGGCACGACCCACAGGTTGCCGCTGGATCCCGGGGCGAACTGGCCGGGCCACAGGAACGAGCCCCACGTGAAGTCCTTGATCTCCGCCTGGAGACGGCCGAACCACCAGCTGCCCGACACCATGATCGGGAACTTGCCGCCGATGAACGCCACACCCATGTCCTCGGCCTTCATGCCGGCCGAGTCCTTGCTGATGTAGCCCTTGTTCACCCAGTCGGAGAAGGTCTGCGCGGCGTAGGTGAACTGGGGCCCATGGAAGTCGACCTTGCCCTTGTAGAGCTGGAAGGAGTCGATCCAGGACCGGTCGGCCTTGTTCAGCGCGAGCAGGTAGAACAGCTGCTGGGCCGGATACTCGGCGCCGGCCATGGCGATCGGCGTGGTGCCCTTCTTCGCGAACGCGTCGAGCGCGGCGGTGAACTCGTCGAACGTGGTGGGCACCTTGATGCCCGCCTTATCGAACATGTCCTTGTTGTAGTAGACCATCACGTACTCGCCGTAGTTCGGCACGCCGAACCACTTGCCCGAGCCCATGATGCCGCGGTCGTCGTACTTCGCGGTGGTCTGCAGCGACGGGCTGAGCAGCTTGTCCCAGCCGCGCTTGGTCGCCTCCTCGGTCAGGTCGGTGAGAAGGCCCTGCTTGGACAGCAGGCCCGCGGTGGCGTTGCCCTTGTTGTATTCCATGATGTCCGGGGCCTGGTCCGAGTTGAGGACCATGCCCGCGGTCTTCTGGATCTGCTCGAAGCCCTTCTCCTCGAACTTCACCTTGACGCCGGGGTGGCCGGCCTCGAAGTCCTTCATCGCCTGCGCCCAGGCGGTGCCCATGGCGCTGTTGCCGGTCTCGTAGTGCCAGAGGGTGAGGGTCCTGCCCTCGGCGGAGCCGCCGCTGCCACCCGAACCATCCGAAGAGGAGCCGCCGCACGCGGTGAGCGCGAGCGCGGCCGCGGCCAGCGCCGCCACCGCCACGCTCCTGCCTACTCTGAACATGGTCTTTCTCCAGGGGGTTTCTAGTTGATGACGACCGGGGCGCCGGGGCCGACGAACTCGACGCCGTCGATCTGCTTGGGGCCCTCGGCGGTGACGACCAGCCGGTCGCCGTCCCGCACCGCCGTGACCGTCGTGTCCCCGTCCAGGTCCCTGATCGTCGTACGGCTCTCGCGCTCCGGCAGGCCGAAGGCGAGCAGCGAGACCCGCGGGTCGTCGGCCACCGTGTCGCCCGGCTCGGTGACCGGGATCAGCGAGCCGTGCCGTACGAACAGGGGGATCTGGTCGAGCGGCGGCGACACCGTGACGTAACGCCCGCCGTCGACGGTCTCCCCCGTCCAGTAGTCCACCCACACCCCCGAGGGCAGGTAGACCTTCCGGGTGCCGTCGGCGGAGGTCATCGGGGCGACGAGCAGGTCGGTGCCGAGCAGGTACTGCAGGTCGGCCTGCCAGGCCACCGGGTCGTCCGGATAGTCGACGCACAGGGCGCGCAGGATCGGCGCGCCCGTCTCGGCCGCGGTGACGGCCGCCGAATAGATGTACGGCATGAGCCGGTAGCGCAGCCGCAGCGCCTCGATGGCGGCCTGCTCGGCGTGCGGCGGAAACTCCCAGGGCTCCCGGGTGGTCGTGCCGTGGAACCGTACGAGCGGGGACAGCGCGGCGAACTGCGACCAGCGGATGTAGAGGTCCGGGCTGGGCGTGCCGGTGAACCCGCCCGCGTCGTGGCTCCAGAAGGGGATGCCGGACAGGCCGTGCGACAGCCCGCCCCTGATCGTGCTGCCCATCGCGGAGTAGGTGGTGTCGACGTCGCCGCTCCACTGGGCCGAGTGCCGCTGGCCCCCGAGGTAGGACGAACGGGCCCAGACCAGGCCGTGCCCGTTCACCTCGCGGGTCACGTCCGAGACGATGTCGTTGAACAGCAGCGTGTAGACGTTGTGCAGCTCGGTGCCGGTCATGCCGTTGAAGGCCACGGCGTCGGCGGGCACCCCCTCGGCGAAGTCGGTCTTGAACGCCGCCACGCCCTCACGCAGGCGCTCGCGCAGCAGACCCTTGAACCACTCCACCGCCTCCGGGTTGGTGAAGTCCACGATGCCGCAGGCGGGGTAGGAGCCGTGCCAGGTGTCGGCGACGTACGTCTCGCCATCGGGCCGCCTGAGGAAGTAGCCCTTCTCCGCCGCCTCCCCGAAGGCCGGGCTGAGGTGCGAGATGTAGGAGTTCATCCAGAGGCAGACCTTGAAGCCCTGCTCCTTGAGCGTGGCCAGCATGCCCGCCGGGTCGGGGAACGTCTCGGGGTCCCACTGGAGATCCGACCAGTGCCCGTCCGCCTGCCAGTAGCAGTCGAGGTGGAGCACGTCGCATGGAATGCCCCGCTCCCTGATCTTCCTGGCCCGCTCCAGCACGCGCTCCTGGCTGTCGCGGAAGAAGCCCGAGGAGATCCAGGTGCCGAACGCCCACTTCGGCGGCAGCTCGGGCCGGCAGGTCAGCCCGTCGAACCGGTCGAGGACCTCGGCGGGGGTGGGGCCCGCGATCACGTAGTAGTCGATGAGGTCGTCGGGCACGATGATCTGCACGGCGCTGTGCGTCGACTGGCACACGTCGAACTCGACCGGCGTGCCGCTGTCGACGCAGATGCCGTACCCCCTGCTGGACAGGTAGAAGGGCACGTTCTTGTACGCGCGCTGCGACTCGGCGCCGAACGCGTCGAAATTCCACATGAGCGGGCGCTGGCCGCGCTTGTCGAGCGGCGTGAACGACTCGCCGAAACCGCCGAACGCCTCGTCGGCCGGGGCCACGAACGTCTCGTGATAGGCGACGGTTTTGCCGTCGACGGAGGAGCGGCCGAACGGCAGCGTGCGCAGCCGGCCGCTGATGTCGGGGTGGCCCGGGTCCTGCTCGACCAGCGTCCGGCCGGCCCGGTCGGTGAAGCGCAGCCTCCAGGGGTTCAGCCGCACCTCGGCCCGCAGCGACCCGGCGTCGACCACCACACGGCTGTGGTTCGCCTCCACGACGGCCCCGCCGTACTCACCGGGGGTGACCATCGAGATCGCGCGGGCAGACCGGGTGCGCGCGTCGGGATCCTCCGACAGACGCACCCGGATCACCCCCTCACCCGCGACCGTGATCTGCACGACGAGCGTCTCCTCGGCCGTGGTGGAGCCCTTGAGCGTCACGCCCTGCCCGTCGGAGGCCACCACCTCCGCGCTGGTCAGCGCGGACAGGCCCTCCTCGCCCGGCTCGCGCACCGGAAGCTCTGGAGGATCCGCCACGAAGAACTCGCGCGCGATCAATGGGGGACGGTACGGCATTGCGGCACTCCATCGGCTCATCCGGCGATTGTGGAGTTAGTTTGCCGTCCATCCCAACAAACGTCAATGGGTTGACAGGAGTCCGGATTTGTCCAAGTTATTCCTGTTTGTATCTGTTTGGGGTAATGTGACCGCAATCCCCCGTCAAGGTAGGTGACATGGACAGGTTCGTACACGTGATGCCGCTCGACGACGTGATCGACCACGAGGGCAGCCCCGAGTGTGTCTGCGGCCCGGGCGGCCAGCCCGTCACCGCCGCCGACCTCGGCGAGCCGGTTCCGCACACGGAGCGCGAGACCGTCATCCTCGGCTGGCCTCACCCCGCCGTCGGCGTGATCTACCAGCACCACCCGCTCAGCCCCTGCCACGAGTGGGAAGCCGTTCCCGAGTCCTGACCCCGCCCAGTAAAGCCGCCAATCACCGCCATTTTGGAGAACACGCGGCAATCGACCGACAACAGTCAGTAACGTCTCCGTCATGCCCGGTATCGATCACGAGCTGCCGCTCGAACTCATCCGCAACCGTCCAGCGGTGTGAGGACATGAACCGGCTGGACGCCTGGGCCCGCAAGGTCGCCATCATCACGACGGCCGACGAGCTGTTCGCCGAGTAGTCCTCCGGCCTGTTGAGACCGCCCCGTCAGACACCGAAGTTCCTGGCGGGCCGCCTGACTTGCGGAGGTGGCCGGACATCCGGGGTACAGCCCGGCGGACGGCAGCGGACTCCCCCGGGTCACCCGGCAGCGTGCCGCAGGTCAGGTGCGGCACGACGCCGGGGCGTCAGGTGCGGACGACCACGACGCCTCCGGCCGGCACCGTCGCCGAGCCGTCGTACGCGGCGCCGTCGAGCACGCCGGCACCGGTCACCCCGTCGACCGTCACCGGCGCGTCCGCGTGGTTGATGAGGAACAGGTGGTCGCCCCTCCGTACGAGCTCCAGCGTGTCGGGCAGGCCGCGCGGCCGGGACACGCCCGCGTGGTCGAGCACCTCCGCGACGAGGTCGCGCAGGCCCGACTCCCCGTCGAGCGCGGTGGACACATACCAGGCGCTGCCCGCTCCCAGGTCGTGCCGGGTGACGGCGGGATGGCCGGCGTCGGGCCCGTCGGCGAACTCGCGTACGGCTCCCGCACCCGCGAGCCGTACGCGCTCGGACCAGATCCGGCCCGTAGCCCCGGGCACCAGCGAGCCCGGCGAGCGCAGCGTGACGGTCTCGTGTTCGCGGAGCGGGTGGAACTCCTCGACTGCCACACCGAGCACGTCGCGCAGCCCCCCGGGATAAGGCCCCGGGTGGATGGTGTCGTTCTCGTCTACGATGCCGGAGAAGTACGACACGAGCAGATGGCCGCCCGCCTCCACGTAGAGGTGCAGGTTCTTCGCCGCCGCCTCGGCGAGCAGGTAGGCGCTGGGCGCGACGACCAGCCGGTACGGCGACAGGTCGGCCGACGGGTGCACGAAGTCGACGGTGACGTGCTCGCGCCACAGCGCCTCGTAGTAGGCCTCGATCCGTTCCCGGAAGCGCAGGTCGGCCGAGGGCCGCCACTCGAATTCGAGCGCCCAGTAGGACTCCCAGTCCCACACCACGGCGACCTCGGCGGTCACCCGCGCGCCCCTGACCTCCGCCAGCGCGCGCAGGTCCGCGCCGAGCGCGACCACGTCGCGCCAGATCCCGGAGTCGGTGCCGGCGTGCGGCACCATCGCCGAGTGGAACTTCTCCGCGCCATATCGGGAGGCGCGCCACTGGAAGAACATCGCCGAGTCCGAGCCGCGCGCCACGTGGGCGAGGGTGTTGCGGCGCATCTCCCCCGGCCGTTTGGCCAGGTTGCGCGGTTGCCAGTTGACCGCGCCCGTCGAGTGTTCCATCAGCATCCACGGACGGCCCCCGGCGACCGACCGGGTGAGGTCGGCGGCCATGGCGAGCTCGATGTGCGAATCGGCGCGGGCCGAGTCGAGGTAGTGGTCGTTGGCCACGACGTCGACCTCCGCCGCCCAGCGCCAGTAGTCCATGGGCTTGCAGTTGGGGATCATGAAGTTGGTCGTGACGGGCAGGTCGCTGAACCGCCGGATCGTGTCGCGCTCCCTGCGGAAGCACGCGATGTGGGCGTCGACCGAGAACCGCATGAAGTCGAGCTGGAGCCCGGGAACCAGGCCCACCGGCGCGGCGACGGGCGGCTCGACCTCGTCGAACGAGCCGTAGATCAGCCCCCAGAAGGTGGTGCCCCAGGCTGCGTTGAGCGCGCCCACGTCCCCGTACCTCTCACGCAACCAGGCGCGGAACGCCTCGGCCGACGTCGGGCAGTAGCAGTGGGCGTTGGCCCAGCCGTATTCGTTGTGCACGTGCCACATCGCCACGGCGGGATGGCCGGCGTACCGCGCGGCCAGGGCGGCGACGACCCGCTCGGACGCGGCGGCGTAGTCGGGTGAGCTCGGGCAGAAGCTGTGCCGCGAGCCACCGCCGAGCACATGGCCCTCCCTGTCCACGAGCCGGCTGCCGGGGTAGCGGCGGCGGAACCACGTGGGCGGCGATGAGGTGGGGGTGGCGAGGTCGGCGTACACCCCGGCCGAGTGGAGCAGGTCGAGGATCCGGTCGAGCCGGGAGAAGTCGTATTCGCCCTCCCGCGGCTCGATCAGTCCCCAGTTGAAGACGCCGACGGTGACCAGGGTGACCCCGGCCTCGCGCATCAGGCGGACGTCCTCCTGCCACACCTCTTCCGGCCACTGCTCGGGGTTGTAGTCCCCGCCGTAGGCGAGCCCCTCGGGCAGGACGGGATATCCGGGCAACGTCTCCCCCTCGATTCTGCTTCTGTGAACGTGCACAGTAGCGCAGAACCGCCTCGCCGAGAAGGTACGAACGATCTGTCCTGATCAATGCGGGTCGTTAACAACCACGTAACGACCATTGACAGCACAGTGGGCACCTTTCAGTCTGTGAACGCTCCCAGACATTCCAGCCTCCTGTCCCCCGCCCATCCGCCTGGAGGAACATATGCGCGTGAACCGGTTAGCAGTGGCGGCGGCCGCGATCCTCACCGCCACGCTCGCGACGGCCTGCTCGGGCGGCTCCGACGAGCCGTCCGCCCCCGCCGCGAGCCAGAGCGCGGCGCCGGCCGGCCCGGTGAAGCTGACCTATTGGACCTGGGTCCCGAACATGGACAAGATCGTCGCAGTGTGGAACCAGGCCCACCCCGACATCCAGGTCGAGGTCAGCAAGCAGGCGGGGGGCGACGACGCGGCGGCCAAGTTCCTCACCGCCGCCAAGGCGGGCAACCCGCCCGACCTGGTCCAGGCCGAATATCAGATGCTGCCCTCCTTCGTCGCCGCCGACGCCGTGGCCGACCTCACGGCCGAGACCACGCAGGTGAAGGGCGAGTTCAGCGACGGCATCTGGAGCCTGGTGACCCTCGGCACCGACGCCGTCTACGCGGTGCCGCAGGACAGCGGGCCGATGATGCTCTACTACCGCAAGGACCTGTTCGAGAAGTACGGCATCGCGGTGCCGAAGACCTGGGACGAGTACGCCGAGGCCGCCCGCACGGTGCACAAGAAGGACCCAAAGGTCTTCCTCGGCACCTTCTCCAGCAAGGACCCGGGCTGGTTCGCCGGCCTCTCCCAGCAGGCGGGCGCGCAGTGGTGGTCGATCAGCGGCGACGCCTGGAACGTCGCGGTGAACGACGAGGCCACCAAGAAGGTCGCCTCCTACTGGGGCGGCCTGGTGAAGGAGGGCGTCATCGACGGCATGCCCTACTTCACCCCGGAGTGGAACAAGGCGCTCAACGACGGCAAGCTGCTCACCTGGCCGTCGGCCGTGTGGGGCCCGGGCGTGCTGTCGGCCAACGCGCCGAAGGGCAAGGACAAGTGGGCCATCGCCCCGCTGCCGCAGTGGAACGCTGGTGAGAACTACAGCGGCTTCTGGGGCGGCTCCTCCACCGCCGTCGCCGCCAAGTCGCCCAACAAGGCGGCCGCCGCACGGTTCGCCACCTGGCTCAACACCGACCCGGAGGCGCTCGGGCTGCTGATCAAGGAGGGCGCGATCTATCCGGCCTCCGCCAAGGGCGCCGCGCTGATGACCGGCGCTCCCGACTACTTCTCCAGCCAGCCCGACTTCTGGCAGCAGGCCGCCTCCATCGGCGCCACGGCCCGCGGCTTCACGTTCGGCCCGAACGTCAACGTGACCTACAACGCGTACAAGGACGCCTTTGACAAGGCCGTCGCCGCCAAGTCCGACTTCGCCGCCGCCGTGCAGGCGATGCAGGACGCCACCATCGCCGACATGCAGAAGTCCGGCTTCACTCTCGCCCAGTGACCATGACGTCGCGGAACAAGAGCGCCCGCGCGCACCGCGCGGGCGCCGTGCCCTACCTGTTCCTCGCCCCGGCGATGGCGCTGTTCACGCTCTTCATGGCCCTGCCCATCGGCTACACGATCTATCTGAGCCTGCGGCGCACCAAGGTCTCCGGCCTGGGCCTCGGCAAGGGCGCCCGCAAGGAGATCTTCGCCGGGCTCGGCAACTACGCCGCCGCCGTCGGCGACGGCGAGCTGTGGGCCGGATGGCTGCGCGTCCTCGCGTACGGAGCCCTCGTGCTCGTGCTGATGCTGGGGCTCGCCCTCGTGTTCGCGCTGATGCTCGACGCGGCGCACGTGCGGCTCGCCCGCCTCACCCGGATCTCGATCTTCCTGCCGTACGCCGTGCCGGGTGTGGCGGCGACGCTGATGTGGGGCTTCCTCTACCTGCCCAGCCTCAGCCCGTTCGGCGATCACCCGTTCCTGAGCGCCGACCTGGTGACGTTCTCGATGGCGAACGTGGCCGTCTGGGGCGGCACCGGCTTCAACATGCTGGTGCTCTACACGAACCTGCGGGCCGTGCCGCGGGAGTACTACGAGGCGGCCAGGATCGACGGCGCGAGCGAGCTGGGCATCGCCCTGCGCATCAAGATCCCGATCCTGGCGCCGTCGATCATCCTGACCACGGTGTTCTCCGTCATCGCGACCGTCCAGGTGTTCACGGAACCGACCACCCTGCGGCCGCTGACCAACACGATCAGCTCGACCTGGAGCCCCTTGATGAAGGTGTACCGCGACGCGTTCGTCACCGGCGACCTCTACTCGGCCGCCGCGACGTCCATGGTGATCGCCGCGATCTCCCTCGTGCTGTCGTTCGGGTTCCTGCGGATCGTCAAGAACCACGCGTTCGGGGAGGGCTGATGGCCGCCACCGCACTGCCGGGGACAGGCGGGCACGCCCGCCCCTCGCCGCGCCGCCCGCTGGGGATCGTGCCGACCGCGGTGCTCGTGCTGGGTGCGATCTACACCCTGTTCCCGGTGAGCTGGGTGGTGGTCGCGGCCACCAAGTCGAAGGCCGAGCTGTTCTCCACCTCGACCTTCGCGCCCGGCACCGGCCTGCTGTCCAACCTGGCCGACCTGTTCGCCTACCGCGACGGCGTCTTCTGGCTCTGGTTGCTCAACACCGCCCTGTACGCCGGGGGCGGCGCGGTGCTGTCGACCGCTGTGTCCACGATCTCGGGGTTCGCGCTGGCGAAATACTCCTTCCCCGGCCGCAATCTGATCTTCAATCTGCTCATCGGCGGCATCCTGGTGCCGTCGGTCGTGCTGGCGATCCCGCAGTATCTGCTGTTCTCCAAGGCCGGCCTGGCCGACACGTACTGGTCGGTGCTGCTGCCGCAGATCCTGCACCCCTACAGCATCTATCTGGCCAGGATCTACGCGCAGGCGGCGATCCCCGCCTCGCTGCTGGAGGCGGGGCGGCTGGACGGCGCGGGCGAGTGGCGGCTGCTGCGCCGGGTGGCGCTGCCGCTGCTGACGCCGGGCATGGTGACGATCTTCCTGTTCCAGTTCGTCGCGATCTGGAACAACTTCCTGCTGCCGTTCATCATGCTGGGCGACGACCACAAGTTCCCGCTGACGGTCGGCCTCTACACCCTGCTCGCCGCGGGCGCCAACCAGCCGTCGCTCTACAACCTGATCATCACGGGCACGATGCTGTCGCTCATCCCGCTGATCGCGCTGTTCCTCACGATGCAGCGCTACTGGCGTACGGACCTGTCCGGCGGGGCCGTGAAAAGCTGATGGACGCGGGGGAACAGGCTGATCGGCGGGGGGACAATACGACCATGGCGAAACGTCCGACCATTCATGACGTGGCCGCGGCGGCGGGCGTCTCCCGTGGCACCGTGTCGCGGGTGCTCAACGACGACCGTTACGTGAGCCCCGCCGCCCACGCCGCCGTCCGGCGCGCCATCGCCGAGACCGGCTACATCGTCAACCGCAACGCCCGCAGCCTGGTCACCCAGCGGACCGGGTCGGTGGTCATGGTGCTGTCGGAGCCGCACGAGAAGGTCTTCGAGGACCCCAACTACAGCACCACGATCCGTACGGCGATCCGGCGGCTCGGCGACCGCGACGTCTCCCTGGTCATCATGCTGGCCGGGGACGACGGCGACCGTGACCGGGTGGTGCACTACGTGCGCGGCGGCCACGCCGACGGGGTGCTGCTGATGTCGACGCACGCGGGCGACCCGCTCGTGGACGAGCTGGAGTCGCTGCGCATCCCGGCCGTCGCCTGCGGCGCCGTCATCGGCAAGGAGAACGTGATCCCCTACGCCGCGGCCGACGACCGCGAGGGCGCCCGGCAGATGGCCCGCTATCTGGTCGAGCAGGGCCGCAGGAAGATCGCCACGATCACCGGCCCGATGGACACCCCGGGCGGCATCCAGCGTTTGGAGGGCTTCGCCGACGTGCTCGGCAGGAAGGCGTCCAAGAAGCTGATCGAGCACGGCGACTGGACCCAGCTCAGCGGCGAGAGTGCGATGGCACGGCTGCTCGAACGCACCCCCGACCTCGACGCGGTCTTCGTGGCCTCCGACCTCATGGCGGCCGGCGCGCTGTCCACGCTGCGGGCCGCCGGACGCCAGGTGCCCGACGACGTGGCCGTGGGCGGCTTCGACGACTCGTCGGTCGCCGCCACCACCCACCCGCCCCTCACCACGATCCGCCAGCCGCTCGCCGAGGTCGCGGAGGAGACCGTACGACTGCTGCTCGCGCTCATCGACGGGGGCGGCCCGGTGGAGCCGGTGATCCTGCCCACCCGCCTCATCGTGCGGGAGTCCGCCTGATCCGCGCGCCCGGGGATGTCACACACTGAGGGGGTGTCTCGTCCTCAGAATGTGAACGACCATGACGACGGCACCGAGACCCAGGCGACGTTCGAGGAGACGTTCCTGGCGATGCGGCCCCGGCTGCTCGGCGTCGCGTACGGCCTGCTCGGCAGCCTCGACGAGGCCGAAGACGTCGTGCAGGACGCCTGGCTGCGGCTGCGGTCGGCCGAGGCCGCGGGCGGCGACGAGATCAGGGACGTGACCGGCTGGCTGGTGGTCACGGTCTCCCGGCTCGCTCTCGACGTGCTGCGCTCGGCGCGGCACCGCAGGGAGGAGTACGTGGGCCCGTGGCTGCCCGAACCTGTTATCGCTCAGCCCGATCCTGCGGAGCGGGTGACCTTGGACGAGTCGATGAGCATGGCGATGCTCGTCGTGCTGGAGTCGCTCAGCCCGGCCGAGCGGACCGCGTTCGTGCTGCACGACGTGTTCGGCCTGACGTTCGCCGAGGTGGGTGAGGCGGTCGGGCGCAGCCCGGCGGCCTGCCGGCAGCTCGCCGCCCGGGCCCGGGCGCACGTCGCGTCGCGCGCTCCCCGGTTCGACGTGGACCCCTCCGAGCACCGGCGGGTGGTCGACGCCTTCGCCCGGGCCTGCCTCGGCGACGACATCGACGCCCTGGTCGCGCTGCTCGACCCGGACGTCGTGTTGCGCAGCGACGGCGGCGGCCGGGTGCGCGCCGGGAGGCGGCCCGTCAGCGGAGCGGCCAAGGTGGCCAGGCTGCTGTCCGGCATCGGGAGGTTCGGCCGGTTCGAGCTGGTCCCCGCCGTGGTGAACGGCTGGCCGGGCCTGCTGCGCTATCGGGACGGACGGCTGGTCACCGTGATCGGCCTCACCGTCGCCGGCGGCCGGATCACCGCCGTCGACATGGTCCTGAACCCCGAGAAACTCGCCCGAGTGATGCGGGCCGACGAGACGAGGAAATGACGATGACCGAGCGGATCAACGTCCGCGAGCTGGCTCCCGAGGCCTACCAGGCCATGCGCGGTGTGGAGCGTTTCCTGCACGCGTGCGACGTGCCCCCCGCCACGCTGGAACTCATCAAGATCAGGGCCAGCCAGATCAACGGCTGCGCCTTCTGCCTGGACATGCACGTCCGCGATGCCAAGAAGGCCGGGGAGGCCGACGAGCGCCTGTGGTCGGTCGCCGCCTGGCGGGAGGCGCCCTTCTACACGGACGCCGAGCGGGCCGCTCTGGCGCTGACCGAGGCCGCGACCCGGCTCGCCGACCGGCCCGACCCCGTGCCGGACGAGATCTGGGCGGACGCCGCCGAGCACTACACCGAGGAGCAACTGGCCGCGCTGGTCGTCGCCATCGCGCAGATCAACGCCTGGAACCGGATCTGCGTCGTGAGCCGCAGGGTGCCCGGCTCTCTTTGAGCGAAAAGGGGAAGACGGCGGCAGCCTGGGCGAATAGTCTGCGTAACGTCAGGAAGGAGGAAGGGCCATGAGACGCATCAGGATCCGCAGGCCCCGCCGCGTCCGTCGTCCCGCAGCCGAGCTCGACCTGCGCACCCCCTCCGGCCGGGCGCTTCCGTACTGAACGGCTCCCGGAAACCGGTGTGACGTGAGCGGCTTTACGCCCCTTTTACCGGCTCTCCGATATCTATACCGGGAAGGTCACGGAACCATCACGGTCGGGGGGAAACGAACATGGTCACGGTGGTGCCGTCGCTCACCGAAGTCCAGTCGCTCGCCAAAGTGAGGGACATCAGGACCGCGCTGCGGCGCAGGCCCAGGCGGAACAGAAAAGACAGGAAGATCGTCGACTTCAGCGCCTACACCGGCGGAAACGTCATCCGGTTCCCGAGGACATCCGGTCCGACGTCCGCCGCCTGAGCGGCGCGGGCACTGACGGGCACGTCTTCCCGTCCTCCGCAACGATCCACGCATCGGCCCGCCCGGCGTCCCCGCCGGGCGGGCTGACCGCTTTGCTGGTTGAATGTCGCCTCATGAGCGATCTGTCCGCCACCGAGCGGACCCGGCACCGCCGGTTGCGAGAGCAGGGCCGCACCGACCGGGAGGCGCTGTTCGAGGTGCTCCGGGCCGGGTTCGTCTGCCACCTCGGCGTCGTCGTGGACGGCGACCCCATGGTGGTGCCGACGGTGTACGGCTTCGACGACGGCCATCTCTACGTGCACGGCTCGGTGGCCGGCCGCAGCCTCACCCGCGGCACGACGGTCTGCGTGACGATCACCCACGTCGACGGCCTGGTGCTGGCCCGGTCGGTCTTCGAGCACGGCGTGAACTACCGCAGCGCGATGATCTACGGCGTGCCGCGGGTGCTGGAGGGCGACGAGAAGCTCGCCGCCCTGCGATGCCTGACCGAGCACGTCGCACCCGGCCAGTGGGACTACGCCCGGCGGCCGAACCGCAAGGAGCTGGCCGCGACGACGATCCTCGCGGTGCCGCTCGCCGAGGCGTCGGTCAAGGTGCGCGAGGGCCACCCGGAGGACGCCGACGACCCGCACGACGTCTGGGCCGGGATCCTGCCGCTCACCCGGTCGTGGCAGGCCCCGGTGACCGACCCGCACGCGGCCGCGCATCCCGTCCCGCCGCACATCCTCGCCCGCACCACACCCCACTGACCACGGCACCCCTACTGACCACGGCACCCCTACTGACCACGGCGCCCTGCCGACCACAGCACCCCGCCGACCGCAGTACGTCAACTTCCCGCAGCGCCCCGTCCCCATCGACCACGGCGCCCCCACCGGCCACGGCGCTGTGCTGATCCCGGCCACTGACCGCTACGCCGTGCTGACCGCCGCGCCGTACGGGGGTCGCGGCGAGCCGGGGCTCGGCTCACCACACCGGCAGCGGCACCATGCCGGGGCCCCGGCCGGGCGGTCGCTACGACTGGACGCCCGGCTTGAGCCGGACGCCGCCGTCGACGGTCAGCACGGTGCCCGTCGCGTAGCCCGTGTCGATCAGGTAGGCGATCGCGTTCGCCACCTCGCCGGGGGCGCCGATCCTGCCGACTGTGGTCGCGGCGGCGAACGCGTCGAGCGTGCTCTGCCGGCCGTCCCCCAGCCCGTCCCACCACTCGGTGTCGATCACACCGGGCGACACCGCGTTGACCCGGAGCGGGGCGAGCTCCACCGCCAGGCCGGGGATCATCGACTGGATCGCGCCGTTCACCGCCGCCAGCCCGGCCACCTCGGCCATCGCGCTGTTCGCGCTGGCCGCCGCGACGAACGTCAGCGATCCGTCCCGCCGCAGCGCCGGGAGCGCGGCCTGCGCGGTGACCACATGCGCGATCAGCTTGTCGTCGAGGGCGGCGCGCAGCTCGTCCGGCGAGAGCGAGCGGAACGGCCCGCCTCCCTTCCGGCCCGACACGTTGACGACGACGTGGTCCACCGGGCCCACCTCGGCGAACAGGGCGCGCATCGCCTCCGGGTCGCGGGCGTCGGCCACCGCACCGGAGCCCCGCTCCCCGATCTCCTTGACGGCCTGCTCCAGCCGTTCGGGCGTGCGGCCGGTGACGACGACCTCGCGGCCCGACGCGGCCAGCCGTACGGCGGTGGCCAGGCCGATGCCGCTCGTGCCCCCGATGATCACTACGCGCTCACTCATCGGTTCTCCCAAATTCGAGACATGATGCCTCGAAACTATAAAGCGAGACACTGTGTCCTGTAAAGTGAGCGCATGGTGGGGAGGCCACGCAGCGAGCAGGCACGCCGGGCGATACTCGAGGCCGCGCTGCGGCTGTGCGAGCGCGACGGCTATCCGAACGTGACACTGAAGGGCATCGCCGAGGAGGCGGGCACCGGCAGGCAGACGCTCTACCGCTGGTGGGACACCAAGGCCGACCTGCTGCTCGAGGCGATGACCTACCTTGTGGAAAGCTCCCGGGCGCCGTCGCAGGCCGACCTGCAGACGTTCCTGCGCGAGACCTTCGCGCTCGCGGACGGCGCGGTCGGCAGAGTGGTGGCCGGCCTCATGGCGGAGGCCCAGAGCGATCCGGCCCTGGGCGAGCGCCTGCGGGCGCGGCTGATCGGCCCGCGGCGCGCCACCCTGCGGGCGGTGCTGGAGCGGATGCCGCCACCCCCCGGCACCGACCTCGACCTCCTGATCGACATGATCTTCGGGGTGATGTGGTATCGGCTGCTCAACCGGCACGCCCCGCTCGATGCCTCCCTCGCGGAGGACATCACGACGCTCGTGGCCAGGATCGGCGCGAGCCCGGGACCCGACGAGGAGCGCCCGGGCTGACGCGCCCTTCGAAGCGCGGTGTGCCGGAAAAGCCGGGCGTGACGGACACCGGGTTTCTCCCCCGCATCCTGTGTCACATCTGCCACTTCATCGACGGCGCCATGGGGCAGGATGGAGCGGTGACGCCTTCCCCAGCGGTCGTCCAGCCGGACCGGGACCTCCTTGAGGAGATCCTCGACGAGCTGGACATCGAGCACACCACAGACACCGAGGGCGACCTGACGATCTCCACCGCCCACCTCACGATCTACTTCCTGTTCGGCGGGGAAGGAGACATGTTCACCGTACGGGCCCTCTACGTGAGGCAGTATTCGGTGGACGACAAGCGGATGCTGCTCACGGCGCTCAACGAGTGGAACGCCGACACGATGTGGCCGAAGGTGTACACGTTCACCCAGGACAACGGCCTGATGCGGGTCGTCGGCGACTCCCAGATCTACGTCGGGGCCGGTGTGACGAGGGAGCACCTGACCACGATGGTGGCCCACTGGGTCAGGTTCTCGATCAAGTTCTACCGCTGGCTCACCGACCGGCTCGCCTTCGAGGCCGACTGACCAGCCCAGACCGACCAGCGCAGACCAACCAGCGCAGACCGACCAGCGGCGGCCGAACCGGCACGACCCGGCCAGCACGGCCGAACCAGCACGACCCGGCCAGCACGACCCGGCCAGCACGGCCGAACCAGCACGGCCTGGCCAGGACCGGCTGAACTGGCACGGACCTCCCCGGACCGGCTCGTCGGCGGCGACCGATCAGGCCGGCGGAGTCCCCGGAAGCCCCTGCGTCCCCGGCGTACGCAGTCCGTCGAGCACGACCCGCAGGTTCCGGCCCCACTGCTCGTCCCCTGCCCGGAGTCTGAGCGTGCGCGGACCGGTCGCCACGGCCGCCAGCAGGAACGGCACGTCCTGCCAGGCCACGTCGGCCCGCATCACCCCGGCCTTCTGCGCGCGCTCCACCAGGAGCCGCAGGCCCTCCTGGATCTCCCCGAGAACGGGGTCGAGATTCGGCCCGCAGGCGCCGCCCACTGCCTCGCGGATGCCGCAGCTCTCCGCGCGCAGCCGCACGTACGTGGCGGCGAAGGTCTCGAACGCGTGCCAGGGATCGGGGTCGGCCGCGGCGTTCGCGGCCAGGTCGGCCATCTCCGCGAGCACCTCGTCGAGAACCGCCTCCAGCAGCGCCTCGCGGGAGGAGACGCGCCGATAGAAGGTGCCGATGCCCACTCCGGCCCTGCGGGCGATCTCGTGCGCGGTGACCTCGATTCCGGTCTCGGCCACCGCCGCCCGCGCGGCCTCCACCAGCCGCTCCATGTTGCGCCGCGCGTCGGCCCGGGGCGTCCGCCCCGGCTCGGCGGCCAGCAGAGCGCCGACCGCCCCGTCCCTACTGCTCATGAAGGCACTTTATCAAGCGGACTCGCTACGTCCGGTTATGCTAGCGTCGTAAGCGGACGGATCAAGTCCGTTTAACGAACGGAGGCGGACAATGAGCAGAATCCGTGTGGGCATCGTCGGCGCCAGTCCCGAGCGCGGCTGGGCGGTGCGCGCGCACGTCCCGGCGCTGCGGGCGCTGCCGGATTACGAGATCACGGCCGTGTCGACCACCCGGGAGGACAGCGCCCGCGAGGCCGCGCGCAGGTTCGGCGCCGCGCACGCGTTCACCGACCCCCGCGCCCTCGCCGCGCACCCGGAGGTGGACCTCGTCGCCGTCACGGTCAAGGTCCCTCACCACGCCGAGCTCGTGGAAGCCGCGGTGGACGCCGGCACGCACGTGCTGTGCGAGTGGCCGTTGGCCCGGACGACCGACGAGGCGCGGGACCTGCTCGACCGGGCGCGGGCGGCCGGCGTGCGGCACGCGCTCGGGCTGCAGGGCCGGTTCTCCCCGGTCGTCGCGTACGCCCGCGACCTGCTCGCGGACGGCGCCGTGGGCCGGGTGGTCTCGGTGAACGTGCACTCGACGACCGGCAAGGGCGCCGGGGGCATGCTGCCGTCCTCGTGGGCGTACACGGCCGGTCGCGCCAACGCGGCCGGGCTGCTCGAGGTCATGGGCGGGCACACGCTCGACCTCGTGGAGCATCTCCTGGGCGGCGTCGGCGCCCTGTCGGCCACCCTCGCCGTGCAGCGCGAGCAGTACGTCATCGAGGAAAGCGGCGAGACGATCGAGGCAGACGCCCCCAACCAGCTCGCGCTCTCCGCCACCATGACGAGCGGCGCGGTGCTCTCCATGCACCTGCACGACGGCAAGGTCACCGAACCGGGCGCGCGGATCGAGATCTCCGGCACGGAGGGCGACCTCGCCCTCGTGTCGCGCGGCGCGCACGCGCAGATCAGCGAGCTGCGCCTGCACGGGACGGCCGGCGGCACGTGGAAGGAGCTGCCGGTTCCCGAGGAGTACGTCCGGGTGCCGGGGGTGACGGGCGACGCGCGCAACGTCGCCGAACTCTACGCCGCGCTCGCCGCCGACCTGCGAACGGGCGGAGAGCGGGTGCCGGACTTCGCGCACGGCCTGCGCCTGCACGGCCTGCTCGACGCGGTCCGCCGCTCCGCGGAGACCGGCACCCGCCAGACGGTGACTCCCGCCTGATCCGCCGCTCCGCGGAGGCCGCGACCGCCGATCCACCGTCCGGCGGGAGACCGCCGGAACGGTCGCCCCCGGCTGATCCGTCAGCCCCTGGCGAGGGCCTCGCGCAGCTCCGTGGCGGTGAAGCGGGGGCCGTAGGCGGGCTTGTCCCGCTGGAACCGTCGTCCCTCCGCGAGCGGGCCCGCGTCGACCACGTCGAAGCCGAACTGGTCGATCAGCTCGGTGACCGTCTTCTTGGCCTCGTCGTCGTCGCCCGCGATGGGCAGCGCCCGCCGGTTCTCCGTGCCCGCGGGCTGCCCCTGCTCGGCGAGGTGGGCGTAGTGGATGGAGTTGAACGCCTTCACGACCCGCGACCCCGGCAGATGTGCGGCGAGCAGCTCGGTGTCGGTGGTCTCCCCCGCGTCGAGCTCGGGGAAGTGGCCGTCCCGCTCGAAGTAGTAGTTGTTCGTGTCGATGACGATCTTGCCGTTCAGCGGCTCGACCGGCACCTCCCGGTATCTGCCGAAGGGAATCGTCACGACCACGATGTCCCCCGCCGCCGCGGCCTCGGCCGCGGTGGCGGCGCGCGCGTTCGGGCCCAGCTCCGCCACGAGCTCGGCGAGCGTGTCCGGCCCACGGGAGTTGCTCAGCACCACCGAGTGCCCGGCGTCGACCGCCAGCTTCGCGAGGGTGCCGCCGATGTTCCCACTGCCGATGAATCCGATGAGCATGCTTGCGGCAACGCGACGATCTTCGGCCTCATTCCCCCGCCGGCGTTTCCCCCAGGACGACCACGGCCCGTTCCAGCAGGTCACGTAGCCGCTCGGCCTCGTCGGGCGTGAACTCCTCCACCAGCCGGCGCTCCACGGAGACGGCCGCCGCGTCGGCCTTGCGCAGCAGCGCCTGCCCGGCCCGGGTGAGCCGGGTGACGAGCACCTGGGCGTGATCGCTGGACGGACGCCGCTCCACGAGCCCACGCGACTCCAGCGTCTTGAGCACGGTCGTCATGCTCTGCGGGGTGACCGAGCAGAACCGTGCCAGTTTCGCCCCGGAGATGCCGGGCGCGAGCGACAGCGCGTACATCGCGGCGTACTGCGGGACGGTCAGCCCGAACGGCCGCAGCACACGGGTCTTCTCCGCGATCAGCGCCTGTTCTGCGCGCTTGATGGCGTTGCCGGGGCGCCACGCCATCGCCTCGGCGATCCTCGCCTCCTCGGCTCCCATCATCACCCTCCCCGGGCCATCAGGGCTCTGACAAGCGGACTCTATCACCGGTTTGACAGACCTACCCCTATTCATCCATCCTCTGATCTCCATCAGGGTTCTGATGGTTATCAGGATTGGAGGGTATCGATGCCTGTGGATTATGCCGGGCCTCGACGACGGGCGCCGTCGCTCACCGTGGTCTGCGCCGCGGTGCTGCTCGTCCCGGTGACCGCGACGGGGAGCGCCGAGGCGCTCGGCGACATCGGCGCGGGCCTGCGCGCCGGGCTGGACGCCACCCAGTGGGTGGTCAACGCCTTCTTCCTCACCTTCGCCGCGTTCATGGCGAGCACCGGGGCGCTGGCCGACCGGATCGGGCGGCGCAGGATGTTCGCCCTCGGCGCCGGGGTGTTCACGGCGGCGATGCTCCTGGCCGCGGCCGCCCCGGACATCGGCACACTGATCGCGGCCAGGGCGCTCGCGGGCGCCGGCGCCGCCGCGGCCATGACCGGCGGCACCGCGCTGCTCGCGCAGGCCTACCCCTCGGGCGCCGGCAGGACCAGGGCGTTCGCGTGGTTCGGCACCACGATCGGGCTGGGGCTGGCCTTCGGCCCGGTGATCGCCGGAACGCTGGTCGGCGCCGTCGGCTGGCGCGTCCTGTTCGGCGCGGCCGGGATCGCGCTGCTGCCGGTGCTGCTGCTGAGCGCGCTGCTGGAGGAGTCACGCGCCGCTTCGGACGGCCCCATGGACTGGGGCGGCGCGGTCACCTTCACCCTCGCGCTCACCGCCTTCACCTTCGGCGTGATCGAGGGGCCTGCTCTCGGGTGGACGCACCCGGCGGTGCCGGCCGCCTTCGCCGCGTGCGCGGTCCTGTCGGCGGCCTTCGCCCTGGCCGAGCGCCGTCATCCCGCGCCGCTTGTCGACCTGTCGCTGCTGGCCCGGCCCCGGTTCGCGGCGATCGCGTCCATACCGTTCCTGCTCGCCTTCGGCTTCGTCGCGCTGACGATCGTGCTGCCGCCGTACCTCATGGCCACCTCGGGCTACTCGGCCCGGCAGGCGGGTCTGACGTTGCTGCTGCTGACCGGGCCGACGCTGGTGATGCCGCCCGTCTCCGGTGCCCTGGCCCGCCGCCTGTCGCAGCGCGTCCTGCTGGTGACCACGCTGCTGCTGGTCGCGGCCGGGACCGGTCTGCTGGCGACGGTGCCCGCCGGGTCGGGCCCGGCGCGGCTCGCCCTGCCATTGATATTGATCGGGACCGGCTTCGGCGTGTCGCTTGCCGTGGTCGACGGGGCGGCGGTCTCCTCCGTCGAGCCCGCGCGGGCCGGCATGGCGGCCGGGCTGTTCAACACGGCCCGCATCACCGGCGAGGTCGTCGCCATCGCCGTGCTCGGCGCCGTGCTGTCCGCGCTGACCCAGGCGAGCCTGACCGGCCCGTACGGCGAGGCGCGCGCGGCCCGGGCGACCTCCCGCCTGCTGCAGGGCGACATCACAGGGGCCGTGCCGGCGGGAGCCGGACCGCTGGAGTTCGCCCGCCTGGCGAGCGCCGGCTACGCGGACGCCCTGCACACCGCCCTGTGGCTGCTGACCCTCCTGTCCCTGGCCGGCGCGCTCGCCGTCGGCCTCCTGATGTCCGTCCGCGAACCCGCGCGGATCACCACGTGAAAGGAACGACCATGCCCGTCGTCACCGTCGGTTCGAGCACCGTCAACTATCTCGTCACCGGCACCGGCCCCGGTCTCGTCCTCGTGCACGGCACCGGCGCCGACGCGCAGGCCAACTGGGGCCCGCTCATCGACGCCGCCTCCGGCCGCTTCACCGTGGTCGCCCCCGACCTGTCCGGCTCCGGCGCCACCGTGGACGCGGGCGGTCCGATCCGCGTCGAGGACCTGGTCGCCCAGGTGCTCGGCGCGGCCGAGCACGCCGGTCTGGAGCGCTTCCACCTCGTCGGCCACTCGCTCGGCGCCGTCGTCGCAGTGGCGACGGCGGGCACCCGGCCGGAGAAGATCCTGTCGCTGACGGCGCACGCCGGATGGGCCAGGACCGACCCGTGGATGGCCTTCCAGATGGACCTGTGGGTCCGCCTGGTGCGCACCGACCGCGAGTTGCTGGCCCGTCTGCTCCAGTTCACCGCGATGGGCGAGGAGACGCTCCGCGCCCGGTCGGCGGAGGACTTCGAGCAGGCCGCCGCCGCGTTCACGGCGATGCTCGGCGGCGCGGAGGACGGGTTCGAGAGGCAGACCCTGGCCGACATCTCCGTCGACATCACCGGGCTCCTGCCGCACGTGTCCGCACCGACGCTGATCGTCTCCAGCGCCGACGACCGGATCGTGCCGCCGCACCACCAGCGCGAGCTCGCCCGGCTCATTCCCCACGCCGAGCTCGTGACGGTCCCCGGCGGCCACGGCCTGCCGTTCGAGGACCCCGCCGCGTTCACCGCCGTCATCACCGGCCGCCTGGACCGCATGGCCGCGGCGGTCTGAGGTCCCGTGAACACGCCGACGGGGCGCCGGATCTCTCCGGCGCCCCGCCTGACGGCGAACCGATCAGCTGCAGCCGCTGGTGCTGCCGCAACCCTCGCAGACGTAGCAGCTCCCGGCAGGGCGCATCTTGGTGCCGCAGGTCATGCACAGCGGCGCGTCCGCCGTACGGCCCTGGTGGCTCTCCAGCGAGGCGCCGACCCGGCGCGGCTCCGGCACGGCCACCGGCGCTGCCGGGGCCTTCTCGACCGGCGCGGGCTGCGCCTTCTCGACCGGCGCCTGCCCGCTCTCGATCGGCGCCGACTGGGCGAGCGCGGCGGTGTCCACGTCCTGCAGCGCGGCCGGGTCCTCACCGCGCTGCTGCGCGGCCCGCTCGGACGCGGAGAAGATCCCGAGGGCGGCCCGGTCCTCGTACGGCAGGTAGTCGAGCGCGAGCCGCCGGAAGATGTAGTCCATCACGGACTGCGCCATCCGGACGTCGGGGTCGTCGGTCATGCCCGCCGGCTCGAAGCGCATGTTGACGAACTTCTGCACGTACGTGTCGAGCGGCACGCCGTACTGGAGGCCGATCGAGATCGCCACGGAGAAGGCGTCCATCACGCCCGCGAGGGTCGAGCCCTGCTTGGACATCTTGAGGAAGACCTCGCCGAGACCGTCGTCGGGGTAGGACGAGGCGGTCATGTAGCCCTTGGCGCCGCCCACCGTGAAGCGGGTGGTGGTGCTCGGCCGCTGGTTGGGCATCCGCCGCCTGGTCGGCCGCGCGACCTCCACGACCTGGACGACCGGCTCCTTGTCCGCCGCCTCTGCGGGGGCCTCCTCGGAGGTCTTCTTCGCGACCGACAGCGGCTGGCCGACCTTGCAGTTGTCGCGGTAGACGGCCAGGGCCTTGAGGCCGAGCTTCCAGCCCTCCAGGTAGACCTGCTCGATGTCGTCCACGGTGGCCGACTCGGGCAGGTTGACGGTCTTGGAGATGGCGCCGGACAGGAACGGCTGGACGGCCGCCATCATCCGGACGTGGCCCATCGGGGCGATGGCCCGCTCGCCCATCGCGCAGTCGAACACCTCGTAGTGCTCCGGCCGCAGGCCGGGGGCGTCCACGACGTGGCCGTGCTCGGCGATGTACTCGACGATGGCCTCGACCTGCTCCTCCGGGTAGCCGAGCCGGCGCAGCGCCCGCGGGATCGTCTGGTTGACGATCTGCATCGAACCGCCGCCGACGAGCTTCTTGAACTTCACCAGCGCCAGGTCGGGCTCGATGCCGGTGGTGTCGCAGTCCATCATCAGGCCGATGGTGCCGGTCGGGGCGAGCAGCGACGCCTGGGCGTTGCGGTAGCCGTTCTTCTCGCCCAGCTTGAGGCACTCCTGCCACTGCCGGGTGGCCTCGGTGTGCAGGGCCTTGTCCATGTCGCCGAGCGTGCGCAGGTCGTCGTTGGCCGCGGCGTGCTTGCGCATGACCCGCTTGTGCGGCTCGGCGTTGCGCTGGTAGCCGTCGTACGGGCCGACGATCCCGGCGATCTCGGCCGAGCGGCGGTAGGACACGGCGGTCATCAGCGAGGTGATCCCGGCCGCGATGGCCCGGCCGCCGTCGGAGTCGTACGCGTGCCCGGTCGCCATCAGCAGCGCGCCCAGGTTGGCGTAGCCGATGCCGAGCTGGCGGTACGCCCGGGTGGTCTCGGCGATCTTCTGCGTCGGGAAGTCGGCGAAGGTGATCGAGATGTCCATCGCGGTGATGATCAGCTCGGTGACCTTCACGAAGGTCGCGACGTCGAAGGAGTCGTCGTCGCGCAGGAACTTCAGCAGGTTGATCGACGCGAGGTTGCACGAGGAGTTGTCCAGGTGGACGTACTCCGAGCAGGGGTTGCTGGCCGTGATGCGCCCGGTCTCGGGGCAGGTGTGCCAGTCGTTGATCGTGTCGTCGTACTGCAGGCCGGGGTCGGCGCACTCCCAGGCGGCCTGGGCCATCTTGCGGAACAGCGACCGCGCCTCGACCTCTTCGATGACCTCGCCGGTCAGCCGGGCCCGCAGGCCGAACTTGTCGCCCGCCTCGACGGCCCGCATGAACTCGTCGGAGACCCGCACCGAGTTGTTGGCGTTCTGGTACTGCACGGACACGATGTCCTTGCCGCCGAGGTCCATGTCGAACCCGGCGTCGCGCAGCGCGCGGATCTTGTCCTCTTCGCGCGCCTTGGTCTCGATGAACTCCTCGATGTCGGGGTGGTCCACGTCGAGGACGACCATCTTGGCCGCCCGGCGGGTGGCGCCGCCCGACTTGATGGTGCCGGCGGAGGCGTCGGCGCCGCGCATGAAGGACACCGGGCCGCTGGCCGTGCCGCCGCTGGACAGCAGTTCCTTGGACGAGCGGATGCGGGAGAGGTTGACCCCGGAGCCGGAGCCGCCCTTGAAGATGACGCCCTCTTCCTTGTACCAGTCGAGGATCGACTCCATCGTGTCGTCCACGGCCAGGATGAAGCAGGCGCTCACCTGCTGGGGGGAGCGGGTGCCGACGTTGAACCACACCGGGGAGTTGAAGCTGAAGACCTGGTGGATCAGCGCGTGCTTGAGCTCGTGGTCGAAGATCTCCGCGTCCTCGTCGGAGGCGAAGTAGCCGTTCTCGACGCCGGTCCTGGTGTAGACGCCCACGACCCGGTCGACGAGCTGCTTGAGGCTCGACTCGCGCTGCGGGGTGCCCACCGCCCCGCGGAAGTACTTGGTGGTGACGATGTTGGCCGCGTTGACCGACCAGAAGTCCGGGAACTCCACGCCGTGCTGCTCGAAGTTGACCGAGCCGTCCCGCCAGTTCGTCATCACGACGTCGCGCCGCTCCCAGCGGACCTCGTCGTACGGGTGGACACCCGGGGTGGTGAAGATGCGCTTCATCTTCAGGCCCTTGCGCGGGCGCTTGCCCGGGCGACCCCCCGCACCCGACACCGTGCCGCTCACGGTCTCCGTCATGACTTCCCCCTCCCAGGGCCCGATGGAGCCCCTTCTCCGGACCACGCTCGTTGAAACCACATAGTCGCGGTGCGCCGTCGCGCCCCGCCCGCCTCGTCCCGGTCCCCCGGAAGGCGTCTTATTCCTCGCCCCCGGTGCCATGGGCTGCGGTGCCGTGGGCCGCGCGGAGCCGCTCGATCTCCGCCTCGAAGTCCGCCAGCGTCTCGAAGCTGCGGTAGACCGACGCGAAGCGCAGGTAGGCCACCTCGTCGAGATCGCGGAGCGGGCCCAGGATGGCCAGGCCGACCTCGTGGGAGGCGATCTCGGCCGCGCCCGTGCCCCGGATGCTCTCCTCGACGCGCTGCCCGAGCTGGGCGAGGGAGTCCTCGCTGACCGGGCGCCCCTGACAGGCCCGCCGCACGCCGGCGATGACCTTCTCGCGGGAGAACGGCTCGGTGACTCCGCTGCGCTTGCTCACCATCAGCAGTACGGTCTCCTGCGTGGTGAACCTGCGCCCGCACTCGGGACAGGTGCGCCGGCGACGGATCGCCGCCCCGTCCTCTGCCGCGCGGCTGTCCACGACCCGGGTGTCCGGGTGGCGACAGAACGGACAGTGCACTTCATCGCCTCCCTGAACGCACATCCCCGAACACAAGGTGTGGTGAACTTACACCGGTGTGACTACTAGATGTTGTGGTCCAACCGTAGGAGCGCCCGACCTTGAACGCAAGTCGAACCGGCCTTGGGCAAGGAAGTCCCTGCTCCGCCCGCGTGTCGCACCCCGGGTCACGGCCGCATCACGCGCCCCGGCCGTCGCGGAATAGGCCGTTTACGCGCCTTTTCCCGGCCGTTTTTCGCACGGCTTCTGACCTGCGCCTACAGCGGCCGAAGAAGATCGGGGAAATCGAACACGGGATCGATCGAACTCCCGTACGATGAAGGCGGACGGCGAGATCGGCGATTTCGCTGGATATCGAACAATTGTTTGACGGTGATCTTGAATCGCGGTACGGTCGCTCTGTGCGACACGAGGAACACGGATTGAGAGGTGGCATCGTGAGTGACCGAAGTGAGCAGGCGAATGGCGTCAGCGACCTCGCGGTTCGCAGGCGCGACTCGCTTGGCCTCACCCCCAGGCAGCGGAAGATTCTCGAGGTGATCCGCGACTCGGTCCAGCAGCGCGGTTATCCGCCGTCCATGCGGGAGATCGGGGAAGCGGTCCAGCTGACCAGCACCTCCAGCGTGTCGCACCAGCTCACGGCGCTCCAGCGTAAGGGCTACCTCCGGCGTGATCCCCATCGGCCCCGGGCCCTGGAGGTCCGGCTGCCGGGCGAGCCGGTGCTGTGGGTGGACCCCGACGCCACCTCCGAGGAGGAGCCCGGGTTCAGCCGGCCCACCGCGGCCTACGTGCCGCTGGTCGGCCGCATCGCGGCCGGTGGGCCCATCCTCGCCGAGCAGAGCATCGAGGACGTGTTCGCCCTGCCCAAGCAGCTCGTGGGCGAGGGCACGCTGTTCCTGCTCCAGGTCTCCGGCGACTCGATGATCGAGGCCGCCATCGCCGACGGCGACTGGGTCGTGGTCCGGCAGCAGCCGGTCGCCGACAACGGCGACATCGTGGCCGCGATGATCGACGGCGAGGCCACCGTGAAGACCTTCAAGCGCAAGGACGGGCACGTGTGGCTGGTGCCGCACAACCCCAACTACGAGCCGATCCCGGGCGACGAGGCCACCGTGCTCGGCAAGGTCACGGCTGTCCTTCGCAAGCTGTAGCCGCGCCGGCGCCCCGCGGCACGACGGGATCGCGGGGCGCGGCGGCCGCCTTTTCGGCGGTCGTCAACCGGCAATTAGGGTGAGTCGGATGAAGCTCGACTCCCTCTCCCTCGACGCGGCCCGGGGCCGTGACGGAATCAAGTGGGCGCAGGCCGCGCCCGGCGTCATCCCCGCCTGGGTCGCCGACATGGACTTCCCCGTGCCCGACGTGGTCACGGAGGCCATAGCGCGACGCGCCGCCAAGGACCTCGGCTATCCCGCCTGGCTGGACACCCCGACCGCGGGACCACTGGCGGAGGCGTTCGCCGAGCGGATGGAGACGCGGCACGGCTGGCGGGCCGATCCGGCCCACGTGCGGTCCTTCACCGACCTCAACCAGGCTCTCCAGGTGCTGCTGCACGTCCTGACCGAGCCCGGCGACGCCGTGGCACTGCACGTCCCCGCCTACGACCCCTTCCTCACCACCATCACCGGGATGAACCGCCGCCTGGTGCCCATGCCGCTGACGGCCGACGGCAGGTTCGAGGTCCCCGGAGAGCCCGTCAGTGTGCTCCTGCTGGTCAACCCGCAGAACCCGTCGGGCCGTTCGTTCACCCGTGAGGAGCTCGAAGGCGTCGCCGCGTACGCCGATCGGCACGGCACGCTGGTGATCGCCGACGAGATCCACGCCGACCTGACGTACGCCCCGAAGCGGCACATCCCGTTCGCCACGATCCTCCCCGAGCGCACGGTCACGCTGACCTCCGCCAGCAAGGCCTTCAACATGGGCGGACTGCACTGCTCGGTGGCCCACCTCGGCGCGAAGGAGGCCAGGGACGCACTCGGCCGCCAGCCCGCCCACATCTTCGGCGCGCCCAGCGTGCTCGGGGTGGAGGCCACGGTGGCCGCCTGGCGGCACGGCGACGCGTGGCTGGAGGAGGTGCTGGCGATCCTCGACCGCAACCGCAGGCTCGTCGCCGAGCGGCTCCCGTCGGTCGGCTACCGCGTTCCCGAGGCCACCTATCTCGCGTGGCTCGACTTCGGGGTGCCCGGCGCGGCGGCGTTCGTCGAGCGGGAGGCCCGGGTCAGGCTCAACCCGGGCCCGATGTACGGAGGCGGCGACACCTTCGCCCGCCTCAACTTCGCGACATCGGCGGCGATCCTGGAGGAGATCCTGTCGAGGATCGCCGCCGTGCTGACGTGACGCGCCCGCTCAGCTCGCCGTACAGGTGACCGAGGACGGAACGCCGTTGCTGCCCGACCAGCTTCCGTTGAAGCCGAACGCGGTCGAGGCGCCGGCGCCCAGCGTGCCGTTGTAGGACATGTTCGTCACCGTGACGTTGGACCCGCTCGCGCTGAGCGTGCCGTTCCAGAGCTGCGTGATGCTCTGGCCGTTCGGGAAGGACCAGTTCACTGTCCAGCCCGAGATGGCCGACGAACCCGCCTTGACCGTGACCTCGCCCTGGAAGCCGCCGGGATACTCGTTGACGACCTTGTACGTGGCCGTGCAGGTCTTCCCGCCCGGCGACGAGGGAGACGCGGACGGCGACGGGGAGGGAGACGGCGAGGGAGACGGCGATGGGGAGGGCGACCGAGTCGGAGACGCCGACGGCGAGGCCGAGGGCGAGGGCGAGGGCGACACTGGCGGCGTCGGGGTGCCACCACCGCCGGTCGGCGGGATCAGGTAGGGCGAGATGATGCTCTGCTTGGCCTGGTCGACCGTCGCCCAGTCGTCCTTGAGAATGCCGCCCGTGTCACCCGAGTTGGGGTTCCACGACCAGTAGGTGAACGACATGCCGTTCACGCCGGTGCCCATGTACTTCATGAGCTCCTGGAGCCAGATCTTGTCGATGTTGCTGGCGAGCGTCGTGCCGAACTCGCCGACCATGATCGGGGCGATGTTCTGCTTGTAGAGGTAGCCCCAGTACTTGTCCCAGATGGCCGGCATGTTGGCCGGGTAGGACGGGTCGTCGAACCAGTTCTGGTGGAAGACCGAGGTGGCGTACTCGTGGGGCGAGTAGACGAGCCGGTTGGCCACGTTGAGCCGCACCGGATACTGCCCGGCCTTGGTGAGGTTGCCGCCCCACCAGCCGCAGTCCTCGTCGTTGCTGGGGTCGTTGTCCCAGACGTTGGACTCGCCGCCGCTCGGGCAGCTCACGCCCTCCACGAAGATCAGCCAGTTGGGCTGCACGGACAGGATCGCGTTGCCGGCCCGCTCGGCCGCCAGGCGCCAGTCGCGCGACTCGTCGCCGCAGCCCCAGCAGGAGCCCTTCGCGTTCGGGTTGGTGCCGTCGGCGTGCGGCTCGTTGTGCAGGTCGGCCCCGATGACGGTGGGGTTGCCCGCGTAGTGCTGGGCCAGCGACTTCCAGTCGTTGATCCAGGTCGACTCGGGGACGCCGGAGGTGTACCACAGCGCCGTCTGGCCCGCGCTGGTCGGGCGGTGCCGGTCGAGGATGATCCGCATGCCCTTCTGGCCCGCGTAGTCCACGACCTTGTCGAGGATCTGCAGCGGGGACAGGCCGATCAGGTCGGGGTTGGAGTAGGTGTTGACGCTCGTCGCCTGCGCGCCCGGCTTCAGCGCGTCGTCGGAGAACGGCACCCGGATGGTGTTGTAACCGAGGCTCGCCATGAGGTCGAGCTGGCTCTTCCACGGGTTGTTCGCCCACAACCCGTGGAAGGTCTTGTTGTCGGTCTCCATGCCGAACCAGTTGATGCCGGTCAGCCGGACCGTCGCGCCGGTGCTGTCGACGATCTTGTTCCCGCTGGTGTGCAGGTAGCCGGTGCCCGTGCCGGCGGCGTTAGCCGGTGACCCGGTGACGACGAGCACGGTCGCCGCAACCGCGGCGGCGGTCGTCAGCCCGCCGAGAATTCGTCTGTACAAGACGTGCCTCCCACGCGGGGCGCACGCCGACGGCGAGCCATACGGTCAGGCGCGCACCCCAGACCACCGCCGGAGCGGTGGTGGTCGCGGCATGCCCTGACCGCACGCCTACATCGATATGAACTGGTTTTGTGGCTCGGGCGTAATTTTGTCCGGAAGGCCAGTCCATCGTCAACGTCCCGTCACGGCACCATGCCCCGCAGGCAATCGAGCACCATGCTGTGCACGCAATCGAGCACCGTGCTGTGCACGCAATCGAGCACATGCCCCGCACGGCACCATGGCACCGTACGGGGGCACGGGGGCACGGGGGCACGGCGTCACGGCAGCGGCGGCAGCTCCGGCGGAGCGGCCGGCGGCCTGTCCTCGAGCGCCGCCAGGGCCAGCTCCACCGCCCGCGCCAGCTGGGGATCCCGCCCGGCGACCAGGTCCTGCGGCGTCGCGACGACCTCGACGTCCGGGTCGACGCCGTGGTTCTCGACGCCCCACCCCTCGCCCTCCAGCCAGAACGAGTAGCGCGGCTGCGTGACGACGGTCCCGTCCACGAGCGAGTAGCGCGAGTCGATGCCGATCACGCCGCCCCAGGTCCGCGTGCCCACGAGCGGCCCGATGCCGCGGTTCTTGATCCCGGCGCTGACGATGTCGCCGTCCGATCCGGCGAACTCGTCGGTGACGGCCACGACGGGCCCGCGAGGCGCGTCCTCGGGGTAGCGCCCCGGCTCGTATCCCCGGCTGAGCTGCCACCCGGTCACCCGTCGCTGCAGCTTCTCCAGCACCAGCTCGGAGACATGACCGCCGCCGTTGTCGCGGATGTCCACGACAAGCGCGTCGCGGTCCATCTCGGCGCGCAGGTCCCGGTGGAACTGCGCCCAGCCGGTGGACATCATGTCCGGCACGTGTAGGTAGCCGACCCGCCCGCCCGACGCCTCGCGCACGAACGCCCGCCGCCCGGCCACCCAGTCGTGGTAGCGCAGCCGCGTCTCGTCGGCGACCGGCCTGACGACGACCCTGCGGGTCTCGCCGCCGGAGCCGGGCCGTACGGTCAGCTCCACGGGCCGTCCCGCCATCCCGGACAGCAGCGCCAGCGGCCCGCGTACCGGGTCCACCGGGCGCCCGCCGACGGCGACGATCGCGTCGCCCTCGCGTACGGCGACGCCGGGCGCGAGCAGCGGCGAGCGGGCCTCGTGGTCGGAGGACTCCCCCGGCAGGATGCGGCGGATCCGCCACACCCCGCTCTCGTCCCGGGCGAGATCGGCGCCGAGGAGGCCCTGGCGGCGCCGTGGATCGCGGCCCGCGCCGACGGGCCGCGCGTACGCGTGCGAGGTGGCCAGCTCGCCCTGGACCTCCCAGAGCAGGTCGATCAGCTCGGAGTAGGCGCCGATCCGCTCGACGAGGGGGGCGTAGCGGTCGAGGGTGCCCGCCCAGTCGACACCGTTCATGTCCTCCCGCCAGAAGTGGTCGCGCATGAGCCGCCCGGTCTCGTTGTAGGCCTGCCGCCACTCGGCGACCGGGTCGATGGTCACGGCCACGCGGTCCAGGTCGATGGTGACGACCTCGTCGTCCTCGCCGGTGGAGCGGGTCTGCAGGCCGTGTGCGCCGGTGGCCACCAGGCGCGTGCCGTCGCCGCTGACCTCGAAGGCCCCGAACTCCCCGTCCAGCTCGGTGACCTTGCGCTTGACCAGGTCGTAGCGTTCGAGGACCGGCTCGCCGGGCTCGGTGCCGTCGCCGAGCTCGCCGGTGAGCGGATGACACAGCCACAGCAGGCCGCCCTTGGCGGCGCGCAGGTTGGAGTAGACGCCCGCGGGCACCGGCACGGCCACGATCCTGTCCGCCAGCCCGTCGGCGTCCACCTCGGTCACCCGCGGCGGGTCGGACTTGCCGTCGCTCTTCGCGTCCTGGGTGTTCTCGGAGGCCCGGGAGTCCGCGCCGGCGTCGTCCTCCCCGCCGAAGCCGCGGCCGGTCAGCGAGGGATCGAACGGCGAGGGCGTCGTGGCCTTGAGCGGCACCAGATAGGGCCGGCAACTGGCGGGAAAGGACAGGTCGAAGACGTGCCTGTCATAGACCGGGTTGAACGTGCGGTCGGACAGGAAGGCCAGGTGCTTGCCGTCCGTCGTGAAGGCCGGGCTGTAGTCGTTGAAGCGCGGCGGGGTGACCTCGATCGTGGTGCTGCCGTCCACGCGGGCGAGCTTGAGGTGGTAGCGCCAGGGCTGGTAGGCATGCGCCCACGCGAGCCAGGCCGAGTCGGGCGAGAACGTGAGGTGCTGCACGTCGCCGTGGGTGGTGCGGTCGACCTCACGGACGTTCCCCGAGTCGAGGTCCACCACCAGCAGCCGCCCGTCGTGGGTGGCGACCGCCGCGTGCGTGCCGTCCGGCGCGGCGGCCAGGTCGAGCACCCGGCCGAGCTGCCCGGCGGCCAGGGTGCGGATCTCACCGCCCGGCGTGCCGATCTCCAGCGCGTCCTCGCCGGAGGCGTCCGACACCCAGACGGCCCGGCCGGTCTGCGACTGCGGGGAGGAGCCGAGAGTCCGCGGCAGCCGCACCCGGACGCCGGGCTCGGCGCGCAGCGTGCCTGCGGGGCCGTCGCGGTGGGTCAGCCAGTGGGCGGTGCCGCGGATCTCGACCACGCTGGCCCGCCCGGTGCGGTCCGGGGCGAAACCGCCGACGTTGTTCGGCGCCGGCCGCCTGGCCCTGGCCGGGCGCGGCCCGCTCAGCGTGATGTCCAGCCTGCGCGGCTCGGCGTCGAGGCTGTCCAGCAGCCACAGGTCGCCGGCGAGGCTGTAGACGACGCGGGAGCCGTCCGACGCGGCGTGACGCGCGTAGAAGCCGTGGTGCGTGGTGTGCTGCCGCAGGTCGGAGCCGTCGGGCAGGCAGGAGTAGAGGTTGCCGTCGCCGTCGGTGTCGGCGAGGAAGGCCAGGCGCTCGCCCACCCACATGACCGACCAGTGCTGCGCGGGATCGCCTTCGAACAGGCGGGTGAACTCGCCGTCGCCCGTCGCGTCCACCCAGATCTTGGCCGCCGTGCCGCCGCGGTATCGCTTCCACTGCGACGGCTCGCGCCAGATCGCCGACACGGTCGCCACCCTGGCGCCGCTCACCGCGGTCTCGCTGACCCTGCCGTACGGCAGGGCCGTCGCCGGGCCGCCGTCCAGCGGGACGGCGTGGGCCCACTGCCACGAGCGGGAGCCGTGCCCCGCGGCGGTGACGGCCAGCACGTTCCCGTCCTCGGTCCAGCCGCGTACGCCGGTCATGGCGTCGCCCCAGTGGGTGAGCCGCTCGCCCTCGCCGCCGTCCAGGCCGGCGGCGAACACCTCGGGAGCGCCCTCAAGGGTGCTCGTCCAGGCGATGCGGGTGCCGTCGGGAGAGAACCGGGGATGCGAGACCTCGACCCGGTCGGCCGTGAACCGCCAGGCCCTGCCGCCGCCCGCGGGCGCCAGCCAGACGTCGTCGTCCGCCACGAAGGTGAGGAGGTCGCCGTTCAGATGGGGGTATCTCAGGTATGCGCCATTAGCCACGTGCGCACCTTATGCCGAACGACGACGGCTCCGCCGTACCGGACAGGTTCGATCACGGTACGGCGGAGCCGGGGTCACCCGTTACGGGACGACGTTGACGAGCTTGGGCGCCCGCACGATCACCTTGCGCGGCTCGCCGTCCAGGTAGGGCCGGACCTTGTCCGACGCCAGGGCCAGGGCCTGCAGGTCGGCCTCGGAGATGTCCGGGGAGACCTCCAGCCGGTCGCGGACCTTGCCCGCCACCTGCACCACCGCCGTGACCGACTCCTGGACCAGCAGCGCCGGGTCGGCCTCGGGCCAGCCGGCCTTGGCGACCGACGGCGCGTGCCCGAGCCGCTCCCAGCCCTCCTCGGCGCAGTACGGCGCGACCAGCGACAGCATGATCGCCAGGGTCTCGGCGGCCTCGCGGACGGCCGGGTCGGCCGCGCCGGGCCCGGAGTCGATCGCCCGGCGGGTGGCCGTGGTCAGCTCCATCATGCGGGCCACCGCGACGTTGAACCGGTAGCTCTCGACGAGCTTGGTCACCTCGTCGATGGTCCGGTGGGTCACCTTGCGCAGCTCGACGTCGCCGGTGGAGAAGTCCACGCCGGGCGCGCTGGCGGCACCGGCCTCGGCCATCACGCGGAACGCGCGGGCGAGGAACTTCTGCGACGCGGCCGGCGAGACGTCGGCCCAGTCGATGTCGTCCTCCGGCGGCCCGGCGAAGATCATCGTCAGCCGGACGGCGTCCACGCCGTACGTGTCGATCTGCTCGCCGAGGTCCACGCCGTTGCCCAGCGACTTCGACATCGCCTTGCCCCGGTTGATGACCTGGCCCTGGTTGAGCAGGCGCTCGAAGGGCTCGGTGAAGTCGACCAGGCCCATGTCGTGCAGGACCTTGGTGAAGAACCGCGCGTACAGCAGGTGGAGCACGGCGTGCTCGACGCCACCCACGTACTGGTCGATCGGCCCCCACTTGCGGACCTTCTCGACGTCGAACGGCCCGTCCTCGTAGTGCGGGTCGCAGTAACGCAGGTAGTACCACGACGAGTCGACGAAGGTGTCCATCGTGTCGGTGTCCCGCTGGGCGGGGCCGCCGCACTTGGGGCACGCGACGTTGACCCACTCGGTGGCCGCGGCCAGCGGCGAGACGCCCTTCGGCTGCAGGGCCGCGCCGCGCAGGTCGGGCAGCGTGACCGGGAGCTGCTCGTCCGGCACCGGGACCTCGCCGCAGTCCGGGCAGTGGATGATCGGGATCGGCGTGCCCCAGAACCGCTGCCGCGACAGCAGCCAGTCGCGCAGGCGGTAGTTCACCGCGGCCCTGCCGGTGCCGCGCTCCTCCAGGACCTCGATGATCTTCTTGATCGCCTCGGTCTTCGTCAGCCCGTCCAGCGGGCCGGAGTTGACCAGCGTGCCCTCGCCGGGCGTGGCGATGCCGGTCTCGCCCGGATCGGCGAGGCCGGTGTGCACGACGACCTTGACCGGCAGGCCGAACTTCCGCGCGAAGTCGAGGTCGCGCTGGTCGTGCGCCGGCACCGCCATGATCGCGCCGTGGCCGTAGTCGGACAGCACGTAGTCGGCGGCCCAGACCGGGATGCGCTCCCCGTTGACCGGGTTGATCGCGTACGTGCCCAGGAAGACCCCGGTCTTCTCCTTCTCCGTGGACAGCCGCTCGATGTCGGAGAGCTTGGCGACCTCGGCGCGGTAGGCGGCCAGCGCCTCCGCCTGCTCGGGGGCGCAGATCTCCTCCGCCAGCGGGGCGTCCGCGGCCACGACGAAGAACGTCGCGCCGTACAGCGTGTCGGGGCGCGTGGTGTAGACGGTGACCGGCTCGTCGCGGCCCTCGATGCGGAACTGGACGTCGGCGCCGGTGGAGCGGCCGATCCAGTTGCGCTGCATGGTGAGGATGCGCTCGGGCCAGCCGCTCTCGATCTGCGCCATGTCGTCGAGCAGCCGGTCGGCGTAGTCAGTGATCTTGAAGTACCACTGCGTCAGCTCGCGGCGGATCACGTCGGCGCCACAGCGCTCGCACTTGCCCGCCACGACCTGCTCGTTGGCGAGCACGGTCTGGTCCTGCGGGCACCAGTTGACCAGGCCGCCCTTGCGGTAGGCCAGGCCCCGCTCGTAGAAGCGGGTGAACAGCCACTGGTTCCAGCGGTAGTACTCCGCGTCGCTGGTGTGCAGGCGTCGCGACCAGTCGAAGGAGATGGCGTAGCGCTTGAACGAGTTCGCCTGCGTCTCGATGTTCTTGTACGTCCACTCGGCGGGGTGGGCGTTGCGCTTGATGGCCGCGTTCTCGGCGGGCAGGCCGAAGGAGTCCCACCCGATCGGATGCAGGACGTTGTAGCCCTTCTGGAACCAGTAGCGCGCGACGACGTCGCCGATCGCGAAGACCTCGCCGTGCCCCATGTGGAGGTCGCCGGAGGGGTAGGGGAACATGTCGAGCATGTACTTGCGCGGCCTGGTGTCCGCGAGGTCCTCGACCGCCGCGAAGGGGTTCAGCTCCTCCCACCGCGGCAGCCACTTGGCCTGCAGCGCCTCCGGGTCGTACACCGGCTCGTCCACTTCCACTCCTCGCCAGGCGGCTGGAATCACACACAGATGATGGCGTCCGCCGGGGGCAGGTCCCTGCGTCACAGTCGAGGCAGCCCCGTCTCCGCGCTCTCGCGCTCCGAGGCGGCTGCCCGCTCAGCGGGGTGGCGGCACGCATGTCAAGCGTAGCGCAGACCACAACCGGGTCGCCGATCGATCTTGCGGGCTGACCTCGCGTGTCAGAGCGCGATACACGATGGTGATAGTTCCGTTGTGGGCTCTTATGTCCATTCCCCTACTGTGCTTCTGTGGCCAACTCATTTCCGCCCGCGGATTTGCCGATGCAGGACCCGCCCACCGACCCCACAGGTGAGCAGTTCCGAGAGGCATTCCGCGGTTTCGCTGCGGCAGCCCCCGGCTCGCATGAGATCATGCCAGGCACCCCCAATTCGGGCATGATCTCGGGAGGTACCGTGCCCACGGACCGCAGCGAACACCAGCGGGAGCCGTCGTGGCCGGAGATCCCGCCTGCCTGGCCCGAGGCGCCACCTCCGTCCTCGTCATCCTTCACCCCGACCGTCAGGTCGTTCGTCGAGGGGACGCCCCAGCAGCCCGCGGACGCGACCGCGACCATGGCGGGGGGCCCGCTTCCGGGCGCGGCTCCGGAGCGGTCCTACCCCGCCTTCACCCGGGACGGCTACAGCGGCTCGGGGGGCGCCGGAGGCACGGAGAACTTCCGCGGCGGGGAGAACTTCGGCCGTACGGAGAGATTCGGCGGCGCTGAAGGCTTCGGTGGCGCGGAGAGATTCGGGAGCGCGGAGAGATTCGGGGACGCCGAGAGATTCGGGGACGCCGAGAGATTCGGGGGCCCCTCGCCGGCGTACGGCACACAGGGCCCCGCGGGTCCCGCGGGGCCCGCGGGGCATGGTCAGGGCCAGGGGTCGGGGCAGCCCGGCCCGTACGGAGGTCAGTTCTCCGGCGGCGCCATGCCGGGAAGTGCGATGCCGGGGAGTGCGATGCCCGGCGGCCAGATGCCCGGTGGTGCGATGCCCGGGAGCCCTGACCACTCCCGGCCGTCCGCGCCGTTCACCCCGTCGGTCCGCTCGTACGCCGAGTCCGCCCCGGCCGCTCCGCACGCCTCCGCCACCCCGCCGCACGCCTCCGGCGCGCCGCAGGCCCCGCCCCAGCCGGAGGATCCGTACCGGCCGTTCGTGACGGCGGGACAGATCAGCGGGCCCAAGACCCCTCCCGCGCACCGGCAGCAGGAGCTGTGGAACACGGTGTTCGGGGAGAACTACCAGGCCATCGACGAGTACGAGGACGACGAGGACGGCCGGCCGGTCTGGCTCTACGCGCTGGTGGCCTCGGTCGTCGCCGCGCTCGTCGGGGTGCTCGTGTGGGCGTTCGCCGCCGGGCCGCTCAGCTCCGGCGACGCGGCCGAGGCTTCGACGTCGGCGAAGCCGACCCCCGCCAAGACCGCCACCACGACCAAGCCGCAGACGCAGACCGCGTCACGGCTGCCCGTCTACAAGGGCACCGCCTCCCCGGTGAACGGTGTGCTCACCGACACCGCCGGCCGCGTCACGCTGCCCAAGCTCGGCGGCCCCTGGCAGGCGGACGCCGACCCGGCGCAGGTCAAGGCGACGTACGGCTTCACCACCAGGCAGTACGTGCCGGCCGGCATGACGACCAAGGGCAAGCGCGAGTTCGCCGTGGTCATGTCGGGCACGCTGGCGCAGTCGCTGGCCGCGAAGTACACCACGCCCGACAATCTGGGCCCGGTGATCAACGCGGTGATGTACCGGGCACGGCAGACCCAGTTCCCCAAGGACAACAAGATCGCCAAGGTGGCCCAGCAGCGCCTGGCGCGCAACAACCTCACCGGGCTCGCGGCGGCCTACAAGGTGACCGCCGACGGCGCGACCACCACGGTCGTCGTCGCGGCCGTGAACACCGGCGCCGACCTTCCCACGATCGTCTACATGGCCGTGCCGGAGCTCAAGAACGACCTGCTCCCCGACATCAACACGGTCTTCCGGTCGATCAAGCCCCTCGGCTGACCGCCGGCCGGGCCCGGAGCCCGGCCGGTCAGAACTCGCAGGGCATGTGCTTGATGCCGTTGATGAAGCTGGACAGCAGACGCTCCGGTGCGCCCGCCTCGATCTGCGGGACCCGCCGCAGCAGCTCGCGGAACATCGCGGTGATCTCGCGGCGGGCCAGGTGCGCGCCGAGGCAGAAGTGGGGGCCCGGGCCGCCGAATCCGACGTGCGGGTTCGGGTCGCGCAGGATGTCGAAGCGCAGCGGGTCGTCGAACACCCGCTCGTCGCGGTTGGCCGCCCAGTAGTACAGCAGGACCTTCTCGCCCTTGCGGTAGAGGTTGCCGTTCATCTCGTGGTCGCGGGTGACCTTGCGGCGCATGTAGTTGACCGGCGCGGCCAGCCGGACGATCTCCTCGATCGCGCGCGGCGCCCGGCCCTCGAAGTCCTCCAGCCACAGCCGGCGCTGGTCCGGGTTGAGCGTGAGCAGCCGCATGCCGTGCGAGATGGCGTTGCGCGTGGTCTCGTTGCCGGCCACGACGAGCAGGATGAAGAACGAGCCGAGCTCCTGGGCGGTCAGCCGCTCCCCGTCGATGTTGGCGTTGACGAGGGACGAGGTGAGGTCGTCGGTGGGGGTCTCCATCCGCAGCGCGGCCAGGTCCTGCACGAGCTGCTGCAGCTCCATCCCCGCGGTGAGCAGCGCGTGGGCGATGTCCTCGCGCTTGCTGACATATTCGGGGTCGGTGGCGCCGAGGACGATGTTCGAGCGGTCGAAGACGAACTGATAGTCCTTCTCCGGGATGCCCATCATGTCGCAGATGATCTTCAGGGGCAGCTTGGCGGCCACCTCGGTGACGAAGTCACAGCCGGGGCCGGTCTCCAGCAGCTCGTCCACGATGCGCGAGGCGGCGGCGTCCACGTCGGACTCGAACTGCTTGATCATCCTCGGCGTGAAGGCGCGCGAGACGATCCGCCGCAGGCGCGCGTGCCGCGGGTCGTCCATGTTGATCATCGAGCCGAAGTATTCGGCGAACTCCCCCGGCAGGTCGGGGATGTTGGTGGCCCCGCCGTCGCCCGAGCAGAAGACCTCGGGGTTGCGGCTGGCCTCCAGGATGTCGGCGTGCCTGACGAGCGCGTGGTAACCCGGCCCGGTGATGCCGCCCAGGCTGAACTCGGGCTCGGGGAAGAAGGCCGGCTTGTCCAGGTCGCGCAGCAGCCGGAACGCGTGCTCCCGCTCCTCGTCCGGGCGGCCCCAGAAGTCCCAGTCGTTCAGGTCGATGTCCGCCGCCGAGGTGATGGGCGTACGCTCCGTGGGCTGTGTCGTCATGGTGGGGGCCGGCCCTTCCGAGTGACTAGAACCACATTCGGTTTCTAGTCTGCCACACCGGACCGTTCACCCGCAGCGGCTCAGACGCCCATGCGCCGGCGGGGGGGGGAGGACGGACGGGGCCGGACGGACGGGGAGCGCAGGATTTCGGACCTGTTCTCGTCCCGCTCCTTGGCGCGTCGCCGGGGCGCCCGGACAGTTGGGCCATGACTGACACGACGCCTGAAGGACACACCGGCAACCGGAGCGGCATCCGGCGCTGGGGACGTTTCGCCCTCCACTACGTCGAGATGATCATCGCGATGTTCGCCGGGATGTTCGCGCTCGGCCTGCTGTGGTCCGCCCTGGGGTTCGACCCCTCGTACGACAGTGATCCCGAGCCGGCCTACCTGCTGATGGCGTTCGACATGTCGGCCGGCATGGCGGCGTGGATGCGGGTGCGCGGGCACTCCTGGGCTCCGACCCTGGAGATGTGCGCCGCGATGTTCGTCCCGGTCGTGCCGCTCTTCCCGCTCCTGTGGCTGGGCATGATCGACGGCATGGCCGTGATGGTCGCCGCCCACGTCCTGATGTTCCCGCTGATGCTGGCGGCCATGTTCCGGCGCCTCGACGAGTACGCCCACTGAGGCCGGCGTTCAGAACCGGTAGCTCATGTGCTTGACGCCGTTGATGAAGTTGGACAGCAGATAGGACGGCTCGCCGACGGACCGGATGGCGGGCATGCGGTCGAACAGCTCCCGGAACATCACGGTGATCTCCCGGCGGGCGAGGTGGGCACCGAGGCAGTAGTGGGGGCCGTGGCCGCCGAAACCGACGTGGGGGTTGGGGCTGCGGGTGATGTCGAAGACGTCGGGGTCGCGGAAGACCGTCTCGTCGCGGTTCGCCGAGTTGTAGAACAGCAGGACCTTGTCGCCCGCGCGGTAGTCGTGGCCGTTCATCGTGTGGTCCCGGGTCACGGTGCGCCGGAACTGGATGACGGGGCTGGAGTAGCGGACGATCTCCTCCACGGCTCCCGCGATGCGCCCGTCGAAGTCCTCCAGCAGCAGCGCGCGCTGGCCGGGGTGGTCGGTGAGCAGTTTGAGCCCGTGGGCGATGGCGTTGCGCGTGGTCTCGCTGCCCGCGACGACCAGCAGGATGAAGAACGAGCCGAGCTCCTGGGCGGTCAGGCGTTCCTCGCCGTTCACGAGCCTGCTGGTCAGGTCGTCGGTGGGCCGGCGGCGGCGCTCGGCGGCCAGGCGGCGGGCCAGCGCGTTCAGGTCGTGCCCGGCCCGCAGCAGCGCGGCCAGGCCCCGGGCCGTGGTCCAGCGGCCGAAGGAGCCGTCCGGCCGGGACGGGTCGGCCGCGACCCCCGAATATTCGGAGTCGGCGTTGGCCAGGATCGTGTTCGTACGGCGCAGCACCCGGTCGTGATGATCGGCCGGGATGCCCATCATGTCGCAGATCACCCGTACGGGTAACCGGGCGGCGATCTGGGTGACGAAGTCGCCCGGCCCCTCCCGTACGGCGGCGCCGACGATCTCCCGGGCGGCCCGGCTCAGGTCCTCCTCCATCTTGGCCAGGATGCGCGGGGTGAACGCCCGCGAGACGATCCGCCGCAGCCGGGCGTGCCGGGGGTCGTCCATGTTGATCATCGAGCCGAAGTAGACCGCCAGCCAGCGGGGCATGTCCGGGATGCTGTTGGCCGTCGGCTCGCTGCTGAAGACGGCGGGGTCGCGGCTGGCCTCGGTCACGTCGGCGTGCCGCACCAGCGCGTAGTAACCGGCGCCGTGACCGATGAAGGGGATCTTGTTCTCGCGGAAGAAGGCGGGGTGGTCGAGCGCCCGCAGGCGGCGGAACGCCTCGTGCCGCTCGGCCTGGGGCAGGCCCCAGAACGGGATGCGGGACAGGTCGGCAGCCGTGTCCATGCCGCCACTCTTGTGCGGGGGCACGGCATCGTCAAGGGTCGGGAACGCCCTTGTAACCAGACCCTCAAAATCCGGACCTTGAGCCGTTACGCTGAGGTACCTACCGGTTGGTATGGACCGAGGGGTCCGATAGAAGAGGGAGCGGCAATGCTCAACCTGGCCGTCGTGCTGGAAGACAGCGCACGGGAGAAGCCCGACGCCACCGCGGTCGTCTTCGGCGACATGCGCCTGCCGTACTCGCTCGTGAACACCGTGGCCAACCAGGTCGCCAACCTGCTGGTCTCGCGCGGCATCGGCAGGGGCGACAAGGTGGCGCTGGCCTGCCCCAACGTGCCCTACTTCCCGTTCGTCTACTACGGGATCCTCAAGGCGGGCGCGACCGTCGTCCCGCTGAACGTGCTGCTGCAGGCCAGGGAGATCGCCTATCACCTGGACGACTCCGACGCCAAGGCCTTCTTCTGCTTCGAGGGTTCGCCGGAGCTGCCGCTGGGCGAGCGGGGCCGGGCCGGCTTCGCCGACGCCGAGGGCGCCGAGCACTTCTTCGTGCTGCCCGCCACGCCGTTCGCCACCGAGTCCGAGCTCGGCGAGACGCTGTGGGCGGCCCTCGACGGGGTGTCCGGCGAGTTCGAGACCGTGCAGACCTCCGCCGACGACACGGCGGTGATCCTCTACACGAGCGGCACCACCGGCCAGCCGAAGGGCGCCGAGCTCACCCACCAGAACATGGTCATGAACGCCATGGTCAGCGAAGGCATGTTCCCCCGGCAGGGGGAGGACACCTATCTCGTCGCGCTGCCGCTGTTCCACTCCTTCGGGCAGACGGTGCTGATGAACGCCGGGTTCCTGCGCGCAGCCACACTCGTGCTGATGCCGCGCTTCGAACCGGTCGAGGCCCTCACGCTGATGAACCGGGAGAAGGTCACGCTGTTCGCGGGTGTGCCGACCATGTATTGGGCCATGCTCACCGCCGTGCACGCCGGCGCGGCCGAGGTGCCGTCGTCGCTGGTGACGGCGGCCTCCGGCGGTTCGGCGCTGCCGGTCGAGGTGCTCAAGGACTTCAGCGCGACGTTCGGCGTGAACGTCCTGGAGGGGTACGGCCTGTCGGAGACCGCGCCCGTGGCCTCGTTCAACCAGCCGGGCAGGCCCGCGAAGGCCGGCTCGATCGGCACGCCGATCTGGGGCGTGGAGATGAAGCTGGTCGACGCCGAGTGGAACACGACCGACGAGATCGGCGAGATCGCCATCCGCGGCCACAACATCATGAAGGGCTACTACAACCGGCCCGAGGCGACGGCCCAGGTCATGAAGGACGGCTGGTTCCGCACCGGCGACGTGGCCCGGCGCGACGAGGACGGCTACTACTTCATCGTCGACCGGGCCAAGGACATGATCATCCGCGGCGGCTTCAACGTCTATCCGCGGGAGATCGAGGAGGTCCTCATGACCCACCCCGCGGTATCGCTCGCCGCGGTCGTCGGGGTGCCCCACGACTCCCACGGCGAGGAGGTCAAGGCGTACGTCATCCGCAAGCCCGGCGCCACGATCACCGAGGAGGAACTGGTGGCGTGGTGCCGGGAGACGATGGCGGCCTACAAGTACCCGCGGATCGTGGAGTTCCGCGAGTCCCTGCCGATGACCGCCACCGGCAAGATCCTCAAGCGCGAGTTGCGCTAGAGCTCTTTACGGCCAGTCGAGGGACGGGCGCAGCGGCACGTGTGCCTGTCCCTCGTCGTCGAGCCGGACGCCGAGCACCTGGTGCAGCTGCACCTTGTTGCGCTCGAACCCGACGACGCAGCCGGCCATGTAGAGCCGCCAGACCCGGGCGGTGCCCTGGCCGACCTCCTCGACCGCCTCGTCCCAGTGGGCGTCGAGGTTCTTGCACCACTCGCGCAGCGTCAGCGCGTAGTGCTCGCGCAGGTTCTCCTCGTGGCGGACCTCGAAACCGGTGTCCTCCATCTGGCGGATCAGGTAGCCCACCGACTCGAGCTCGCCGTCCGGGAAGACGTAGCGGTTGATGAAGCCGCCCTTGTTGATGGTCTTCTCGGTGCTGGTCGGGCGGGTGATGCAGTGGTTGAGAATGCGCCCGCCCGGCTTGAGCTTGCCGTACAGGAAGGAGAAGTACGACGGCAGGTTGTCCTTGCCGATGTGCTCGGTGAGGCCGATCGAGCTGACCCGGTCGAAACCGGTTTCCGCGACGTCGCGGTAGTCCATGTAGCGGACCTCGGCGAGCTCGGACAGCCCGGCCTCCGCGATGGCCTTCTGCGCCCACTCGGCCTGCTGGCGCGACAGCGTGACGCCCAGGCCCTTCACGCCGTACTCCCTGGCCGCGTGCATGACCATGCCGCCCCAGCCGCAGCCGACGTCGAGCAGCCGCATGCCGGGCTTGAGGTCGAGCTTCTTGGCGACCAGGTCGAACTTCGCGTACTGCGCCTCCTCCAGCGTCGCGTCCGGCCGCGGGAAGACCGCGCACGTGTACGCCATGGAGGGGCCGAGCACCCACTCGTAGAAGCGGTTGGAGACGTCGTAGTGGTGATGGATCACCTCGGCGTCGCGCTGCTTGGCGTGCCGGCTGCCCAGCTTCGCCAGCGTGCTCTGCCGCGCCTCCTGCGGCGGCGGCTGGACGCGCATCAGCAGCGGCTTGATCCCGAGCGACCGGATCGCGGCGATCTTCTCGCTGAGCGGCAGGTCGTTCAGGGTCAGCGACCACATCCGGTCGAGCAGGGTGTACATGTCCCCGTGCACGTCGATGTGCCCGGAGATGTACGCGCGGGCGAGGCCGAGCTCTCCCGGCGCCTGCGCGAGGTAGGCCACCGCCACGGGCGACTTCACCTCGATGCGGAGGTCCGCCCCCGAGGATCCGGCCTTGCTGCCGTCATAGGCGACGAACTCGACGCCGGCGTCAGGACCGACGATCTTCTCGAAGATCTTCGCAAGAGTCATTGCACCTCTCCCGACGTATCGACGCCTACCGGCCTCTGACGCACTTGTCGTAGAGGTCCAGCAGCCGGCCGCCCGGGTCGTAGGCGCGCTTGACCGGCCAGTAGGCGTCTCCGTTGTAAAGCCGCCAGAACTCCTCCCGCTCGTAGAAGGAGGTGGAGTAGAGCGACTTGTGGCCGTCGAGCGAATGCACCGCCCGCTCGATCAGCCGGTTGTAGTACCCGTCGTACTGGCCGCGCGGCAGCGGAACCATGCCCCAGAAACCGAAGTTCACGTACAGGCGGCCGGGTTCCAGCGGGTATAGGGCCCACCGGTCGGTCGCCTTGAGCGGGCACATCCACACCGGGGTCATACCGACCCTGTCGTGGAAGACCTCCAGGAACTCGGCGCCGCGTTCGATGGGCACCTCGACGTCCTGGATGACCGACTCGTGCACGGGGTTGTTCCGCCAGCGGTCGATCCGGGCGGTCACGCCGTACCTCTGGTCGAGGCCGACGAGCTTGCGATAGACGTCCGACCGCAGGTAGCGGCGCGGCAGGAGCGAGCGGACCAGCGGCTGCTGCACCCCGAAGGCGCGCGAGCACCAGAACCAGTCGGTGTCCCAGCGCCACAGGTAGTCGCGCACCGTCAGCCAGTCGCGGACGCGGCTGCGGATCGACTGGTAGTAGATCCGCATGCCGGTGTAGTCGGACGTGTAGGGCGCCCGGTCGGAGAACGAGCCCACCGTGATGTACAGCTCGTCCGGGCCGAAGAACGTGCCGTCGACGAAGTCGACCCGCTCGCCGTCGTGCTCGCGGCTGTCGCAGATCTCCTGCATGGCGAGCATGCACTTGCCGGCGTCGCTGAAGCGGATGTGCGTCAGCTTGACGTACGGCTTCACCCTGGCCAGCTTGATGCGGATCCGCAGCGCGTAGCCGAGCGTGCCGTAGGAGTTGGGGAACGCGTGGAACAGGTCCGCGTGCTCGTTGTCGGCCCGGGCCACGACGATCCGCCCGTCGCCGGTGAGGATCTCCAGTTCCTCGACCGACTCGTGCGGCAGACCGTCCTTGAAGCTCGTCGACTCGATGCCGAGGCCCGTGACCGCGCCGCCCAGCGTGATCGTCTTGAGCTGCGGCACCACGTAGGGCATGAGCCCGTACGGAAGCGTCGCGTCCACCAGGTTCTCGTACGTCGTCATGCCCTGGACCTCGGCGGTCATGGTCACCGGGTCGACGTGGATGACCTGGTCCAGATCGCGGGCGGACAGCGTCGCCGTCTTGGCCGGCGCGCGGAAGCGGAACAGGTTCGTCGTGGCCTTGGCGAGCCGGGGAGCGGAGTCCTCCGGTATGGCCGCGTAGGAGTCCCTGATCTGCTCGACGGCCTTCTGATGGGCGGTCATACTGGCCGTGCGCTCTGGCATGACACCACCCCCATGGATCGTAGAGATCGGCTCTTGGCACGCTATCCCCGGCGGGGAACGCAGACCAGAGTAGACACGTTACGCCCCGGAAAACTATCTGGAATTCCCGCGGCGCACCGTCGGCGTAGATCGTATCCTGCTCTTTTTCATCGCCTCCGGCGCCCCTGCCGTAACAGGGGAATTCGTCATCCGCCGGGCACGCGACGGCGGACCAGGGGATCGGCGCCGTTGACCACGTTGACCACCGGACGGCCTTCCGTCGCGGCGGTGAGGTTGTCGAGCACGCACCGGATCAGCCGCGTCGTCGCCTCGGGCGTCACCCCGGCGGCGTGCGGCGACAGCAGGACCTGCGGACAGGAGCGCAACGGGTCGTCCGGCGCCGGGGGCTCGCTGTCGTACACGTCCAGCGCCGCTCCGGCGAGGTGACCGGACTCCAGCGCGGTCAACAGCGCCGCGTTGTCGACCACCGCGCCCCTGGCCGCGTTGACCAGCACCGATCCCCTGGGCATGCGGGCGATCCGCGCCGCGTCGATCAGCCCGACGGTCTCGGGCGCGAGCGCCACGGCCAGGACGACCACGTCGCTGCCCGCCACCAGCGTGTCGAGATCCGCGTAGTCCGCGCCGTACGTCTCGGGCTTGGGCGTGCGCGACCAGTAGGAGACCCGGCAGCCGAGCGCGCCGAACATGCGGGCGCAGGCCGCGCCGATCGGCCCGAAACCGATCACCCCCACCCGGCAGCCGGACAGCTCGCGGCGCTGGTAGGCGAACTGCGGCCACTCCCCCGCCCGCATGGCCCGGTCGCCGTCCGCGAGATGGCGCAGCAGCGCCAGCGCGGCGGCCAGGCACCATTCGGCCACCGCGGCGGCGTTCACCCCCGCCGTGTTGGCGAGGGGCACCCCGGCGCGGGCCAGCGCCTCCAGGTCGTGCCCGTCGACGCCGACCGACGGCTGCTGCACGAACGCCAGGCGCGGCGCCAGCCGTACGGCCTCCGCGTCGAGGGCCAGGGCCCCGCTCCAGTCGCCGACGACGATCTCGGCCTCGGGCAGTGCGTCGAGCAGCGCCGCGCGGTCGTGGCGGGCGGGGACGCGCACCTCGACGCGGCCGTCGAGGTCGGCGAGCAGGCCGCGCACCGCGTCCTCCGGGAGCGGTGGCAGGGCAAGAACATTCCACGTCACGGGCGCAGTCTCGCATGCCTACAGAAACATGTTCTACTAATGCGCGTGAAGTGATACCGCTCCGAGGAGGGTTCGGATGGAGGAGTCGCGGGGGCCGCTGACAGGGATCCGGGTGCTTGAGCTGGCCGGTCTCGCACCCGGGCCGTTCGCCGGGATGATGCTGGCCGACCACGGCGCCGAGGTGCTGCGCGTCGACCGGGTGAAGGCCGTGAGCGACACCCCGCGCCGCGACGTCATGGACCGCGGCAAGCGCACGATCGGCCTCGACCTGAAGTCGCCGGAGGGCGTGGCCGCCTTCAAGCGGCTGGCCGAGCGGGCCGACGTGGTGATCGAGGTGTTCCGGCCCGGAGTCGCCGAACGGCTCGGCATCGGGCCCGCCGACCTCCACGCGGTCAACGAGCGGCTGGTCTACGGCCGCATGACCGGCTGGGGACAGGACGGCCCGCTCGCCTCCACGGCGGGGCACGACATCGACTACATCGCGATCGCCGGGGTGCTGTCGATGCTGGGCCGCGCGGGCGAGAAGCCCACCCCGCCGATCAACATCCTGGGCGACTTCGCCGGCGGCGGGCTCATGCTGGCGTACGGCGTGCTGCTGGCGCTGCTGGAACGCGAGCGCACCGGACGCGGCCGGGTGGTGGACGCCGCGATGGTCGACGGCGCGGCGCTGCTGTTCTCGATGTTCTACGCCGGGGTGCACTCCGGTCACTGGGGCCCGCGCGGCACCAACCTCCTCGACACCGGCGCGCCCATGTACGACACGTACGAGACGGCCGACGGCGGCCATCTCGCCGTGGGCCCGCTCGAACCGCGGTTCTGGGCCGAGATGCTCGCCCGGATGGGTGTGGAGGACATGCCCGACCGCGACGACCCGGCCAACTGGCCGGCCATCAGGGAGCGGCTGACCGAGATCTTCCGGTCGCGCACCCGGGCCGAGTGGGAGGCGGTCTTCGAAGGGTCCGACGCGTGCGTGTCCCCTGTGCTCGACCCGCGCGAGGCCGTACGGCATCCGCACAACCGGGCGCGCGGCACGTTCGTGGAGGTCGACGGGCTGCCGCAGGCCGCGCCCGCGCCCCGGCTGGTCGGCGCGCCGCGCGGCGACCTGTCCCCGGCCACCCGGCTGCACGACCTGAGCGCCTGGGGCCTGCCCGCCGACGAGGCGAAGGCCCTGCGCGCCGCCGGTGTGCTCGCCTGACCGGTTCCCGCAGCGCCCGACCTTCTCGGCAGTTCGACCCCGGCCCCGCCCCCTCGGCCGTTCCGGCCCGACCGGCTCCCCCGCGGTACCGGCCTGACCCCTGCCCGCCGCCCCCTGCCTCCCGCCCCCTGCCCGCCGCCCCTGCCCGCCGCCCCTGCCCCTTAGCCCCCTGCCCCCCCGTTTACCCCCGTTCCCCCCCTGTGACGATCGAGGAGTTCCCCCGCACATGGACGTTTTCGAAGCCCTCTACACGACCCGCGCCATGCGGCGGGTCAAGCCCGACCCGATCCCGATGGAGGTGCAGGAACGCATCCTGGACGCCGCCGTCCGCGCCCCCAGCCCGGGCAACACCCAGAGCTGGCGGTTCCTGCTGGTGGACGACACCAGGGTGAAGGAGCAGCTCGGGCCGCTCTACCGGCAGGCGCTCGGCGTCCTGTTCGAGACGCACTACAAGCCGATGCGCGAGCGGGCCGAGGCGACCGGCGACACCCGCACGCTCAGCGTCATGCGGTCGGCCCAGCACCTGGCCGACCACTTCGAGTCCTATCCCCTGATGCTGTTCGCCTTCACCCGCAACGACACCAGCGGCGGCTCCATCTATCCCTCGGTCTGGAGCGCCCAGCTCGCCGCCCGCGCGTTCGGGGTGGGCAGCGCGCTGACCACCGTGCTGGGGCTGTTCCACGGCGAGGAGACCATGCGGATCCTCGGCGTGCCCGAGGGCAAGGGCTGGCAGATCGCCTGCACCGTCACCTTCGGCTACCCGACCGGCCGGTGGGGTGTGGCCCCGCGCCGGCCCGCCCACGAGGTGTCCTTCCGCAACCAGTGGGGTGAGCCGGTCGGCTTCGAGATCCCCGAGCCCCTCTGGACGCCCTGAGCCGATCACGCTGATCGCCCTCCAATGAAGCAGGTCTTGAATCGAATGTAGTACATCTACTACATTCGAGAGCACGGCTACTTCATTGGAGGGCGCATGCCTGACGTCGCCATCCGCGTACGCGGACTCCGCATGGCGTACGGGCCTGTTCAGGTCCTGAACGGCGTCGACCTCGACCTGCGCAGGGGCGAGGTGTTCACGCTGCTGGGGCCCAACGGCGCCGGCAAGACCACCCTGGTCGAGATCCTGGAAGGGTTCCGTACGGGCTGGTCCGGCGAGGTCGAGGTGCTCGGCGAGAACCCGGCGCACGCCGGGGACGCCTGGCGGGCACGGCTCGGCGTGGTCATGCAGTCGTGGCGCGACCACCCCCGCTGGCGGGTGCGCGACCTGCTCGCGCACGTCGCGGCGCACTACGACGATCCCCACGACGTCGACGAGCTGCTCGCCGCGCTCGGCCTGACCGAGGCGGCGCGCAACCGGGCCGGGGTGCTGTCCGGGGGCCAGCGCCGCAGGCTCGACATCGCGCTCGGCATCGTCGGCCGCCCCGACGTGCTGTTCCTCGACGAGCCCACGACCGGGTTCGACCCCGAGGCCCGGCGGGAGTTCCACCAGCTGATCGAGCGGCTGGCCGGCGAGGACGGCCTGACCGTGCTGCTCACCACGCACGACCTGGCCGAGGCCGAGCGGCTGTCGGGGCGGATCGCCGTGCTCGTCGCCGGGCGGGTGGTCACCTGCGGCAGCCCCGCCGAGCTGGCGCACGCCGTACAGGCGCCGTCGCTGGTCCGCTGGGCGGACGGCGAGCTGGAGACCGCCGATCCCTCCGGGGTGGCCTGGGAACTGCACCAGCGGTACGGCGGCCCGGTCCCCGGGCTGGAGATCAGGCGGCCGACCCTGGAGGAGAGCTACCTGGATCTCATCGAGGAGGCGCGGGGAACGCGCGAGACGGCGACCGTGGGAGGGGCACGATGAACGCGACCATTCTGGGGCTGCGGCGGGGCTGGACCGAGCAGCTCAACCTCTGGAGCGACCGCAAGGAACTGCTGAACGCCGTTGTCGGGACCGTCGGCACCTACGTGGTGCTCATCCTGTTCATCGGCGGCAACAACGTGCCGGGCACGCCCGTGTCGATGGCGGCGTTCATGACGCCGGGGTTCCTGGCGTTCGCGGCGTTCTCGACCGGGCTGATGGGGCTGCCCATGCTGATCGCCGCCGATCGCGAGGAGGGCACGCTGATGCGCGCCCGGACGCTGCCGGGAGGCATCCGGGTCTACCTGACCGGGCGGGCCGTCACGACGCTGCTCACGATCGGGCTCAACGCCGCGCTCGTCCTGGTGGCGGCCGTGCCGCTCGGCGGGGCGGCCACGCCGCCGACACCCGGGCGGTGGCTGACGCTCGTCTGGGTCCTGGTGCTCGGCACGCTGGCCGTCGTCCCCATCGGCGCGGCCATCGGCACCCTGGTGTCCGGCCCGAAGGCGGCCGCGGCCATGCTCGCCCTGCCGACGATGCTCCTGATGCTCATCTCCGGGGTGATGGTCCCGCTGGAGATGATGCCCGGCATAGTGCGCGGCATCGCCCAGGTCTTCCCGCTCTACTGGCAGGGCCTCGGACTGCGCGCGGTGTTCCTGCCCGACTCCGTCCTCCCGGCCGAGCTCGGGAACAGCTGGCCGCTCGGCCGGGCCGCGGCCGTTCTGGGCGCGTGGGCCGTCGGCGGTATGGTTCTAGCCCCCTGGTTGCTGCGCCGGGTCCGTGGACGGTGAGCGGACTCGCAGGCCCGACGGAGGTGAGACGTGGCCGAGGAGCCGGTGTTCAACCGCATCGCGGTGCTGAGGGCCGACCGCGGCGTCTCGCGCCGGGATCTGGCGGCCGCGCTCGGGGTGCACTACCAGACGGTGGGCTACCTGGAGCGCGGCGAGTACAGCCCGAGCCTTCACCTGGCCCTGCGGATCGCCGAGTTCTTCGAGGTGCCCGTGGAGGTCGTCTTCTCCCTCAAGCCGTTCCCCAAACTCGGGAGCACATCGTGAACTGGGGCGAAAGATGGCACGCGCACGCCGCCCGCAGCATGGAACACCCGATGTTCGTGCCGCTGTACCGCACCCGCGCCCGGCGCCGCCTGCTCGTCGCCGTGGGCGCGACCGGCCTGCTGGTGATATGGGCCGACGCCATCGTGTCCTGGTACATCGCGCCGAGCGACACGGCCGTGACGGTCAACTTCGTGCTGCTGACCATCGCGCTCGTGTGCTACCTGCCCTCGGTGACCGCGCTGAACGCCGCCACGCGCGGACTGGCCTCGCTGCCGGAGCGCCGCCTGGACGAACGGCAGATCGCGGAACGGCTGCGCGCCTACACGGTGGCCAACACGCTGATGCGGCTGATCCTCACGGTCGTCACGGCCCTGGTCCTCGCCGCGATGTGGGGAGACGGCCCCGCGGCCCGGGTGCCGGGGGCCGCCATCGCTCTCGGCCTCATCGCGGTGTGGCTCACGCACTACGTGCTGCCGTTGCTGGTCGCCGGGTGGCGGCTGCCCGACCCGCCGCCGGACGACGACCCCGGCGACGAGCAGTGACCGGCGGTCAGGCCGGCGTGGCCTGAGCCTGCGCCGGGGGCCCGGAGGGCTCACCGAACGACGGCAGCGTGGCCACGAAGAGATCGACGCCGTCGGGGTGGTGGATCTCCAGGTCGGTGGTGAAGGCGCGGGCCGGGACGCCGCCCGACTCTGTGTGCTGCCGCACCTGCTGCCAGACCTCGGCGAGCGCCCCCGGCAGCGGTCCCCGCGCCTCGAACAGCAGCGCCGGCACGCCCGGCACCCGTACGGCGACCATGCCCTCGGGCAGTCGCGCCGCCGTGCGCACGGCCACGCCGACGATCTGGGTGTAGGCGCCGTTGTGGTCGCTCTCGTAGTCGGTGAGCACGGCGTACAGGTTCTCGTCGACCCGGCCGGGCACGTGCGCGAAGGCTCCGGGCGCTCCGGCACGGGCCCACAGGCCCGGCAACTGGGCGCGGGCCGGGTCCGCCTCCGCCGCGTTGGTCGTCCGCACGGCATAGCCGACGACGAGCGCCTCCGGACGGTCAACGATGATCACGTGCTCTCCTTTCAGGCGAGGTCAATGTATCCCGTGTCCGGGTCTGCTCAGGCGTCGGCCGGGAATGCCGTTTATGACCCGCTCACAACGTAGGCTGGACAAACGTGCGATTCCTCAATGATGTGACGCCGCCCTACGATCTCACGTACAGCGATGTCTTCATGGTGCCGTCCCGCTCCTCGGTCGGGTCGCGCCTGGCCGTGGACCTGTCCACCGGCGACGGAACCGGCACGACGATCCCCGTCGTCGTCGCCAACATGACCGCCGTCGCGGGCCGCCGCATGGCCGAGACCGTCGCCCGGCGCGGCGGCATCACCGTCATCCCCCAGGACATCCCGATCGACGTGGTGGCCGACGTCATCGAATGGGTGAAGAGCCGTGACCTCGTTCACGACACGGCCATCACCCTCACCCCTCACGACACCGTGGGCGAGGCGCTCACCCTGCTGCCCAAGCGGGCGCACGGCGCGGTCATCGTCGTCGACTGGGACAACCGCCCGGTCGGTGTGGTGACCGAGGCCGACTGCCACGGCGTCGACATGTTCACCCAGCTCTCCCAGGTCATGACCGCCTCGCCGCAGACGCTGCCGCGGGGCGTGGACCCGCAGTCCGCGTTCGACGCGCTGCACGAGGGCCGCCACCGGCTGGCGCCCGTGGTGGACGAGGACGGCCGCCTGGTCGGCATCCTCACCCGCACCGGCGCCCTGCGCTCCACGCTCTATCAGCCCGCCGTGGACGCGAACGGCCGGCTGCGGATCGCCGCGGCGGTCGGGGTGAACGGCGACGTGGCCGCCAAGTCCAAGGAACTGCTCGACGCCGGTGTCGACGTGCTCGTGGTCGACACGGCGCACGGCCACCAGGAGAAGATGATCTCGGCGCTGCGGGCCGTGCGGGCGCTGAAGCCCTCGGTGCCGGTCGCGGCGGGCAACGTCGTCACGGCGGAGGGCGTACGCGACCTCGTCGAGGCGGGCGCCGACATCGTGAAGGTCGGCGTGGGCCCGGGCGCCATGTGCACGACCCGGATGATGACCGGCGTGGGGCGGCCGCAGTTCTCCGCCGTGCTGGAGTGCGCGGCCGAGGCCCGCCGCCTGGGGCGGCACGTGTGGGCCGACGGCGGCGTGCGCCACCCCCGCGACGTCGCGCTGGCGCTCGCCGCCGGGGCCTCCAACGTCATGATCGGCTCGTGGTTCGCCGGCACGTACGAGTCGCCCGGCGACACCCGCACCGCCCCCGACGGCCGGAAGTACAAGGAGAACTTCGGCATGGCCTCGGCCCGAGCCGTACGGCTGCGCACCGCCGACGACACGCCGTTCGAGCGGGCCCGCAAGGCGCTGTTCGAGGAGGGCATCTCGACCTCGCGGATGTACCTCGACCCGGCGCGGCCCAGCGTGGAGGACCAGATCGACGCCATCGTGGCCGGTCTGCGCTCCTCCTGCACCTACGCGGGCGCCGCCACACTGGAGGAGTTCCACGAGCGGGCGGTGATCGGCGTGCAGAGCGCCTCCGGCTACAGCGAGGGCATGCCGCTGCACCAGAGCTGGTGACCCCTCCTGTTCCGTAGAGGAATATCGGGCTCTCCGGGGGTAGTGCGTTCGTGTACCGACCGCACTACCCCGCGGAGGCGATCATGCAGTACTCCCCGGCCGGAGGGCCGGTCAGTATGGCGGCCGACAGACGGCTGCTGGTCAGCTACGACAACTACACCGCGGCGCAGCGCGCCGTGGACACCCTGTCCGACGCCGGGTTCCCGGTGGAGAACACCGCGATCGTCGGCAGCGACCTGCGCCTGGAGGAGACCGTCACCGGGCGGCTCACCAACGGCAGGGCGGCGCTGTCCGGCCTGATCACCGGCGCGGTGTTCGGGTTCGTCGTCGGCCTGTTCCTCGGGCTGTTCACTTCGACCACGACCTCGTTCTTCGGGCTGGTGCTGTGGTCGATCCTCTGGGGCGCCATCGCCGGGGCGGCCTTCGGCTTCACCAGCCACGCCTTCACCGGCGGGACGCGCGACTTCTCCTCCCGGAGCTCGATCGTCGCGGGGCGCTACGACGTGCTGGTGGCCTCTTCCCTGCTCGACCAGGCCCAGGCCCTGCTGCAGGGCGGTGCGCCGCCGGCCGACACCGCTCCGCAGGCCGCCGCCTACCCGGCGGAGGAGGATCGGGCGGTGGATCAGGCGCAGGCCCGCGACGACGACCGGGCGGACCTGCCGAGGGGCCGCCGCCCGTGACCCTTCGCCGCCTCTCGGCATCGGCGGAGTTCCGGCGCCTTCCCCACCCGGGTGGGGAAGGCGTTGTCGTGCCGGCCGCCCCCGGTAGAGTCGTCAGCCTGCCGGAACCACCGGCACCGCAAGCGCTTGGGGCACTACAGAAGCAGGAGGCCCACGTGGCACTGGAGAAGCCGGAGATCGACTTTCCCGAGGGCGCCCCGCCCGCGGACCTGGAGATCGTCGATCTCGTCGAAGGGGACGGGCCGGAGGCCAAGCCGGGGCAGAACGTGACCGTCCACTACGTAGGGGTGGCGTTCTCCACGGGTGAGGAGTTCGACGCCTCCTGGAACCGCGGCCAGCCGTTCCAGTTCCCGCTCGGCGGCGGCCGGGTCATCGCCGGCTGGGACCGTGGTGTGGCCGGCATGAAGGTCGGCGGACGGCGGCGTCTGACGATCCCCCCGCACCTCGGGTACGGCAACCGCGGCGCGGGCGCCGTCATCAAGCCCGGCGAGACGCTCATCTTCGTCGTCGACCTGCTCGGCGTCGGCTGACCGAGCCGCGGTGAGGCGACCGCGGCGTCCCCGGATTCGGGGGTCCCGGATTCACGGGTCCCGGATTCACGGGTCCCGGATTCACGGGTCCCGGATTCACGGGTCCCGGATTCACGGGTCCCGGATTCAGGGGTCCCGGATTCAGGGGTACCGGATTCAGGGGTACCGGATTCAGGGGTACCGGATTCGGGGGTACCGGATTCGGGGGTACCGGATTCGGGGGTACCGGATTCGGGGGTAGGAGAGCGGAAGCGGTTCGAGGATGATGGCCGGGTGGCAGATACCCCCCCGAACCGCCTCTCCATGACCCCCTTCGATCGGGGTTCCTCCCCTCACGGCCGCCCGCGGGGCGGCCCCCCGCGAACGCCGGCTTCCGGGAGGCCGGCGTGACCGCGGACGGCCGGGTGACCGGCGGCACGCCGGCACAGGGCGGCACCGAGGGGGCATCCCCCGGTGAGGGCGTCCGCACGGGCGCTGCGCTCACCGGGACACCCCGCGCCGTTCCCGCGATCGCCGCCGTGACCGTGGCCGTGCTGCTCGCGGTGAGCCCGTGGTACGGCTACCACCGCGACGAGCTGTACTTCCGCATGCTGGGCGAGCGGCCCAGACTCGGATATTTCGACACCCCGCCGCTGACGCCGATGATCGCCCGCCTGTCCACGACGGTCTTCGGAGACACGGTCGTCGCGCTGCGGATCGTTCCCGCCCTGTGCGCCGGGGCTCTCGTCGTGCTCGTCGCGCTGGCCACCCGGGAGCTGGGCGGCGGCCGTGCGGCCCAGATCCTCGCCGCGGCCGGGACGGCCACTTCCGTGCTGCCGCTGTTGGCCGGTCACTCGCTGCTGACCCTCACCCCCGACCTCGTGCTGTGGAGCGCGGTCACGCTGTGCCTGCTCCGGGTGCTGCTCAGAGGTGACGGGCGCTACTGGCTCTGGGCGGGCGTCCTTTCCGGCATCGCTTCGTACAACCGCGATCTGATGGTGGTGCTGCTGGGCACCGTCGGTCTGGGCATCCTCGTGGCGGGCCCGCGCGAGGTGCTGCGGGACAGGCGGCTGTGGGCCGGCGCCCTCCTGGCCCTGGTGATCGCCTCGCCCAACGTGATCTACCAGGTGACGCACGACTGGCCGCAGTTCCAGATGGCCGACGCGCTGCGTGCCGACGAGGGCGCGGACAACCGGGCGGCCTTCGTCCCCCTGCAGCTCGTGCTGCTCGGGCCGGTGCAGGCGGTGATCTGCGTGGCCGGGTGGCTGCGGCTGTGGCGCAGCCGCCGGGTGCGTTCGCTCGCCATCGCCTACCCCGTGGCCTGCGCGCTGTTCCTCTTCTCGGGAGGCCGCCCCGACTACACCGGCGGGTTCCTGCTCTACCTGTTCGCGGCCGGTTGCGTCACGGCGGCCGGATGGCGGTGGAGACGGACGCTGGTCGCGGCGCTGGCGGTCGACGCCGTAGTGGCGGTGGTCGTCGCGCTGCCGGTCATCCCGGCGGCGTCGCTCGGCGGCACGCCGGTCGCGGCCATCAACGAGGTGGCCCGTGAGTCGGTGGGCATGCGCGACGTGGCGGCGCAGACGGCCAGGGTCGTGAACGGCCTGCCCGCCGGCGAGCGCGCCGGTGCGGTGCTGCTCACGGGGAACTACGGCGAGGCCGGCGCGCTGCGCCGCTACGCGGGCGAGTTCGGGCTGCCTGCGGTCTACAGCGGCCACAACGAGCTGTGGTGGTGGGGACCGCCGCCGGAGGGGACGCGGGTGGTCGTGGCCGTCGGCCTGCCGCCCGGCGAGCTCGCCACCGCCTTCGCCCGCTGCACCCCGGGCGGCAGGCTGACCGGGATGCCCGGCGAGGAGGACGGCGCGCCGATCACGGTCTGCCGCGACCCCGTGCGCCCCCTGCGCGAGCTGTGGCCGTCCGCCCGCCACTACAGCTAGCCGCCCCCCGGCCTGGGCACCTGGCGCTGTGGTGAGGCAGGATTACGGTGTGTTGCTGATCGACCTTGCCAGGACGTCCGCGGCCGTCGCCGCGGACTCGGCTCGGCTCGCCAAGATCAGGCACCTCGCCGAGCTGCTCGGCAGGGTGGGACCGGACGAGGCCGAGATCGCCATCGCCTACCTGTCGGGTGAGCTGCCGCAGCGCCAGATCGGGGTGGGCTGGCGGAGCCTGTCCGACCTCCCCGAGCCGCGTCAGATCGCCACGGCGACCTTGACGCAGGTCGACGCCCTGCTCGAACGCATCAAGGCGCAGTCGGGCGCCGGTTCGCAGGCGGCGCGCCGTGAGCTGCTCGGCGAGCTGTTCGGCGCCCTCACCCGGCAGGAGCAGTCGTTCCTGCACCGGCTGCTGACGGGCGAGCTGCGCCAGGGAGCGCTCAACGGGGTGATGATCGAGGCGATCGCCATGGCCGCGAACGTGCCCGCGGCCGAGGTGCGCCGGGCCCTGACCCTGCGCGGCTCGCTGCCCGCCGTCGGCGCGGCCGCGCTCAGCGGCGGCGTCGCGGAGCTGAAGGCGTTCCACCTGGAGGTCGGGCGGGCGGTCGCGCCGATGCTCGCGCAGAGCGCGCCCAGCGTGACCGCCGCCCTGGAGAAGGCCGGTGCGCCCGCCGCGGTCGAGTGGAAGCTCGACGGCGTGCGGGTCCAGGCCCATCGGTCGGGCGACCGGGTCGCGGTCTTCACCCGCACGCTCGACGACATCACCGCACAGGTCCCCGAGCTGGTCGAGGCCGTGCTCGGCCTGCCCGGCACCGATCTCGTGCTCGACGGCGAGGTCATCGCGCTGCGCCCGGACGGCAGGCCCGAGCCGTTCCAGGTCACCTCGGGCCGGGTGGCCAGCAGGACCGACGTGGCGTCACTGCGCGCGACGGTGCCGCTGACCGTCTTCTTCTTCGACGCGCTGCGCGTGGGCGGCGCCGACCTGCTCGACCTGCCGGACGAGGAACGGCACGCCGCGCTCGAGGCCGCGGTGCCGGCCGAGCTGATCACTCCCCGGCTCGTCACGGCGGACGCTGAGGAGGCCGAGGCGTTCTTCGGCGACGCCGTACGGTGGGGCCATGAGGGCGTCGTGGTGAAGTCGCTGCGCACGCCGTACGCCGCGGGCCGGCGCGGGGCGGGCTGGGTCAAGGTGAAGCCGCGGCACACCCTCGACCTGGTCGTGCTGGCCGCCGAGTGGGGCAACGGACGGCGGCGGGGCTGGCTGTCCAACCTGCATCTCGGGGCCTACGACCGGGAGAGCGGCGGGTTCGTGATGCTCGGCAAGACGTTCAAGGGCCTCACCGACGAGCTGCTGACCTGGCAGACCGAGCAGTTCCTGCGGCTGGCGGACGGCCCGACGGACGGTTACGTCGTCACGCTCAAGCCCGCGCTGGTCGTGGAGATCGCCTTCGACGGCGTGCAGCGGTCGAGCCGTTACCCCGGCGGCATGGCGCTGCGGTTCGCCCGCGTGCTGCGCTACCGGCCCGACAAGCGCCCGGAGGAGGCCGACACCGTGGCCGCGGTCCGCGCGCTCATGCCCTGACCGCGGGCCGCCTCCCGGGCTACTTGATCAGGCGGATGGTCAGTGGGTAGCGGAACTCGGTGGCGGCCAGCGCCGACACCCCGCCGACGACGCACAGGACCAGTCCGACGACCCAGATGACCGGCACCAGGACGAGCCCCACGACGGTGAACGGCAGCAGCACCGTCGCGCCCAGCATGGTGAGGTGGAAGTTGAGCGACTCCACCGCGTGCTTCCTGATGTAGGGGGACGTCCGCCCCGCGGTCACCATCATCAGCAGCGGGCCGACGATGAACAGCCCCATCAGGCCGAACAGGTGCGAAGCCGCCGCCCCCACCCGGTCTCCCCCGTCCGGAGCCGCGGCCCTGGGCTGGTAGACCGGCGGCCGGGGGACGTAGGCCGGGCGCGTGCCGTACAGGTCGTTCATGATGGGCACGAGGTCGCCGTGCGTGCGCGCCGTCATCGCGAGGTGCAGCCGCTCGTCCATCTCGTGCTTGTCGAGCCTGCCCTCGGCGTAGGCCGCCTTGACGTGCTCGACCACCTGTTCGCGGTCCTGGTTGGTGACACGCAGCTGAGGGTGCGGCACGGGGGCGCGACCCGGCCACGGTGGTGTCGCTGTCGCGGGCATCACGGCATCGCCTTCCGTCGATCGACTGCTCGGCCTTCTTCGAGTCTGCCTCCATCTTGTGCCGGGCACGCGCCCGGCGGCATCAGGGACATCCCCTACATCGCCCCGAGACCGTTCGCTTAACGCCATCGTGATACAGGGCGATGTATACAAGGGCTATGAGATGGCGAGATCGCTATGGGCTCCGGCGCCGCCGGGGCGCCCGCGTGGCCAAGTTCGACCGCGAGGCGACCGACGCCGACATCGAGGCCCTCATCGAGTTCGCCAAGACCCGGCGCGGAGTCGAGTTCTACGTCGAGCCCGAGACCTTCGCGACCGACACCACCGCCGTGGCCGTGGCTCATGACGGGGAGTGGACCCGTCGCCGCGTCGGTGCTCCCTCGGTGATCGCCAAGGTCGCCAGGGATCTCGCCCTTCCCGTGTACGACGTGCAGCTCACCGGTTATCCCGCCCGGATGCGCGCGTACAACGAACGCCGGCGGCAGGCTCAGGAGGACGACGCGGTCTGACGGCCGCCGGGCGCGGGCGCGGATGCCGGGGCCGGCGCGGCGGCCGGGCCGGGTGAGTCCCGGGCCAGCAGCGCGCGCAGCGGCGCGAGCCAGATCGCCCGGGGAGGGCCCATCTCCTCGTCGAGCTCCTCGGGCGTCGGCATACGGTCGCGGAGCATGGCGGGAGACATCATGTGCACCAGTGCCTGCCGGAGCAGGAGCGCCATCGAATAGCCGGGGTCGGCGGTGAGCGCCCGCTCCAGCGCCATGCCCGCGAGCGCGCATTCCCCCCGATGCCAGGCGGCGGCCGCCAGCAGTGAGGCCGCGGGCGCGACATGCCCCGGCTCCAACCGGCGGGTGAGGTCACGCCACAGCGCGATGTGCGCGTCACGGCCGTCGATCAACGCCCACGCCTCGTCGCGCACCCTGACCACGGCGAGGTCGAGCCCGAGCCGGGCGGCCTGCTCGTCGTCCAGCCTGTGCCCCGAGCCGTAGAGGCCCACGGCCCCGCGCACCCGCGCCAGCCCCTCGGCCACGAATCGCGCGGCCGCTTCGTCCGCGCCCGGTCCCCCGGGCTCGGGCAGCGCCCGCAGCTCGGCCATGACGCGGGCGGTGACCCGCCGCATCGCCGCCCCGCCGCACCGCTGGACCGAGCGCCGCAGGCTGCCCCGGTCGGGCAGGGCGACCAGCCCGTGCAGCACGGCCTCGGCGGCGACCTGGCTGCGCTCGGTGTCGTACGGCGTGCCCTCCGCGGGACAGCAGCTCGCGCTGCCGCAGGCGTAGGACCAGTAGCGCCCGCCTTCGGCCCGGAGGCTCTCGGCCACCCGGATGCCCCCGGCGTGCAGCAGCCGGGTCACCGCGTCGACGGCGGGGGTCACCAGCGCGCCCGGGCCGTACCCGACGACGAAGGCGGCGGTCACCGCCTCGCGGCACAGCAGCGCGACCAGCCGGTCGAGGTCCTCGGAGGCGACCGGCAGGTCCCAGCGTGTCGTGAGCCGCACGTCCGGCCCGGCGACACCGGCCACGACGAGGCTGTCGGCGGGATGGAACCCGACGAGGTAGGGCACGGCGGCGAGGATGTCCGCCGGTGAGGAGAGCACGAGCTTCGGGATCGTCATGGCCGCAAGCCTCGCCCGGCGGCCACCCGCCCGGACGGCCGGAACGCCGCTCTGGGGATATCCCACCGCCTGTGGAAAACCCCGGAAACCGACGGCGCCGGAAAACCATTGGAACCGGGCGGAGCGCACATCTACAATCCGCGTCATGTCTACGCCCCGGATGTCTTAGCTCGGACACACGCTTTCGCGCCACCCGTGTGTCCTTGAGCTGTTCCGGAGCGTATTCCAATGATCACCCTACGTGGTGTCGACGTGCGTGTCGGCGCCCGTCTCCTGCTGTCGGGCGTCACCGCCCACGTCGCCCCCGGCGACCGCGTCGGCCGCAACGGCGCGGGCAAGACCACCCTGCTGAAGACCCTGGCCGGCGAACTGCAGCCGGCCGCGGGCACCATCACCCGGACCGGCGAGGTCGGCTATCTCCCGCAGGATCCCGCGGCGGCCGATCCGTCCCTGTCCGTCACCGCCCGCATCCTGTCGGCCCGCGGCCTCGACGAGGCCGAGCGGGCGCTGCGCGCCGCCGAGGCCGCCATGAGGGATCCCGCCCAGCAGGAGCGGGCGATGCGGCGCTACGTCAGGGCCGAGGCGGAGTTCGAGGCCCGCGGCGGCTATGCCGCGCAGGCCGAGGCCGCCCGCATCGCCGCCGGGCTCGGCCTGCCCGACCGGGTCATGACCCAGCCGGTCGGCACGCTGCCGGGCGGGCAGCGCCGCCGGGTCGAGCTCGCCCGCATCCTGTTCGCCGGGCAGGGCACGCTGCTGCTCGACGAGCCGACCAACCACCTCGACGCCGACTCCGTGGCCTGGCTGCGGTCGTTCCTCGCGAGCCGCACCGGCGGGCTGGTCCTGATCAGCCACGACACCACGCTGCTCGACGACACCGTGAACAGGATCTGGCGCCTCGACGCCGACCGGGCCGCGCTGGAGGTGCACAACACCGGCCGGCGCACCTATCTGGCCGACCGCGACGCCATCGAGCGCGGGCGTGCCCGGCAGCGGGCCGTCGTCGAGAACCTCGCCGCCGCCGCGCCGCACCTGGGCGACGGCGAGGTGCGGCGGATCCTCGGCTCGTTCCTGTTCGGCGGCGACGACGCGGGCAAGCCCGCGGGCGTGCTGTCGGGCGGCGAGAAGACCCGGCTGGCGCTCGCCACTCTCGTGAGCTCGCAGGCCAACGTGCTGCTGCTCGACGAGCCCACCAACAACCTCGACCCGGCGTCACGGGACGAGGTGCTGGCGGCGGTCGCCTCCTACCAGGGCGCCGTCGTGATGGTCACGCACGCCGACAAGGCCGTGGAGGCCCTGCGTCCCGACCGCGTCCTGCTGCTGCCGGACGGGGTCGAGGACATGTGGAACTCCGATTACGCCGGCCTGGTGTCCCTGGCCTGACCCTCGGTCGCCGGCGCCAGCCGCACGCGGACGAGCATGGCGGCGCCGGCGACCGCGCCGGGCATCACGACCACGATGACGAGCGGCACCATGAACGCCACGAAGAGCGGCACGCCGAAGCCCAGCGAGGCCGACATGTTCGACCGGAGCAGGGCGAAACGCTCCTTGCGCCGCAGACCCCGGCGTTCCATCGCCAGGGCGGTCAGTTCGACCGTGAGGAAGAACCCGGAGACGAACGCCCCCACGACGGGCACCACGGTCTGCCCGACGACAGGCACGAAGCCGAGCACGAACAGCGGGACGGAGAACAGCAGGACCCACCAGAGCGTGACGATGCCGTCGCGGATCGACCGGAACAGGGACGCCCAGAACGGCAGGTCGCCCCCGTCGGGGAGCCCGCCCAGGTCCTCCTCGACCTGCTCCGAGAGCTTCTCGTAGAAGGGGTCGCCGATCACCAGCGTGACGGCGGTGAACGTCAGCACGGCGAGCGCGAGACCCGCCACGAAGATCACCAAGCCGACCAGCGCGCGGAACGTGTCGCGCCAGCCCCAGTCGTCCGCGAACGGCGTCGCCCAGGCCGCCACGTCGGTGGCGTGCGTGCCCAGCCAGACCAGCGCCAGGGCGTACAGCACGAGCGCGATCAGCGCCGGGATCAGCCCGAACAGCCACCAGCGGGGATGCCGGGCGATCCAGGCGAGACCACGCAGGCAGAAACCGACTCCCTCGGCGAAACCGCCGACGCCACGCCGTACGGCGGGCCGCCCGATGCCACTCATGGCGGGCAGGCTAGCGCCACAAGGTCGTCACCGGCACGCCCAAAGCGGCGAAAAGGCGGCGAAGCAGGGGAAGCGAGATGCCGAGCACGTTGCCGTGGTCGCCCTCGATGCCCTCCACGAACCAGCCGCCCAGGCCGTCGAGCGTGAACGCACCCGCCACGCGCAGCGGCTCGCCGCTGGCGACGTACGCCTCGATCTCCTCCTCGGACGGCGTGCCGAACCGCACGACGGTCGCCGCCGCCTCCGACACCCTCCGGCCCCCGGCGACGTCCACCACGCAGTGCCCGGTCAGCAGCCGGCCCGTCCTGCCCCGCATCATCCGCCAGCGGCGCACCGCCTCCTCCTGCGTCCCCGGCTTGCCGTACGCGACGCCGTCGAGTTCGAGCACCGAGTCGCAGCCGATCACGAGGCCGCCGGTGAGTGTCCGGGAGACGGCGTCCGCCTTGGCCACGGCCAGTTCGAGACACAGCTCCTCGGGGGTGCCTGCCGTGATCGCGTCCTCGTCGACACCACTGACGACGACCTTGGGATCGAGCCCGGCCGCCCGCAGCACTCCGAGGCGGGCGGGCGAGGCCGAAGCGAGGACCAGTTCAGTCACACCTTTCAGCCTAGTCGCTTCTACTATGTCTGACGTTTACTGATCACTAGCGGGGGATGCCGGTGTCGAAGGCCACGATCAAAGAGCGTGCGCGTTACTGGTTCGACAACACCATGGCCAGGGGCACGGCCGCCCTCATCGGCTGGCTGGCCCTGGTCTCGCTGGTGCTCATCGTGATCGCCAGCACGCTGACGATGTGGCTCACCCCCGACGAGGCGCTCCAGCACCACGGCTGGCCCGGGGTGCTGTGGCTGTCGCTCATGCACGCCCTCAGCCCGGGCAAGATCGCCGGAGACACCGGCACAGCGCCCTTCCTCGCGATCATGCTGGGGGCGTCCCTCGGCGGCATCTTCATCGTCAGCATCCTCGTGGGCGTGCTGTCCGCCGGCCTGCGCGGCAAGATCGAGGAGCTGCGCAAGGGCCGCTCCCGCGTCATCGAGAGAGGCCACACGGTCATCCTCGGCTGGTCCGAGCAGCTCTACACGATCGTCTCCGAGCTCGCGAAGGCGCACGCCAGCCAGCACGGCTCGGTCATCGCGATCCTGGCCGACCGGGACAAGCCGGCCATGGAGGACGCCATCAGGGCCCGGGTGGGCGACACGGGCAGGACGCGTGTGGTGTGCCGCACCGGCCGCCCCACCGAGCCGACCGACCTCGACCTGCTGAGCCTGAACACCGCGCGGACGATCGTCGTGCTGTCCCCCGACAAGGAGGACCCGGACGCGCACGTGATCAAGACCCTGCTCGCCCTGGCCAAGCGGGCGGGCGCGCATCCTCCGGTGGTCGCCGCCATCTCCTCCTCGCGCAACATGGCCGCCGCCCGCCTGGCCGGAGGGCCCGGCGTCCACCTGGTCGACAGCGACGACATCGCCGCACGGCTGATCGTGCAGTCGTCCCGGCAGTCCGGCGTGTCCGTCGTCTGCATGGACCTGCTGAACTTCGACGGCGGTGAGATCTACCTGCGCCGCGATCCGTCCCTCGCCGGCAGGTCGTACGGCCAGGCCCTCGACGCGTACGCGACCGCGACCGTCCTCGGCCTGCGCACGCCCGGCGGTGTGATGCTCAACCCGCCGGCCGACACCGCGATCGGGACGTCCGACGAGATCGTCGTGATCGCCCAGGACGACTCGCTCATCCGCCTGGCGAACGGAACGGCTCCCGCGGACGAAGAACACATCGTCCCCGCGAAGACCCCGGCACCGGCACCCGAGCGGACCCTGATGCTCGGCTGGAACGGCCGGGCCGCGAAGATCATCCACTACCTCGACGGCTATGTGACCCCCGGATCGATGCTCGACGTCGCCGGCGACCACCCCGCTGCCGGCACCGGCCTGGAGGGCCTGCGCAACCTGACGGTGAACGTCAAGGAGTGCGACGCCACCGACAGGTACGCCCTGGAGTCCCTCGGCGTCGGCGTCTACCAGCACGTCATCGTGCTCTCCGACGACCGGATCGACCCGCACCACGCCGACACCCGCACGCTGATGACGCTGCTGCAGTTACGCGACATGCAGGCGACCCTCGGGGAGAAATATTCGATCGTGAGCGAGATGCACGACGAGAACAACCGGGCGCTCGCCGAGGTCACCGAGGCCGACGACATCGTCATCAGCGACACCGTCATCGGCCTGCTGCTCGCGCAGCTCGCCGAGAACCCCCACCTCGCCGAGGTCTTCGGCCATCTCTTCGACTCCGCGGGCTCGGAGGTCTATCCCCGGCCCGTGGAGAACTACGTGACGACCGGCGAGCCCGTCGCCTTCCGTACGATCGTGGAGTCGGCCCTGCGGCGCGGTGAGACCGCGATCGGTTACCGCCTGGCGGCGAAGTCCGGGGAGCCGCCCCACTACGGCGTCGTGCTCAACCCGGGCCGGTCCCGGCCGGTGACCTTCACGGCGGGCGACTCCGTGATCGTCCTCGCCGAGAACTAGTCGAAAACCAGTCATCGCCGAGCCCGGCTCCCGGACGGGGAGCCGGGCTCGGCCGTGTCCGGTCCGCGCGCCGGGTCAGAGCACCTTGACGGACGACATCACCTTGTTGATGTCGTGCCAGCGCTTCTTCTGGCTGTCTGGGATCGTGACGAACACGACGGCGGGCTTCTTCTCCGGCACGTCCACGAGGGCCAGCGCCGCGGCGGAGACCCGCTTCTTGCCCTTGAGCGTGTAGTGCACGGTGTAGCCGAGCAGCCAGCCCTTCTGCTCGCCCGCCTTGATGGGCTGGGAGGCCGTCCAGGTGATCGTGGAGCCCGACGGGTGGTGGTTCAGCGTCCACCGGGCGGCCAGGAAGGCGGTGTCGCGCAGCGACTTCTGCTCGGGGATCGGCACCGGGCAGGAGACCAGCATCCCGCGGTACGACGCGCCCTTGACCTTGGGCAGCAACTGGCGGGAGGCGAACGGCGCGGGCTTGGCCAGCGCCCATGACGTGGCGAAGCGGGGCAGGGCGACGCCGGACCGCCGGTCCTTGATCAGCCCGTGGGTGGAGGCCGACCGGCCGGGCAGGCTGCGGAGCCGGTGGGTCTTCTTCGGCAGCGCGGGGACTCGGGGGTCCTTGAGGGCCGCCGCCAGTGCGACATCGGCATCGGCCGTGTCCACACCGTCGCCACCGTCAGCGCTGTCCCCACCGTCAGCGCCGTCCGTGCTGTCCGCACCGGGCGTCGTGCTCGCCTCGGCGTTCGACAGCGGGCTGGACAGCGGACTGAGACCGGGCGTGGCCACCGCGCCCGCGGCCGGTGCCACACCGGCGCTCGACGCGGACGAGTCCGAGATGACCGAGGGGGCGGCGGCTGCGGAGTTCCGCGGGGCGGCGGTCGCCGAGTCGTCCCGGTTCAGCAGCACGACGGTCGCGCCCGCGCCCAGGACGACGACTCCCGCGGCGATCGCGATCGCCCGGTAGACCACCCGCATCGGCAGGTCTCCGAGCCCCTTGGACGAGCTCGCCGGTGGCGCAGCCACAGGGACCGTGATCTTCGGTAGTGGAGTGGTCTCGGCCTCGGCCGCTATATAAGAGGGAACGGCCTTCGTCCCATAGTCCCCAGGTGACACGAACGGGAGCGTACGGCATATCCCGATATTTCGGGCGCGTTCCCCATCACACTTCGGGAACGCCGACCCGCAGCCACGGAGCGTCCGCCACGACCGTCGCGGAGCCCGGAGCGATCTCCGTGAACCCGGCGTCCCTGACCACCGGAAGCCCGCTCGCGGCCAGCGCGTCCCACCGGGCCGGGCCGGCCGTCCTGACCCGTACGGCGAAGCCCCGTTCGCGCCAGGCCGCCCGGTCCGCCTCGCCCGCACCCCACCAGGCGAACTGGGCGCCGTGGCCCGCCTGGGCCATCGCCTTGCCCGCGGTCATCTCGAGCCCGGGGTTGATCCAGAGCACCACGTCGCCCGGGCCCGGCTCAGGCGGGACGGCGTCGTCGGTCAGCTCGGTGCCCGACACCTGGAGGCGGGCGAGGTCGCGCGGCCAGTCGTCGAGCGGCACGGGAGGATGCACCCGCACCTCGGCCGTGCGCACGGCGACGGTGATGCCGGGCAGGGCGAGCGCCCGCCGCCACTCGGCGCCGCGGGCCCGCCTGACCACCTTCCTGATCCGCCCGTCCTGCCACTCGGCGACCACGTCGGACCACCCGTCTCCGTCCGCGGCGGGGGTATCCGCGGGGTTCTCTGCACGGTCCAGCAGGCACACCACGGCCGTCGCCGCCGCCTCCAGCGCGTCGGTGCGCTGCGGCGGCGCGGCCCGTTCGATGCGTACGACCAGAGGAAGAACGCGTTCGGTCACCCGACAAGGATCGCAGCTTCGCGGCCATCCCGGACACGCGTGACGATACGGGACGACATGAGCGCGGCGAGCAGGCACAGCACGCCCGCGCCGTACCACGCCAGGTCGTAGTTCCCCAGATGGTCGCGGGTGACCCCGGCCGCGGTGGCGACGACGGCCGCGCCGATCTGGTGGGAGGCGAAGACCCAGCCGAAGACCACCGCACCGTCCGCGCCGAAGATCTTCCGGCACAGCGCGACGGTCGGCGGCACGGTGGCCACCCAGTCGAGGCCGTAGAAGACGATGAAGACCAGCATGCTCGGCTCGGCCGTGGCGGCGAACAGCCGCGGCAGGATCAGCAGCGACAGCCCGCGCAGCGCGTAGTAGACGGCGAGCAGGAGCCGCGGGTCCACCCGGTCGCTCAGCCAGCCGGAGAAGACGGTGCCGGCGATGTCGAAGACCCCGATCACGGCGAGCAGCGAGGCCGCGGTGGTCTCCGGCATGCCGTGGTCATGGGCGGCCGGGATGAAGTGGGTGCCCACCAGGCCGTTCGTGCTCGCCCCGCAGATCGCGAAGCCGATGGCGAGATACCAGAAGTGCCGGGTGCGGGCGGCGTCCCGCAGCACGCGGACGGCCCGCGCGGCGGCGCCCCCGTCCGGCGTACGCACTGCAGGCGTGCGCACGACCGGCTCGGTCGCGCCCAGCGCGGTCAGGCCGATCTCCTCGGGGGTGTCCCTGAGCAGGAACCACACGAGCGGCACGACGGCGAGCGCGGCAGCGGCCACGGTGAGCGAGGCCCACCGCCACCCCTGCATCTCCGTCAAATGCGCGAGCACCGGCAGGAAGATCAGCTGCCCGGTCGCGCCGCCGGCCGTCAGCACGCCGGTGACCAGGCCGCGGTGCCGTACGAACCAGCGGTCGGTCAGCGTGGCGGCGAAGACGAGCGCCATCGAGCCGGTGCCGAGCCCGACCAGGACGCCCCACAGCGCGACGAGCTGCCAGCTCGCGGTCATGAACACGGTCAGGCCGCTGCCCGCCGCCACCAGCAGCAGGGCGCAGGCGACGACGCGGCGCATGCCGAAGCGGTCCATGAGCGCCGCCGCGAACGGCGCGCACAGGCCGTACAGCATGAGGTTCACCGAGACCGCGAGCGAGATCGTGCCTCTCGACCAGCCGAACGCGTCCTCCAGCGGCGTGATCAGCACACCCGGCGTGGCGCGGAACCCGGCCGCCCCGATGATCGCGACGAAGGCGACGGCGGCGACGATCCATGCACGATGCAGCGACTTCATGCCGAGCATCCTCCCGTCGTGCCGCTTTCGCAGATAGTGGCCGGGAGGTCAACATGTGAAAGAATCAGGCCATGCCCTCAACCGTGCCCCCAACCGTGCCCCCAACCGTGCCCCCAAGCGTGCACCGCGTCGCCGTACTGGCCTTGGACGACTTCGCCACGCTCGACCTGGGCATCCCCGGGCAGGTGTTCTGGGCCGCCTGCGACTCCGGCCGTGACCCCGGCCCGCTCTACGAGGTGGTCACCTGCAGCCCGGGCGGACGCCCGGTGCGGAGCCAGGCGGGCTACAGCGTCGTCCCCGACCACGACCTGAGCGTGCTCGCGACCGCCGACACGGTGGTGGTGCCGGGCATCCACAGCGGTCCCCCACTGGAGGACGGCACGCTCGACCAGGAGGTGCGCGCAGCGCTGCGGAATGTCGCGGGACGCGCCCGGCTCATCTCGATCTGCACCGGCGCCTTCGTGCTGGCCGCCGCCGGACTGCTCGACGGGCGTCCGGCGACCACCCACTGGCGCAACGCCGCGGAGTTCAGCATGCTGTTCCCCCGCGTGCTGCTCGACCCCGACGTGCTGTTCATCGACGACGGCGACGTGCTCACCTCGGCCGGCGTGGCGGCGGGCATCGACCTGTGCCTGCACGTCATCCGGCGCGACCACGGCAGCGAGGTGGCCAACCGCACCGCGCGCCGGTGCGTCACGCCGCCGTTCCGGGAGGGCGGGCAGGCCCAGTACATCGAGCGCCCGCTCCCCGATCCCGTCGGGACCACCACCGCGCCCACCCGGGCGTGGATGCTCGAAAACCTGGAGGAGCCGGTCAACCTGGCCGCCCTCGCCGCGCACGCCCGCATGAGCGTGCGGACGTTCACCCGCAGGTTCCGGGAGGAGACCGGGCTCAGCCCGGCCAGGTGGCTCGCCGGGCAGCGGATCGCCCATGCCCGGCACCTGCTGGAGACCACCGACCTTCCGGTCGACGTGGTCGCCAGGAAGGCCGGCTTCGGCAGCGCGGTCTCGCTCCGCCAGCACCTCCACGCCGCCGTCGGGGTCTCCCCCCTGGCCTATCGCCAGACGTTCCGTACGCCCGCCGCGCTCGGCTGACTCACCGGCGGTCGCCCACGGCGGGGCCGCGCCGGGCGTACCGGCCGCCCGAGCGGCGTGGAGGCTCGCGAAGCACCGGGGAGTCCGCGTGCTGCTGCTGCTTGCGGGCCCGCCGCTTACGCAGGAACAGCCAGCCGAGGCCGAGCACGACCATCCCGATCGGCGTACGCGCCAGCCAGCGGGTGACGACGAGCTGCAGGATCCTCTTCATGACACCCGCCCCTACCCGGCACGGGTGTGATCATGTGCCCGCGGTTCAGGACGCCAGCTGCGGATAGAGTCCGGCCACGTCGCCCGACAGCAGCGACCGCACGCGGCGGCTCACGTCGTCGGCGAGCACCTCGAAGCTGCCCTGCTCGATCGCGTCCAGGGCCTGGGCGGCGACCTCCGCCGGGTCGACCTTCGGGCCGTCGACGTGGGCGGCCATGTCGGTGTCCATGTATCCGACGTGCAGCGCCGTGACGAGCGTGCCCTGCTCCTTCAGTTCGATGCGGAGACTGTTGGTGAGCTGCAGCGCGGCCGCCTTGGCCGCGGAGTAGCCAGCCACCCGCGGGGATACGGCGACCCACGACAGCACCGACAGCACGTTGAGGATCGCGCCGCCCCCGTTGCGGCCCAGGATCGGGGCGAACTCACGGGCCATGCCGAGCGTGCCGAAGTAGTGCGTCTCCATCTCCAGGCGAATGTCGTCGAGCGCACCGGCGAGGGCCGACGAGTTCGTGGAGACTCCGGCGTTGTTGATCAGAAGATCCACGTCGGGGGCATGCTCGGCGGCGGCCCTGACCGATGCGCGGTCGGTGATGTCCAGGGCGAGCGGCACCACGCCCGGCAGGTCGATCGTCTCCGGCCTGCGCGCCGCCGCGTACACCTTGGCGGCGCCGCGCTCCACCAGCGCGGCCGCGAAGCGGCGTCCCAGCCCGCGGTTCGCGCCCGTGACCAGCGCGACCGATCCCTCGATCTTCATTGCAGTCTCCATCTCTCGACGACTTCGCGTACACGCTAGATGGCTGACTTTAGATTTTCAAGTCAGCGTCCTGAGCTAGCCTGGAACCCACAGGCGATGAGCGATTGAGGCGTGTGATGACGACCACGGAACTGCCCGACTCGATGACGTGCTCCATCGAACGGGCGGTGACCCTCCTCGGAGAGCGGTGGACGCCGCTGATCCTGCGGGAGCTGCACTCGGGGGTCGTCCGCTTCGCGGACATCCAGCAGCGCCTGGGGATCGCCACGAATCTGCTGACCACCCGGCTGACGACGCTCGCCGCCGCGGGCGTGGTCGAGAAGCGGCCCTACCGCGACACCGGGGCCCGGACCCGGTACGAGTACCACCTGACCGACGCGGGCCGCGACGCGATCCTGATCCTCGGAGCGCTGCAGCAGTGGGGGGACCGCCACGCGCCCCGCCTCTCCGGGCCGACGGTGAAACGCCTCGATCGGCGGACCGGGGCCCGGCTGGACGTGTCGTTCACCGACCCCGAGGGCCGCGCCGTCCCGCTGGACGCGGTCGCCTTCGTACGCACCCGCACCTGACCGGCCGTACGAGGGAGCGGGCATGTCCGGCGGCGGCTATCGGGCTCTGACCTTCGACGGCGACGGCACGCTGTGGAACTTCGAGAGCGCGATGAGCCTCGCGCTTGAGGACGCCGCCCGCCTGCTCCGCGCGTCGGGAGTCGGCAGGCCGGACGGGCCGGTGACCGCGCGATGGCTGCGCGAGGTACGCGATTCGGTCGCCCGCCTCGACGCCTACCGTGGTCAGAGCATGGAGAAGATCCGGCTGGCGTCCTTCGAGACGGCCCTGACGCACTGCGGGCACGCCGATCCGAAGCTTGCCCGCGACGTCCACGGCGTTTACATGCGAGCCCGGTGGGCGCGGCTGCGTGCCTATGACGACGTGCCGGGCAGCCTGGCGGCTCTGCGATCGCGCTATCGCCTCGCCCTCGTCACCAACGGGAACACCCACCCTCACCGTGTGGGACTGGACGGTCTCTTCGAAACGGTGGTGGTCGCCGCCGAGTGCGGATTGCACAAGCCGGATCCCGAGATCTACCGCTTCACGGTGGATCGGCTGCGGCTCGATGCGTGCGATGTCCTCCACGTGGGCGACGACCCCGTCGAGGACGTCATCGCCGGTCGAAGGGCCGGATTGGACACCGCCTGGATCAATCGCGACGGCCGCGAATGGCCCCATGACGAAGCGCCACCCATGGTGGTCGCGGATTTGCGCGAGCTCGTCCTGCACCTCACGGGCCAGTGATGATGGGTGGGCCGGCGGATCCTGAAGCCTTGGCCCTGGCACAGATTTCGCACGATGACACAAGCCAGCCCCCAGCCGGCGGTCCGCATCCGGCCCAACCCGCATCCGGCCGGCCCGCATCCGACCGGCCCGCATCCCGCCGGTCCCCATCCGGCCGGCCCGCATCCGACCGGCTCGCATCCCGCCGGTCCCCATCCGGCCCAACCCGCATCCGACCGGCTCGCATCCCGCCGGTTCGCAGGCGCGTCCGGCCAGCCCGCAGGCGCGTCCGATGCTTGCCCGCGAGTGCGCCCGCCACGCCGCCGCCCGTTGCTGCACCGTGCACCGCGCCGCCACGCCTCGGTTCCCGCTCCGCGTACGTCGCCGGCACCGACAGGATCCACGCAGGTGATCCCGTACAAGAGGTGATCGCTAATCGCACCGTCCAACGCGGCCGCGTCCTGCGTGCCGTCGAACACGCCGTCACCGCCTTCTGAGCACGCCTGCTTTCTGGGCCCCTCGCCACCTTCCGAGCAGCCCAGTCGCCGTTTGCTGTGCCTTCGTCGTCCTGTGCCTCCATCGTCCTGGGCCTCCGTCGTCCTGGGCCTCCGCTGTTACGAGCCTTCGGCGTTTCCGGGCAGCGCCGTCCCCGTTCTCTGAGCAGCGCCGTCCCCACCGGCTGAGCAGTGCCGCCGCAGTTTTCCGGGCTTTCAGCGCTTTCCGGGCAGTGTCGTCCCCACTTTCCGGGCGGCGTCGGCACTGTTTTCCAGGCTCTCGATGCTTTCTGAGCGGCGTCGGCGCCGTTTTCTGGGCTTTCGACGTTTGCTGGGTAGCGCCTGCCGCACCCTGAGCGGCGGTGCCTTCACTGCCGCTGGCAGGGCTTCTCCAGCCACAGCATCTGGCTGGCCTGCCCGGCCACGGCGAACACCCCTTGACCAGGGCGGTCCCCTCAATCTGTGATCCCAAGAGATTCTTAGTTGATCTTGCACAGGCCCCAGAGAGACGAGAAAATTAATACAAGCTTTCGAATCTCTTGATGGAGGTGTGATGGATCTGTTCGACGTCGATCCTGAGCACCTTCGTCATTCGAATGGCCCTGACGACGGTTGGTGGGACCGTCTGATCGCCAATTCTCCGCTATGGTCGTCCGACGGCTCATCCGCCCGCGAGCCCTTCCCGATCATCAACTTCGAGCGCCGGCAGCACGCCGACACACCCGTTGCCGAGAGCGTGGACGCCCCGGGCGCGGACGTCCCCGGCACGCATACCGACAGCGCAGATAGCGACGGCGCGAATGCCAAGCGTGGGGCTGCCATCGGTGCGAATGCCGCTGGCACGAACGGTGCCGGAGCAGATGCCGCGCGTGGAGCTGCCGACAGCGCGGGATCTGACGCCGATGCCGCCCGTGAGGCTCCCGACACTCCCGACAGTGCGGCATTCGCCGGTGTGAATGCCGCTGGCGCGAATGGCGCTGGCTCAGGTGCCACGCGTGGGGCTGCCGACGGCGCGGACGCTGCTGGCACAAACGGCACTGGCGCGAATGACCCTGGCGCGGCCGGCCCGAGTGCTGGTGCGGGTGCGGGTGGGGGTGCTTCCGAGGGTGTGGGCGGTCGTGATCGTGGCCGTGATCGTGGCCGTGGTCGTGGTCGGGGCCAGCGCCGTGTGCGGTCGTCGTGGGTGGTGGTGGGGTCGGTTCGTGAGGTGGCCCAAGAGCTGGCGCTGACCCCGCTTCCCGACGATGTGGACATGTGCCTGGCCGAGGCGGAGGAGTTGCTGTTCGCCCGGGATCGGATCACCAGCGCCCTGGCCGATCGGGTGGGGCGGGTGCATCGGGCGGGGCAGGCCAGGCAGCATGGGCATGCCTCCACCCGGTGCTGGTTGCGCACCAGTGGGGGGATGACGGTGGGCGGTGCGGGCTGCCTGCTCACGTTGGGGGCGGAACTGCCGCGCCTCCCCGTCGTGCGGGAGAAGTTCGCCACGGGTGAGCTGGCGGCGGGGGTGGTGGAGGCCATCTGCGCCGCTGTGGCCGGACTAACCGACGAGCAGGCCGGCCTGGCGGAGCCGATCCTGGTGGACCTGGCCGCCAAAGCGGGGGCGGCGGAAGTCGCCAAGGCCGGCCGCCACCTGCGGGCGGTGCTCGACCCCGATGGGGAAGAACGCGACGAGCGGGCCGATTACGGGAGGCGGTTCCTGCGGGTCCGCCCGGGCAAGGGCGGCGGCGTGGAAGGAGAGTTCTACCTGCCGCGTGAGGCCGGCGCCCGGTTGATGGCCTTGTTGCAGGCGTACGCCAAGCTGAGGGCGCAGGGGGATGACCGCCCGCTGACGGTACGTCAGGCCGACGCGCTGATCGCCCTGCTGGAGCAGAAGATCGTCACCGAGCTCCTCGTCGTGGTCAGCGCCGAATCCCTCCCCACCGACCCCGAAACCACCGACCCCACCGACGACAACCCACACCCCGCCGACGACACCAGCGACCCGGCCACCCAAGACCCCGCTGCCCCGGCCACCGACGACACCAACCCCGACGCCACCGGAAGCGCCGACGACCTGAGCCGGGCCGATGACACCGTTTCCGGCGCGTTGGGCGACCCCGGCGCTGCGGACGGCACCGACGACCCCGACATCCCGGAGGAGTTCAACGCTGCCCATGCCGAGGCCGAGGCCGGGGCCGGGGCCGGGGCGGAAGCGGGTGCCGGGAGCGCTGACGACATTAGCGACTCTGCGCCTCACAAGGCCGACGACAATGTCTCCGACGCGATGAGCGCCGACGACTCCACCGAGGCCGAGGCAGGTGTTGGTGCGGGGAGCGACGCCGCTGCCGACGGAGCCACGGACGCCGGTGCCCGGAGCGCTGGCGACGCTTGCGCTACAGCGGTGACCGGCATCGATGACGTGCGCGAAGCCGAGGCCGACCCCGCCACCAATTGCGCCACCACCCCTGCCACCGACTCTGCCACCGACTCCGCCCCTGGCTCCGCCGATGCCACGGCCGGACTTCGCAACGAGGAGCCTTGCGGTTGCGGAGCCGGTGAGCGCGAGGCCGGTGCGCGGCGGCCCGGCGAGTGCGAGCCCCGCGACACCGCGAACACCGCCTCTGCCGAGGGCGACCACACCGCGAACGCCGACTCCCCAAAGGGCCGCGAGACCATCAGCACCAGCTCTGCCAAGCGCCACGAGACCGCGCCCGCCAAGGGCGATCGCTGCGACCGCGCCGCGACTCAGACAGGAGCACCGCATGCCCCGCGGCACGCGTCAGCATGCCCAGCCGACGATGGCGGGCATTCCCCCACAGCCCCTTCGGACATAGCGTCTTCGGGCGCGGCGGCTTCGGACGCGGCGGCTTCGGACGCGGCGGCTTCGGGCGCGGCGGCTTCGGACGCACAACCATCGCAGGCAGCACCCTCAGAGGCGGCATCTTCGGAGGCGGCATCTTCGGAGGCGGCGTGGCCGGATCCGCCGCCCGAGGACGCCTCCACACGTCACACCCACGCCGGGCCTCGGCCTGCGGGGGACTGCCGGCATGGCCAAGACACGCCGAGGACCTCGCAGGGAGCGTCACCGGGAACAGCGCAGGGTGCGTCACCCGGAGCAGCGCCAGGTGCGTCGGCAGGCACGATGCCCGGGGCGTTCTTGGGTGCGTCGCTGGGAGCGTCGGCGGGCACGATGCCCGGGGCGTCGCTGGGGTCGGCGCTGGGAGCGTCGGCAAGCACGCTGCTGGGGGCGTCTCTGGGAGGGGCGTTGGGAGGGCCGCTGGGGATGGTGCCGCCGGGGTTGTTGCTGGCGACCGGGCAGGTGCTGCCCGTCTCCAGCGTGCACCGCCTCGCCCGCACTTCCACTCTGGTGCGGATCGTCATGAACGCCGAGGGGCAGGTGCTCGACATGGGGCGCAAGGTCCGTCTGGCGACTCCTGCCCAGCGGCGGGCCATCTTCGCCCGGTATGCCACGTGCTGGGTCGACGGCTGCCCGCTCCCGGCGACCATGTGCCAGATCGACCACGCCGACAACTGGAGCACCGGCGGGCTCACGGACCTGAAGCTGCTGGGCCCGGCCTGCCAGTTCCACAACCGCGACCGCTACCAGCACCCCGACCGCTACACCCGCCGCAACGTCGGCGAAGACCGCTGGGCCTTCACCTACCACCGCCTCGGAAGAGCACGGCGGCTACGGGAATGACCGCCCAAGCCGAGGGCCGAGGGCCGACGAGAGGGTCACCGGTGCGCTGTCCACGGGGGCTTCACCGTGCTCACAGGGCTTCACCGTGCTCACAGGGCTTCACCGTGCTCACAGGGCTTCACAGTGCGGCACGGCGGCATGGGCAGCCGCCGGGAAGTCAGGCGTCGAGGCAGCCCTGCACGGCCTCGACGGGATCGACGTGGGAGACCTTCATGAACCACCGCGACTCGTAGGCGCCGACGTGCGGCAGGTGTCCCAGAGCGTACGGCGGTTCCAGTGGTGCGCCGGGACGAAGCCGAACGTCACGATGTCGCCGGTCGAAGGGCCGGATTGGATACCGCCTGCATCAGTCGGCCGCGAATGGCCCCACGACGAAACGCCGTCCCTGGTGGTCGCGGATTTGCGTGAGCGCGTCCTGTGCCTCATTTGCCAGTGATCATCGATGAGCCGGCGGAATCTCGAAGCCGAACGTCTCCCCCAGCGCACGAACGTCCCTGCGGTCCTTTTCCTGCGGTGGGTATGCCGTCTTGAAGGCGAACATCCACTCCGGAGCGACGCAGTCCACGGTATGGCCGTTGATCGTGCCCTGTCCGGTGAGCGAGCCGTAGGGGTACGCGATCCCGTAGACGTGGTTTCCGGCTTCGTCATATTCGAAGACGTGCACGTCGACGCTGTGGCCCCGGCCGTCGGTCAGGACGTAGTTCCACGCGGTGTCGTCGCCGTCGCGCCTCTTCACATAGCCGAGGCCCCGCATGTGCCCGGCGAAGTCCTCTTCGTCTCTGCGGTCCACGGCCAGGTCGAGATCCGGGTGATCTCTCGTCTGCCTGCCCAGGAGGGCGTCCACGCACCAGCCGCCGTCGATCCAGACCTTCACCCCGCGCTCGGCGAGATGCTCGTAGATGCGGCAGACCGTTTCGGCGTCCATCAGAACGCCGAAAGCCGCCCTCCGGGCGGAGGACGGCTCTCTTGGTGATCCGGTCACTGTGGAGCTATGGGGATTCGAACCCCAGACCCCTTCCATGCCATGGAAGTGCGCTACCAGCTGCGCTATAGCCCCTTGCCACACCGCGTCGGCGATGCCCCGCCAGTGTATAGGACTTCCGCGGTGTGGGTGTAACCGAGAACGTTTCAGCAGGCGCAGGCGGCTCCCGCGGGGGCGGTGAGCGGGTCGGCCGGCCGGGTGCGCACTCCGGAGGGCCCGACGACCGGGAAGCCCTCACGCGCCCAGTATTCGAAGCCGCCGATCATCTCCTTGACCCGGTAGCCCAGCCGGGCGAACTCCAGGGCCGCGCGGGTGGCGCCGTTGCAGCCCGGCCCCCAGCAGTAGGTGACCACGGTCACATCACGGGGGATCAGCGCGGGCGCCCGGGCGGCGATCTCGGCCGTGGGCAGGTGGACGGCCCCTTCGATGCGGCCCTGCCGCCAGCTCTCCGCGCTGCGGCAGTCGACCACCACGATCGCCGGCTCCCCGGAGAGCAGGTCGGCGCGTACGTCGGACACGTCGGTCTCGAAGGTCAGGCGGGCGGAGAAGTGGGCGACGGCGGCGGGCGGCTCGGCGGCGGGCGTGTGCGTTACGGCGGACATGCCGACCAGGGTGCCCGGCCGCCCTGCCATGCCAGAAGAGGCGTGAACGCCCGATATCGCTAATATTCCGCCATGCTCCCGCTCCCCGACCGGAGCCGTACCGTGTCGGTGCTGGCCTTCGACGGCATGAGCCCCTTCGAGCTGGGCTGCGTCGTCGAGGTCTTCGGGCTGCCCCGCCCGGAGCTGGACGTCCCCTGGTATGAGCTGGCCGTGTGCGCGGAGAGGCCCGGCCCGCTGCGGGCGGTCGGCGGGTTCACGATCGAGGCGGCGCACGGGCTGGACGTCTTCGCCGGGGCGCGGACCGTGATCGTGCCCGGAGTCCCGGACGTGCGGGCGGAGATCTCCCCCGCCCTCACGGACGCCCTGCGCCGGGCGCACGACGGCGGGGCACGGGTCGTGTCGATCTGCTCGGGCGCGTTCGCGCTCGCCGCCGCCGGGCTGCTCGACGGGCGGGCCGCGACGACCCACTGGCGGTACGCCGCGCTGCTCCAGCGGCGTTTCCCCGAGGTCCGGGTGGATCCCGGAGTGCTGTACGTGGACGAGGGCGACGTGCTGACCAGCGCGGGCAGCGCGGCGGGCCTCGACCTGCTCGTCCATCTGGTGCGCCGTGACCACGGGCCGAGCGTGGCCAACGCGGTGGCCCGCAGGCTGGTGGTCACGCCGCACCGGGAGGGCGGGCAGGCGCAGTTCGTCGAGACGCCGGTCGCGGAGGTGGAGGCCGGTGATCCGGTGGGCAGGGCGATGGACTGGGTGCTGGCCGATCTCACCCGGCCGGTCACGGTCGCCGCGCTGGCCCGGGTCGCCGGGATGTCCGAGCGCGGCTTCATCCGGCACTTCGGCCGCCGCACCGGGACGAGCCCCCTGCGGTGGGTGATCGCGCAGCGGATCGCCGCCAGCCTGCCGCTCCTGGAGGCGACGACGGCTCCCATCGAGGAGGTGGCGGCCGCCGTCGGGTTCGAGAGCCCGGTGACGTTCCGCCACCATTTCGGCCGTTCGATGCGTACGTCGCCGTCGGCGTACCGGAAGGCGTTCCGGCGTCAGGGGATCGCCAGCGAGAACCAGACCGTCTTGCCTCCGGCGACCCGGCTGGTCCCCCAGTGCTCGGCGAGCTGGTTGACCAGGTAGAGCCCCCTGCCCTCCTCGTCGAGCGGGCCGGGCTCGTGCACCACCGGCAGCCGGTGGTCGTCGTCGCTGACCTCGCACAGCAGGTGGTCGGTGCGCAGCAGCCTGATGGTGATGGGCCGCTGGGTGTGCTGCACGGCGTTGGTGACCAGCTCTCCGGCGAGCAGCTCGGCCACCGGGATCATCGACGTGAGACCCCACGAGCCGAGCGTCCGGCGGACCAGGCCGCGTACGCGCGACGGCGTCGTCGGCAGGGGCTCCAGCAGCCACTGGGCGACGTGCTCGCTGGGGATGCCGCGGAACCGGATGGCCAGCACGGTGACGTCGTCGGTCCTCTCGGCGGACAGCACGTCGTCGCTCAGCGCCTCGATCGAGGCGCCGTTCGCGAGCCTGCGGCGCAGCGACTCGACGCTGAGCCCGATGTCCTGCCCGCGCTCCTCCACGAGCCCGTCGGTGTAGAGGACGAGCATGCTGCCGTCCTCCGCCGCGATCTCCATGGTCTCGAACGGCGTGCGGCCCAGCCCGATCGGCGGGCACCGGGGCGGCGACAGCACCTCCGCCTTGCCGTCCGCGCCCAGCAGGATCGGCGGCAGGTGCCCGGCGCTCGCGATCGTGCACCTGCGCAGCACCGGGTCGTACACGCAGTAGACGCAGGTGGTGAGCGTCTGCGCGGCCAGCCGCTGGGCCATCTCGTCGAGGGAATGGAGCACCTGCTCGGCCGGCAGGTCGAGCGAGGCGAGGGTCTGCACGGCCGTGCGGAGCTGGCCCATCACGGCCGCGGCGGCCAGCCCGTGCCCCATGACGTCGCCGACGACCAGGGCCACTCTGCTGCCCGGCAGCGGGATGACGTCGTACCAGTCGCCGCCCACCCGGTCCGCGGCCGGCTTGTAGCGGTAGGAGATCTCCAGCCCGGGCAGGTCGGGCGGGTCGCCCGGCCGCATGCCGCGCTGGAGGGTCTCCAGGGTCTCGTCCTGCTGGCGGTCGCGCCGCCCGTGGTGGATGGCGAGCGCGGCGGGCACGGCGAGCTGCCCGGCGGCGAGCACGTGGGCCTCCCCGAAGGGCGGCCGCCGGCTGTCCCGCGCCAGCAGCGCGCAGCCGACGGGCTCGCCGTACGCCCTGAGGGGTACGGCGAGCAGGTGCTCGTCGAGCAGCGCCGCCTCACGGATCTCGTCGCCGGCCCAGCGCGGCGGCAGCCGTCCGTCCGGATCGACCCGGTGCCAGACGGCGCCGTCCACGTAGACCGCGGCGGCGTCGGCCAGCTCCGGGACCACCGCCTCGCAGAGGACCCTCGTCGTCATGTCCGGGCCCTGACTCTCGCCCATGGCCCGGACGACACCGCTGACGTGACTCAGTACGGCGAACGGCTCCCCGCCTCCCGACACGGGTGTGGCCGCTCAGAATTGGTCACGCCGGCAGTTGACGAAGAGCTGGATTTCCGGCGGCGCCTGTGTGGTCGCGGGAGCATACGAAATGTGATTCTCCGACAGCACGCTGAAACCGGCGGCTTCGACGACCTCGCGCAACTCGTCGCGCAGATATCCGGTCACCCGCACCGGAGCGCCGAGAAACTGGAAAGGAACGTCGTCGAGGTCGATTTCCACCATGCTCAGCGAGAACAGGCCGCCGGGGGCGAGCACACCGTGGATCGCGCGGAGCGCCTGCTCGATTTCGGCCCGGGGCAGCATGAGCAGGCTGAAGAACGCCGTCGCGGCGTCGAACACGCCGAGCGAGTCGTCGAGGTCGAGCACGTCGCGTTCGAGGAACGTCCCGGTCGGCACGTTCTTGCGCGCCAGATCGAGCATGACCGGGGAGATGTCGATGCCGGTGACCTCGCAGCCCGCCTCGGCGAACTGCTGCGCCGTGGGCGACCCGGTGCCGCAGCCGACGTCGAGGACGCGCGATCCCGGCTTGAGCTGCTTGATCATCCATTCACCGGCGGCCACCTGGCCTTCCTTGTGCGGGAAGGCCTCGTCGTACCGGCCGCCGATGCGATTGAACGCCTCAGCTTGGATGGCGCGGTACTCCTGACGCGGATTGTCCGGTCCTGATTCGATTGTCATCGTCGCCGCCGTATTGATCAGCCGTCTTTTGCCTTCTTCTAGATAGGGGACCACACCCTGACAAGTCAAGACATTGCACGGCCAAAAAGGCATTTCGGCCATCAAATGTGTCAAAGATCGTTGTCAACTCCGCTCGGCATGCCGATATGCCAGATGTCAGACCAGGGAGGGTTCGCGTGATCGGCGAGGTCCGCGAGGCACGGCATGGCCGCCGTCACGGTCACCCCGTACGACGACGGCGGCCGGATCGACGAGCCGGCGCTCGCGGGCGTCGTCGAACGGCTGACGAGGGGCCGGTCTGGCTGTGCGCTGTACGCCCGCCGATGACCGAGTCGAGCGGCCCCGGCCGCCAGCGGGTTTCGGACATCCGGCGTACGCTCACCTGAGCCCGCTTCCCGGCGAGGACCGCCTCGGGCTTCCTCGGGCCACGTGGGCCGGTCGCGCCACAGCACGGTGACGCTGCCGGGAGTCGATCCTGGTCACCGGGGCGACCTTCGCCGCGCACCCGTCGCCCGAGGGCGGCACTGCCCTGCTCACCGCGTTCGGCGCGAGCGTCGGCCCGTGGTGGACCTACTTCGGCAGCAGCGCCGAGGCGGGCAGCCGGGTCATCGCCGCATCGGACGACCCGGGGCGGCTCGCCCGGTCCGCCTACACCTTCCTTCACCTGCCGATGGTCGCGGGCATCGTCGTGTCGGCCGTGGCCGACGAACTCGTGATCCACCACCCGGGCGGCCACATGGCGCCCGGAACGGCGACCGCCATCCTGGGCGGCCCCGCGCTCTTCCTCATCGGGCACGCGCTGTTCAGGCGGGCGTGTGGGGCGTGTCCCACGGTCGCATCTCGCGGGGGTGCTCGTCCTCGCCGCTCTCGGGGCGATCGCCCCGCCGGCGCCGCCCCTCGCGCTCGCAGCGTGCGCCACCGCGACCGTGGCGGGCGTCGCCGTCTGGGCGGCCGTCGTCCGCAGTGGCGAGCCGCAGGCCGCCTAGACGTGCTCCATGACGATGACCGCGGTGGTGTCGGGTTCGAGTGCCTCGAAGATGTGGGGGGCGTCGCCGGGATAGGCGATGTAGTCGCCCGGCCCGAGCTCCACCGGTTCCTCCGCGGGCCCGGCCAGGGCGCGTCCGGTGCCGATGAGCAGGTGCTCGACGGTGCCGGCCATGTGCGGGTCCGAGGTGCGCGGCGGGCCCGGCTGGGCCGAGATCCGGTAGAGGTCGCGCCGCGCGTTGGGCGGGCACGACGCCAGCAGGGTGGCCGCATAACTGGCCTGCTCGGAGTAGGTCGCGGGCCCCTCCCCCGCCCGGATCACCCGTACGGCCGGCCGGGGCGGGTCCACGAGGCGGCTGAACGGCACGCCGAGGGCGACCCCGAGCGCCCACAGCGTCTCCACGCTCGGGTTGCCGACGCCCGACTCAAGCTGGGAGAGCGTGGACTTGGCGATGCCCGCGCGCTTGGCCAGCTCGGTCAGCGACAGGCCGGCCCGCTCACGCTCCTTGCGGATCGACCCGGCGATGAGCGTGATCAGGTCGAAGGACGGCCTCTCACCCATGTGTTCGCTCCACACTTCCACTTGTTCGACTTGACGAACACCATCATCGTTGTTCACTCTACTGGACATGCATTCGCTCTGGCGAACACTTGATCGCGGCACGCTCCGCGACATCGCCCTGGTGTGCCTCGCCGACGCCATGGTGGGCGCCGCGTTCGGCGCGATCAGCGTGTCCGGCGGCCTGCCCGCGTGGGTGCCGGTCGTCATGTCCCTGCTGGTGTTCGCCGGAGGGGCGCAGTTCGCCGCGGTCGGCGTGGTGCTGTCCGGCGGCGCCCCGATCGCCGCCGTCGCGGCCGGTCTGGTGCTGAACGCGCGCCTGCTGCCGTTCGGCTTCGCGATCGGCGACGTCCTCGGCGGCCGGTGGTGGACCCGGCTCACCGGCGCGCACCTCATGACGGACGAAGCGGTGGCCTTCGTGCTGCGCGACGGCGATCCCCGGCGGCGTCACGCGGCGTTCTGGGCCTGCGGGCTCGGTCTGTTCGTGAGCTGGAACGCGGCCGTCGTGCTCGGCGTGCTGGCCGGGCGCGGCATCGGCGACACCGGCGCCCTGGGGCTGGACGCGGCCTTCCCCGCCGTGTTGCTCGCCCTCGTGCTGCCCTCCCTGACGGAACGGAACGCCCGGACCGCCACCCTGCGGCGAGCCTGCCTTCTGGGTGGGGTGGTCGCGGTGGCGGCCACGCCGTTCCTGCCCGCGGGCCTGCCGGTGCTGCTCGCCCTGACCGGTCTCGTGCTCGCCGTACGGACCCCTTCCGGTGCGGAGGTCCCATGCCCCTGATCGCCGTCCTCGCGCTGGCCGCCGGCACCTACGCGTTCCGCCTGGCCGGGCCGGTGCTGCGGCACCGGCTGCGTTTGCCCGGCCGCCTGCGTCACCTGCTGTCCGTCGCCGCGACCGTGCTGCTCATCGCCTTGGTGGCGACCTCGGCCCTCACCGAGGGGCAAGGCTTCGCCGGATGGGCCAGGCCCGCCGGGGTGCTCGTCGCCGGGATCCTCACGCTGCGGAAGGCGCCGTTCCCCCTGATCGTCGTCCTCGCCGCCGCCACCACCGCGATCCTCCGCCTCCTCGGCGTCCCCTGATCAGCGAAGGCGTCAGAAAAGAGAAAGATTGGGCAGCGGCTTTCCCGCCGTCTCGATCAGGCTTTCCGCTAGTCGATCTCGTTGCGGCGACGGCGTAGCGCGCCAAAGTCCCTGAAGGTGTTACCGAACTGGGCTCTGAGCACCTCTTCGATCACGTAGTGCCCGCCCGAAGAGGTAGGCCGCAGCCCTGGTGAGCCAGCACGGCCGACGCGCCCAGGACCCGAAGATCGCCAGCGCTTCGACCCCCGGGACATCGGCGAACTCCTGCTCTATGAACGCGTGCGGCCCGAACGACAAGGTCAGCAGTTCGGTGAGCGGCTTGGCATATCGGCCGTGCGCCTTGGCGCGAAGCAGATGCGCTCTGCCCACTCGGCGATCGAGGAGGAGCCCTGCCTCCACAGGCGACCCGCGAGTTCGGTCAGAGAGAACTCCCGCTCCGGCTGGAGGTACAGCAGTGCGAGCAGCTCCGCCTGGTGCCGGGAACGGAAGATCGGCAACAACGGCGGCGCTTCACTACGCATAGATGCAAGTCATCACCCATCTAAGTGGAGCTTCCGGGTGCTTGAGGCCTCGGGGACGACAAAAAGGGCGGTCGATCGACCGCCCTTGAGGTGTTGTGGAGCTATGGGGACTCGAACCCCAGACCCCTTCCATGCCATGGAAGTGCGCTACCAGCTGCGCTATAGCCCCTTGCGACGGAGCCAGTGTATAGGAGTCCGCGCGGCTGCGGTAATCGGACGAGCCGATGTCACATAACGGCGGGCATGATACGTCTGGCATGTCATGACCATCGAAGTCTTCACCGCGCACCGGAGCCTGCTCGCGGGCGTGGCCTACCGCATCCTCGGCAGCGCCGCGGACGCCGAGGACGTGGTCCAGGAGGCGTGGCTGCGCTGGGCGGAGGTGGACGCCGCGTCGGTGGCCGACCCGAAGGCCTACCTCGTGCGCGTCACCACCAACCTCGCCATCGACCGGCTGCGCCGGGTGCGGGCCAGGCGGGAGGCGTACGTCGGGCCCTGGCTGCCCGAGCCGATCATCGGCGCGCCGGACTCCGGGGACGCCGCGGAACACGCCGACAGCATCGAGCTGGCCCTCCTCGTCGTGCTGGAGACGCTGTCCCCGCTGGAACGGGCCGTGTTCGTCCTGCGGGAGGCGTTCGGCTTCTCCCACGGCGAGATCGCCGAGATCCTCGGCCGGGGCGAGCCCGCCGTACGGCAACTGGCCAGGCGCGCCCGCGACCACGTGCGCGAGCGCAGGCCGCGCTTCGACGTGGACCGGCGGGAACGGCGCACGATCACCGAGCGCTTCATCGCGGCCTGCACGGAAGGGGACATCGAGGGCCTGACGGCGCTGCTCGCCGCGGACGTGCGCATGGTCGGCGACGGCGGCGGCAAGGCGCGGGCGCCCCTGCGGGAGGTGACCGGCGCCATGCGGGTCGCCCGCTTCCTCCTCGCGATCGCGAGCGCGGAAGGCCGCAAGCGCTTCCTGGCCTCCATCGGCGCCAGCCCCGGCGAACGGATGGAGGTGGGGATCGCCGAGGTCAACGGCGGGCCCGCGATCGTCGCCTGGCTGGACGGCCGTCCCGTCACGGTCATCTCGCTGGTGATCAACGACGGACTGGTGGACACGGTCTACCTCATCGCCAACCCCGACAAGATGTCACGGATCGGGGCTCCGGATGCGTCCGGGAGTGCATGACAGAAAACATCACCATTGTGGGCGGCGGGCTCGCCGGCCTGACCGCCGCCATCGCCTGCGCGGAGGGCGGCGCGACCGTCGTCCTGCACGAGGCACATCACACCCTCGGCGGGCGCGCCCGCTCCACCGCCGCGCCGTACGTCGCCAACGACGGCACCCACGCCTTCTACGCCGACGGCCGGCCCTGGCGGTGGCTGGACGAGCGGGGGCTGGTCCGGCCGTACGCGGCAGTGCGGCCGGGGCACCTGGCCAGGGCGCGGTTCCGCCGCGACGGGAGGCTGACCGTACGGCCCCCGGCGGGGGTGCTGCGGATGATGGCCGGCCGGGCCGAGGCGCCGGTGGACGAGGACTTCGGCTCCTGGGCCACCCGGCGCTTCGGCGCCGAGGCCGCACGGGCCGCCGCCGGCATGCTCGGCATCGTCACCTACGAGTCGGACCCCGGCCGGCTGTCGGCGGCCTTCGCCTGGGAGCGGTTCCGGCGGGCGTTCGGCCCGCGCTACCCGGCCGTGCGCTACGTGATCGGCGGCTGGGGACGGGTGATCGACCGGATGGCGGCGCGGGCGCGCGACCTCGGCGTACGCATCGAGACCGGGTCGCGGCTCGACCGGCTGCCGGAGGGGCGGGTGATCGTGGCCACCTCCCTCGACGCCGCCCGCGGCCTGCTGGGCGACGACTCGCTGCGCTGGGAGAGCGGCCGGGCGGTGCTGCTCGACCTCGCGGTGCGGGCCGACCGGCGCGACCTGTTCCTCGTCAGCGACCTGGACGAGGGCGGCTTCCTGGAGCGCTACACGCTGCCCGACCCGTCGCTGGCGCCCGAGGGCGAGAGCCTCGTCCAGATGGAGATGCCGATGCGTCCCGGCGAGTCGAGGGCCGCGGCGATCGCGCGGCTGGAGCGGATCGCCGACCTGGCCCTGCCGGGCTGGCACGAGCGGACGACCTGGCGCCGCGACGCCGTGGCCGCCGGGCGCACCGGCGCGCTCGACCTGCCCGGCGCGACGTGGCGCGACCGGCCTGCGGTGCGGCGCGGCGACGGCGTGTGGCTGGCCGGCGACCAGGTCGCGGCGCCCGGCCTGCTCGGCGAGGTCTCGATCAACAGCGCGCTCGCGGCGGCCGAGGCCGCGCTCGCCGCGCGGCCCCTGTCCCGGCGTGCGGCCTGACGGAACGCGAACGGGCCCTTCCCCAGGAGGGGAAGGGCCCGCGAGACATCATGACCTTGAGCTTCAGAACCCTTGCGCGAGCCGATAGTAGGCCTGGTTCCACCGCAGTTCCTTGGCGAACTGGCGCGGGGTGGTCGCCTCGTCGATGACGAGCAGCTCGACGCCGAGCATGTCGGCGAAGTCGGTCAGCTCCTCCGACCCGACGGCCGAGGAGAGCACCGTGTGGTGCGGGGCGCCCGCCGTGATCCACGACTCGGCGGAGGTGCGCAGGTCGGGCCGGGGCCGCCACACGGCGCGGGCGACCGGCAGGGCGGGCAGCGGCTCGGGCGGGGCGACCACGTCGATCTCGTTGGCCACCAGCCGGAACCGCTCGCCCATGTCGGACAGGCCGACCACCACGGCGGGGCCGGGGGCGGCGTCGAACACCAGCCGCACCGGGTCCTCCCGTCCGCCGATGCTCAGCGGGTGGATCTCGCACGACGGGGTGTCCGACGCGATCGTCGGGCAGACCTCCAGCATGTGCGCGCCGAGGATGAGCTCCTCGCCCGGGGTGAGGTGATAGGTGTAGTCCTCCATGAACGAGGTGCCGCCGGGCAGGCCCGCCGACATGACCTTGAGCGTGCGCAGCAGCACGGAGGTCTTCCAGTCGCCCTCGCCGCCGAAGCCGTAGCCCTCGGCCATGAGCCGCTGCACGGCCAGGCCGGGAAGCTGGCGCAGCCCGCCCAGGTCCTCGAAGTTCGTGGTGAACGCCTTGAAGCCCCCGCCCTCCAGGAAGTGCCGCAGGCCCAGCTCGATGCGGGCCGCGTAACGCAGCGACTCGTGCCGGTCCCCGCCCGCGCGCAGCTCGGGGGCCAGCCGGTAGAGGTCGTCGTACTCCTTGACCAGGGCCGACACGTCGGCGTCCGCGGCGGCGTCCACGGCCTCGACCAGCTCGTTGACGCCGTAGGTGTTCACCGACACGCCGAACCGGAGCTGCGCCTCGACCTTGTCGCCCTCGGTCACGGCGACGTCGCGCATGTTGTCGCCGAAGCGGGCCAGGCGCAGCGAGCCGATCTCGGCCCGGCCCGCCGCGGCGCGGGCCCAGGTGGCGATGCGCGCCGTCACCGCGGGGTCGCTCACGTGACCCGCGACGGTCTTGCGCGGCACGCCGAGGCGCGTCTGGATGTAGCCGAACTCGCGGTCGCCGTGGGCGGCCTGGTTGAGGTTCATGAAGTCCATGTCGATGGAGCTCCACGGCAGCTCCACGTTGGCCTGCGTGTGCAGGTGCAGCAGCGGCTTGCGCAACGCGTCCAGCCCGGCGATCCACATCTTGGCCGGGGAGAACGTGTGCATCCACGCGATCAGGCCGATGCAGTCGTCGTCACTGTTGGCCTCAAGGCAGACGCGGCGGATGGCCGCCGCGTCGGTGAGCACCGGCCGCCACTCGATCTCGAACGGCGCCGACTCCCCCAGGGCCTCGCCCAGCTGCTCGGCGATGCGCTGGGACTGCTCGGCCACCTGCCGAAGCGTGTCCTCGCCGTACAGGCCCTGGCTACCGGTCAGGAACCAAAGCTTCACAGGTGACTCCTCTGTCCATAGACGTTCTGATAGCGGTCGTACAAGCGGTCGATGTCACCCTGGGCGATCGGCAGGGGTTCGCCGAGCTGCCGGGAGATGTGCACGGTGCGGGCGACGTCCTCGCACATCACGGCGGCCTTGACGGCCGCCTTCGGCGAGCCGCCGATGGTGAACACGCCGTGGTTCTGCATCAGCACGGCGGGGGAACGGTGCCCGGTCAGGGTCGCGACGATCCCCTTGCCGATGTCGTCGTTGCCGATGAGCGCGAACGGCCCGACGGGGATCTCGCCGCCGAACTCGTCGGCCATCGCGGTGAGCACGCACGGGATCGCCTCACCACGGGCCGCCCATGCCGAGGCGTACGTGGAGTGGGTGTGCACGACCCCGTTGACCTCCGGCATGTGCCGGTAGACGTACGCGTGCGCGGCCGTGTCGCTGGACGGCGCCAGGTCGCCCTCGACGAGGTTGCCGTCGAGGTCGCAGACCACGATCGACTCGGGGGTCAGGTCGTCGTACGACACCCCGCTGGGCTTGATGACGAACAGGTCCTCGCCCGGCACCCGGCCCGACACGTTGCCGGCCGTCCAGGCGACGAGGTTGTATCGCACCAGTTCGGCGTGGAGCCGGCAGACTTCCCTGCGAAGTTCATCGATCATGCGCTGGCCTCGTTCCTGATCGCGCGGAGCCGGTGGAGCATCTCGCCGTCCGCGAAGTGGTCGTGCAACCTGCGATATTCGGCGTACAGCAGGTCGTAGGCGTCGGCCCGCCCGGCGTCGGGCACGTACGCCGCCGCCTCGCGCTTGCCCATCGCCGCCGCGGCGGCCGTGATGTCGGGGTAGGCGCCCGCCGCGACGGCGGCGTGGATGGCCGAGCCGAGGGCCGGCCCCTGGTCGGAGCCGATCACCGACAGCGGGCGGCGCAGCACGTCGGCGTACGTCTGCATGAGGAAGCGGTTCTTGAGCAGGCCGCCGGCGACCACGAACTCCTCGACCGGCACCCCGGCCGCCTCGAACGTCTCCACGATCGTGCGGGCGCCGAACGCGGTGGCCTCGATGAGCGCGCGGTAGACGTCCTCGGGCCGGGTGGCGAGCGTCTGCCCGACGATCACGCCGGACAGGGTGTGGTCGACCAGGACCGAGCGGTTGCCGCCGTGCCAGTCGAGCGCGACCAGCCCGTGCTGCCCCACGCGCTGCTCGGCGGCGAGCGAGGTCAGGTACTCGTGCAGGCCGACGCCCGCCTCCGCCGCGCGCTCGGCGTACGCGGCGGGCACGCAGTTGTCCACGAACCAGCCGAAGATGTCACCGACGGCGGACTGCCCGGCCTCGTAGCCCCACAGCCCGGGGACGATGCCGTCGCGCACCACGCCGCACATGCCGGGGACCTCGGCGAGCTGGTCGGAGCACATGACGTGGCAGGTGGAGGTGCCCATGATGGCCACCATCTGGCCCGGCCGCACGGCGTCGGCCGCGGCGGCGGTGACGTGGGCGTCGACGTTGCCGACCGCGACCGCGATGCCCTCGGGCAGTCCCGTCCACTCGGCGGCCCGCGCGGTCAGGCGACCGGCGAGCCCGCCGAGCGGCGCGAGCTCCTGGCCGAGCTTCCGGGTGAACCCGGAGAAGGCGGGGTTCAGCGCGGCCAGGAAGTCCTCGGACGGGTAGGCGCCGTCCTGGAAGACGGCCTTGTATCCGGCGGTGCAGACGTTGCGGGTCTCCACGCCGGTGAGCTGCCAGATGATCCAGTCGGCGGCCTCGATCCAGCGGTCGGCCCGGTCGTACATCTCCGGGTCCTCCTCCAGCAGCTGCAGGCCCTTGGCGAAGGCCCACTCGGAGGAGATCTTGCCGCCGTACCTCGGCAGCCACGCCTCGCCGCGCTCGGCGGCCAGCGCGTTGATGCGGTCGGCGTGCGGCTGGGCCGCGTGGTGCTTCCAGAGCTTCGGCCAGGCGTGCGGCCGCTCGGGGAACTCCTCGCACAGCGGACGGCCGTCGGCCGTGGCGGGCAGGATCGTGCAGGCCGTGAAGTCCGTGCCGATGCCGACGACCTGCTCGGCGGAGACCTGCGCGTCGGCCAGGGCCTTCGGCACGGCGTTGCGCAGCACGTCGATCCAGTCGGCCGGCGACTGCAGTGCCCAGTCGGGCGCGAGGCGGACCCCGGAGCCGGGCAGCGCGTCCTCGATCACGCGGTGGGCGTACTCGTGCACGGCGCTCCCGAGCTCCGCGCCGTCGCTCACCCGCACCACCACGGCGCGGCCGGACAACGTGCCGTAGTCCACACCGACCACATAGCGGTCATTGTTAACGCTCACACTCAACCTCCACAAGCTGTCGTGCCGACCGGGACGGGGCCGCCGACCGGCGGTGCGGCCGGCGGCCCGGGTTCCTGTCGATGTCTGAGGCCATCAGCGTGCGGTGCCTGCCCTGCGCTTGGTCCACACGTCGAACGCCACCGCGGCGAGCAGCACGGCACCCTTGACGAGCATCACCCGCTCACTGGGCGAGCCGATCAGCGACATGCCGTTGTTGATCACCGCCATGATCAGACCGCCGGTGATCGCGCCGACGACCTTGCCCACGCCGCCCTGGACGGCCGCGCCGCCGATGAAGGCCGCGGCGATCGCGTCCAGCTCGAAGCTGTTGCCCGCGGTGGGACCCGCCTGGTTGAGCCGCCCGGCGAAGATGACGCCGGCGATCGCGGACAGCACCCCCATGTTGACGAAGATCCAGAAGACGACCGACTTGACCTTGACGCCGGACATCACGGCCGCCTGGAGGTTGCCGCCGATCGCGTAGATCTGCCGGCCGAAGACGGTGCGGTTGGCCATCAGCGAGTACGCCAGCACGAGCACCGCCAGCAGCACGAGCACCCACGGCAGGTTCTTGAAGCGGGCGAGCTGCACGACGAGGAAGAGGATCAGCGCGGCTCCGGCCGCCATCTTCAGCACGAACAGCGCCAGGGAGTCGACCGTCTGGCCATACCCCTTGCGCGCGCTGCGGCTGCGCCACTGCGCGAGGACCATGCCGGCGATCGCGACGATGCCGATCAGCAGGCTGAACAGGTCGGCGCCCCCGAGCGGGCCGAGGCCGATGTTGCCCAGCCAGCCGTCGGTGAAGCCGTTGGCCAGTGTCCGGACCTGGTCGGGGAACGGGCCGATGCCCTGGTTGCCCAGCACGGTCAGGGTCAGCGCCCGGAAGAGCAGCATGCCGGCCAGCGTGACGATGAACGCGGGGATGCCGAAGTAGGCGATCCAATACCCCTGCCAGGCCCCGATCAGCGCACCGGCCACGAGCGTGATCAGCAGGGCCAGCGGCCAGGGCACGCCCATGTTCACCATGAGCACGGCGGCCAGCGCGCCGGTGACCGCGACCACCGAGCCGACCGACAGGTCGATGTGCCCCGCGATGATGATCAGGATCATCCCGATCGCGAGGATCAGGATGTAGGAGTTCTGGACGATGATGTTGGAGATGTTCTGCGGCTGGAGCAGCGCGCCGTCGGTCAGCACCGAGAACAACGCGATGATCAGCGCGAACGCGATGTAGATGCCGCTGGAGCGCAGGTTGAGCGACAGCCCGCCGAGCGACACCCGGCCCGGCCGCCCCGGCGCTCCCCCGCCGCCCTTGGCGCCGACCTCGATGTCGGCGGGCGTGATGCTGCTCATGCGAGCGACTCCTGTCCCTTGGTCATGAGATACATGAGGCGTTCCTGTGTGGCCTCCTCGCGCGGCACCTCGCCGGTGACGCGCCCCTCCGAGAGCGTGTAGATGCGGTCGCAGAGACCGAGCAACTCGGGCAGTTCAGACGAGATCACCAGCACGGCCTTGCCCTGCTCCGCCAGACGGTTGATGATCACGTATATCTCGTACTTGGCGCCGACGTCGATGCCCCGGGTCGGCTCGTCGAGGATCAGCACGTCAGGCTCGGTCAGGATCCACTTGGAGAGCACGACCTTCTGCTGGTTGCCGCCGCTCAGCTTGCCGACGACGCTGTCGACGTCCGGCGCCTTGATGTTCATGCTCGCGCGGAACTGCTGGGCGACGCGGTACTCCTCGTACTCGTTGACCCAGCCCCGCCTCGACAGGCCCTTCAGCCACGCCGCGCTGATGTTGCGCTTGATGTCCTCGATCAGGTTGAGGCCGTACCGCTTGCGGTCCTCGGTGGCGTAGGCGACGCCGTGCCTGATCGCGTCCTGCACGGTGCGGATCTCGATCGGCCTGCCGTCCTTGAAGATCCTGCCGGAGATGTGCACGCCGTACGTCCGGCCGAACACGCTCATCGCCAGCTCGGTGCGGCCGGCGCCCATCAGCCCGGCCAGGCCCACGATCTCACCCCGCCGCAGCGTGAGCGAGGCCCCGTCGACCACCTTCCTGCCGGGCTGGCTGGGGCTGTAGACCGTCCAGTCCTCGATCCGGAACGCCTCCTCGCCGATCGCCGGCGTACGCGGCGGGAAGCGGTTGTCGAGGGCGCGGCCGACCATCCCCGAGATGATGCGGTCTTCGGTCACGTCGCCCGAGGCCATGTCGAGCGTCTCGATCGTGCGCCCGTCCCGGAGGATCGTGACGGAGTCGGCGATCGCGATCACCTCGTTGAGCTTGTGCGAGATGATCACGCAGGTGATGCCCTCGTCCCTGAGCCCGCGCAGCAGGTCGAGCAGGTGGGCCGAGTCCTCGTCGTTGAGCGCCGCGGTCGGCTCGTCGAGGATGAGGAGCTTCACCTCCTTCGACAGCGCCTTGGCGATCTCCACGAGCTGCTGCTTGCCCACGCCGATGTCGGAGACGGTCGTGGTCGGGTTCTCCCGCAGGCCGACCCGTTTCAGCAGCTCGCCTGCTTCGTAGTTGGTGCGGTTCCAGTCGATGAAGCCGCGTGTGGCCCGCTCGTTGCCGAGGTAGATGTTCTCCGCGATCGACAACTGCGGGCACAGCGCCAGCTCCTGGTGGATGATGACGATTCCGGCGTGCTCGCTGTCGCGGATGCCGCCGAACTCGCAACGCTTGCCCTCGAAGGTGATCTCGCCGTCGTACTGGCCGTGGGGATAGACCCCGGACAGCACCTTCATCAGCGTCGACTTGCCGGCGCCGTTCTCGCCGCAGATCGCGTGGATCTCTCCCCGCCGCACCGCCAGATTGACGTCCTGCAGCGCCTTCACCCCGGGAAACGTCTTGGTGATCCCGCTCATCCGCAAGATGTGCTCGGTCATGTGCCCCCCGCTCAGGGAGGGCCCGGGGACTGCTCCCCGGGCCCCGATCCCTACTTGAGCTGGTCCTCTGTGTAGTAGCCGCTGCCGATGATGACGTCCTTGTAGTTGTCCTTGTCGACGACCACCGGGTCGAGCAGGTACGACGGAACGACCTTGTTGCCGTTGTTGTAGTCCGTGGTGTTGTTCACCTCGGGCTGCTGGCCCTTCAGCACCGCGTCGGCCATCTTCACGGTCTGCTCCGCGAGCTTGCGGGTGTCCTTGAAGATGGTGGAGTACTGCTCACCGGCGATGATCGACTTGACCGAGGCGAGTTCGGCGTCCTGGCCGGTCACGACCGGGTACGGCTGGCCGCTGGTGCCGTAGCCGGAGCTCTTGAGCGCCGACAGGATGCCGATCGAAAGACCGTCGTACGGCGACAGCACGCCGTCGACCTTGGTGCCGCCGGTGTAGGTCTTGGTGAGGATGTCCTCCATGCGCTTCTGCGCCGTGGCGGGGTCCCACCGCAGGATGGCGGCCTGCTTGAAGTCCGTCTGGCCGCTCTTGACCTTCAGCGTGCCGTCGTCGATCTTCGGCTGGAGCACCGACATCGCGCCGTTCCAGAAGAAGGTGGCGTTGTTGTCGTCGGGCGAGCCGCCGAACAGCTCGACGTTGAACGGGCCCTTCTTGCCGGCGTCGACGCCGAGGCCCTTGAGCAGCGAGTTCGCCTGCTGCACGCCGACCTTGAAGTTGTCGAAGGTGGCGTAGTAGTCGACGTTCGGGCTGTTGCGGATGAGCCGGTCGTAGGCGATGACCGGGATCTTGTTGTCCGCGGCCTCCTGCAGCTGCGAGGTGAGCGCGGTGCCGTCGATCGAGGCGATGATCAGGAGCTTGGCGCCCTTGGTGATCTGGTTCTCGATCTGGTTGACCTGGGTGGGGATGTCGTTCTCGGCGTACTGGAGGTCCACCTGGTAGCCCAGGGCCTCAAGCTGCTGCTTGACGTTGTCGCCGTCGTGGATCCAGCGCTCCGACGACTTCGTCGGCATGGTGACGCCGATCAGGGCCCCGGCGTTGCCGGCCCCGGAGGACGCGGACGCCTCCGTGTCCACCGTCTTCTGGCTGGAGCCGCAGGCGGTCATGGTCGCGGCGAGCGCGATGGCGGACACCACGCCCCCGATTCGTAGCAACCTCATGTAGATCTCCTTGGGGGTCGCCGCACACCGGTGTGCGGCCGATTGAAGGATAGGACTTTCCGCACATCAGGGAACTCTGCGGCGTGAGCCACCTGAAAATACGCGCTGCAGGAGGATAAAGACAAAGAGCAGCAAACCGATAAAAATCTTGGTCCACCAGGAGCTGAGCGTGCCCTCGAAGCTGATGATCGTCTGGATCAGTCCCAGCACGAGCACACCGAGCACGGTGCCGAAGAGGAAGCCGCTCCCGCCGGTCAGCAGCGTGCCGCCGATGACGACCGCCGCGATCGCGTCCAGCTCCATGCCCACGGCGCTCAGGCCGTAGCCCGACAACGAGTAGAAGGCGAACAGCAGGCCGCCGAGCGCCGAGCAGAACCCGCTGATCGTGTAGACCGCGATCTTCGTACGGGCCACGGGCAGACCCATGAGCAGGGCCGACTGCTCGCTGCCGCCGGTCGCGTAGACGTTGCGGCCGAGCCGCGTGTAGTGCAGCACGTACGCCCCGATCAGCACGACCACCACCGCGATCACCGCGCTCGGGGAGACCGACAGGTCGCCGCCGAGGTTGATCCGCGACTGGGCGATGTCGGTGAACGTCGGGTTGTCGATCGGGATCGACTCTGTGCTGATCGTGTAGCACAGGCCGCGGGCGAGGAACATCCCGGCCAGCGTGACGATGAACGGCTGGATCTCGAAATAGTGGATGATCGCGCCCATCGCCAGGCCCAGCACCGCGCCGATCACCAGCACCAGCACCATGACCGCGTACGCCGGCCAGCCGTCCTTGAGCAGGCTGGCGCTCAGCATCGTGGCCAGCGCGACCACCGAGCCGACCGACAGGTCGATGCCGCCGGTGAGGATCACGAACGTCATGCCGACCGCGACGACCAGCAGGAACGCGTTGTCGATGAAGACGTTGAGGATGATCTGCCCGGTGGCGAAGTTCTGGTAGCGGATGCCGCCCGCCACGAACATGGCCACGAACAGGCCCGCGGTCACCAGGACCGGGATGTACTTCTGCGGGATCGCACGGCGGCGGTCCAGCAGACCGGTGATGCCCGTCACGCCGTGACCCTCACCTTCTCTTCGGGCGCCGGGGACGCCGTGACCGGGCGTCTGCGGCGGTGGAACACCTTCGTGCGGAAGGCCGGGGACTGGATCAGGCAGACGATCGTCACCACGAGCGCCTTGAACAGCAGCGTCGTCTCCGGCGGAACGCCGATCGAGTAGATCGTGGTGGTCAGCGTCTGGATGATGAGGGCGCCCAGCACCGTGCCGCTGAGCGAGAACCGGCCGCCGGACAGCGGGGTGCCGCCGATGACGACGGCGAGGATCGCGTCCAGCTCGATCCACAGACCGGCGTTGTTGCCGTCGGCGCTGGAGACGTTCGAGCTGATCATCAGGCCTGCGATGCCGGCGCACAGCCCGCAGAACGCGTACACCGTCATGAGCACGCCGCGGGCGCTGATGCCGGCCAGGCGGCTCGCCTCGGCGTTGCCGCCGACCGACTCGATGAGCAGGCCGAGCGCCAGGCGCCGGGTGAGGAACGCGGTGAGGGCGAGCACGACCGCCACGACGATGATCCCGAACGGCAGCGTCAGCCAGTAGCCGCCACCGATCAGCTTGTACGGCGAGCTGTTGACGGTGGTGATCTGGCCGTCGGTGATGAGCTGGGCCAGGCCGCGCCCGGCGACCATCAGGATCAGCGTCGCGATGATCGGCTGGATGCCGATGCCGGCGACCAGGAAGCCGTTCCACGCGCCGAGGACCACCGACAGCACCAGCGCGAGGCCCACGGCCCCGAGCACACCGCTCACCGAGTTCTGGTCGGACAGGCCGCTGATGCGCAGGCAGGCCAGCGCGCCGGCGATCGCCACGACCGAGCCGACCGACAGGTCGATGCCGCTGGTGGCGATGACCAGCGTCATGCCGAGCGACACCAGAATCAAAGGCGCGCCGAACCGGAAGATGTCGATGAGGCTGCCGTAGAGGTGCCCCTCCTTCATCTCGATCTTGAAGAAGCCGTCGGTGAAGAAGAGGTTCAGCGCCAGCAGCGCGACCAGGACGACCACGGGCCAGAACAGGCGGTGCTTGAGGATCCGGCTCATGATCGGGCTCCGCTCGCGATCGTCTCCGTCAGAGTGTCGGTGGTCAGGCCCTCGTCGTTGTCCAGCTCGGCGACCAGCCGGCGGTCGCGCAGCACGCCGACCCTGTGGCTGAGCCGCAGCACCTCCTCCAGCTCGGCGGAGATGAACAGCACGGCCATCCCGCCGTCCGACAGCTCGGCGACCAGGCGCTGGATCTCGGCCTTGGCGCCGACGTCGATGCCGCGCGTGGGCTCGTCGAGGATGAGCAGGCGGGGCTCCAGGATGAGCCAGCGGGCCAGCAGCACCTTCTGCTGGTTGCCGCCGCTGAGGTTCTTGATGAGCTGGTCGGGGTTGGCCGGGCGGATGTTCAGCGCGGCGATGTACTTGTCGACCAGCTCGTCCTGCCTGCGCCGCGGGATCGGCCGGGTCCAGCCGCGGGAGGCCTGCAGGGCGAGGACGAGGTTCTCCCGCACCGTCAGGTCGGGGATCAGCCCCTCGGCCCGCCGGTTCTCCGAGCAGAAGGCCAGCTTCCGGGAGACCGCGGATCGCGGCGTACGCAGGTTGACCGGCTCACCGTCGATCTTCAAAGAGCCCGTGCCCGCGTGGTCGGCCCCGAACAGCAGCCGGGCGATCTCCGTACGGCCCGAGCCGAGCAGCCCGGCCAGGCCGACGACCTCGCCCTCGTGGATGGTCAGTGTGAACGGCTGGATGGCGCCGGTGCGGCCCAGCTTCTCGGCCTCGACCAGCGGGGCGCCCTCGCGGGCCGGCGGGCGCTCCTCCAGCTTCTCCAGGTCGGCCAGCTCCCGGCCGATCATCTTGCCGATCAGCTCGACCTGGCTCAGCTCGCTGGTGAGGTACTCCCCCACGAGCGTCCCGTTGCGCAGCACCGTCATCCGGTCGGAGATCTCGTAGATCTGGTCGAGGAAGTGCGAGACGAACAGGATCGCGATGCCCTGCTCCTTGAGCCTGCGCATCACCCGGAAGAGCTGGGCGACCTCGCCCGCGTCGAGGCTGGAGGTGGGCTCGTCGAGGATGAGCACCTTCGCGTCGATGTCGACGGCCCGCGCGATCGCGACCATCTGCTGGATCGCCAGCGAATACGACGACAGGGGCGCCGACACGTCGAGATCGAGCTCGAGCCGGGCGAGGATCTCCTCGGCCCGGCGGCGCATCGCCTTCCACTGGATGCGGCCGAAGCGGCGGGGCTCACGGCCGATGAAGATGTTCTCCGCCACCGACAGGTTCGCGCAGAGGTTGACCTCCTGATAGACGGTGCTGATGCCCGCCTGCTGCGCGGCGAGAGGGCTGGAGAAGGCGACCGGCCGGCCCTCCAGCTCGATCTCGCCCGCGTCGATGTCGTAGACGCCGGTAAGCACCTTGATCAAGGTGGACTTGCCGGCGCCGTTCTCTCCCATCAGCGCGTGGACTTCGCCCGGAAGCAGCCGGAAGTCGACGCCGTCCAGTGCCTTCACGCCGGGGAACTGCTTGCCGATCCCGCTCATCCGCAGGATCGGCGCGGGTGCGGCCATGCGGCGCCCCTTCCTCTGTCTCTCGATCCTCGCCTCGTCGTGGGGCGGGCCGCCCCGGTGGCGGGGCGGCCCGGAACCCGATCAGTACTTACGGTTGGGCAGAGCCTCCGCGGCCTGCTCCTGGGTGAAGGTGGTCTCCTCGGTGACCACCCGCTGGGGCACCTGCTCGCCGGCGACGACCTTCTTGGCGAGGTCCATCAGCTGGGTGCCGAGCAGCGGGGAGCACTCGACGATGAAGTTGATCTTGCCGTCGGCGAGGGCCTGCATGCCGTCGTGCACCGCGTCGACAGTGATGATCTTGATGTCCTTGCCCGGGACCTTGCCCGCGCCCTCGATCGCCTCGATGGCGCCGAGGCCCATGTCGTCGTTGTGCGCGTACAGCACGTCGATGTCGGGGTTGGACTTCAGGAAGGCCTCCATGACCTCCTTGCCCTTGGCGCGGGTGAAGTCGCCGCTCTGCGAAGCGATGATCTTGAACTTCGGATCGGCGGAGATGACCTCCTGGAACCCGGACTTGCGGTCGTTGGCGGGCGCGGAGCCGGTGGTGCCCTCAAGCTGGACGATGTTCACGTCGTCCTTGCTGTCCTTGTACTGGTCGACCAGCCACTGACCGGCCTTCTTGCCCTCCTCGACGAAGTCGGAGCCGAGGAAGGTCTTGTACAGGCTGGTGTCCTTGGAGTCCACGGCCCGGTCGGTGAGGATGACCGGGATCTTCGCGTTCTGGGCCTCCTTGAGCACGGTGTCCCAGCCCGACTCGACGACCGGCGAGAAGGCGATCACGTCGACCTTCTGCTGGATGTAGGACCGGATCGCCTTGATCTGGTTCTCCTGCTTCTGCTGCGCGTCGGAGAACTTCAGCTCGACTCCGGCGGCCTTCGCGGCCTCCTGGATGTCCTTGGTGTTGGCGGTGCGCCAACCGCTTTCCGCGCCGACCTGGGCGAAGCCCATCACGAGCTTGCCGTCGTCGGCGCCGCCGCCGACGGACGAGTCGCCGCCGTCGCTGCTGCTGCAACCGGCCATCGTCAGGGCCGTGGCACCGGCCAGGATCAGTGCCGAGAACCTCTTCAACACTTGGGGGGGATCCTTTCTAAAGTTAGCGCTAACACCTTGGGCGCAGCGCTGCTCATCCAATGTGTTTCCGTACGGCTAGCGCGCGGCCGTGCTTCCCCTGAGCACGAACTGGGGAGGCACGACGAGACGCTCGTGGGGCAGCGCCTCGCCCGACTCGATCTGCCGGAGCAGCACGTCGATGCTGCGCCTGCCTACGGCCCCGAAGTCCTGTCGGATGGTGGTGAGCGGCGGGGAGAAGAACTCCGACTCAGGGATGTCGTCGAAGCCCACGATGCTGATCTGCTCGGGTACCTTCACCCCCTCCTCCGTGAACGCGCGCAGAAGGCCGAGTGCCATCTGGTCATTGGCGACGAACACCGCGGTGACGTCGCCGGCCATCGCGGCGAGCTCCTTGCCGGCCCGGTAGCCCGAACGCGGGCTCCAGTCGCCGGTCAGCATGCCGGGAATGGGCCGCCCCGCGGCGGTCAGAACCGCGCGCCAGCCCTCGATGCGCCCCTCGGCCTCCAGCCAGTCCGCCGGGCCGCTGACATGCCAGACGGTCTCGTGCCCGAGGTCGAGCAGGTGCGAGGTCGCCAGCCTGGCGCCCTCCACCTGGTCGACGCTCACCACGGAGACCTCGCCCTGATGCCAGCCCTCGACGGCCACGGCGGGCATGCCCGCCGGCAGGTCGTCGAGCGCCCGCGCCGCCGACCGCTGCGGGGCGACGACGACGATGCCGTCCACACCTTGCTCGGCGAGGTAGCCGATCGCGTCGTTGACCCCGGCCCTGTCGATGGTCCGAAGGCTCACGATGCTGACGAAGTAACCGGCGTCCCGTGCCGCCTGCTCGATTCCGTATACCGTGCTCGCCGGGCCGTACAGCGTCGTGTCGAAGCTGACCACGCCCAGCGTGCGCGAGTGCTTGGTGACCAGGGCCCGGGCGACGAGGTTGCGACGATAACCGAGCTGGTCGATGGCCCGCATGACCCGGGTGCGGGTCTCGGCGCGGACGTTCGGATGGTCGTTGAGCACCCGCGAGACCGTCTGATGCGACACTCCGGCCAGCCTGGCCACGTCGGCCATGACGGGCGGGCGACGGTCGACGTTGGGTCCCACTGGTGCTCCTCTCAACTGCTTGGGAAGACTGTGAGCGTTAACACGACCCTCCGTCAAGGCGATGAGGGATTACGGTCCGGTCACACCGACACATCCTGGTAACACGCTATTGACGGACATGTCGCATAGCCCTTAACTGATGGCCGAATCCCCGTTGTTAGCGCTCACTTTGCAACCATCTCGTAATGAGAACGTTAACAGCACCCGGAGTGCCCCTCGAGTGAGCAGAAAGGCCTGGCCACCGGCCTTATCGGCGGCCATCGTGAGCGGCGTCGTCAGCGCCGTCGTCCTGGGTCCAGGCGTCCAGGGTCACCGCCGCGCCGGATGTCGAGCAGGTCGGCCTGTTCGCGCTGTCCGCACTGTCCGCGCGGAACGGCACGCCGATCGCGGCCGGCGCGGCGGCCTCCTTCAGGGCCTGACGCCGGTGCTCTCCCGCACCACGAGCTCGGGCTCCACCATGCGCCGCGCCTCGCCTTCCACCCCGGCGATGCGGTCCAGCAGGAGCTGGAACGCCTGCCGGCCGACCTCGCCGAAGTTCTGCCGCACGGTGGTCAGCGGCGGCCAGAAGTAGGCCGCCTCGGGGACGTCGTCGAACCCGACGACGCTCACGTCGTCGGGGACCCGCCTGCCCGCCTCCCGCAGGGCCCGCAGCACGCCCATCGCCATGTGGTCGTTGGCCACGAAGACCGCCGTCACCTCGGGCTCACGGGCGAGCCGCTTGCCGATCTCGTAGCCGGAGTGGGCGGTCCAGTCGCCGACCAGCGGCTCGGGCACCTCCCTGCCCTCCGCCTCCAGCGCCGACCGCCAGCCTGCCACCCGGCCGTTCGCGTCGATCCAGTTGGGCGGGCCCGACAGGTGCCAGACCGTGCGGTGACCCAGACTGAGCAGATGGCGGGTGGCGCGGGCGGCACCGGCGTACTGGTCCACCGCCGCGACCGGCACCGGCACCGGCAGGTCCGTTCCGCCGCCGACGTCGACCACCGGGAGCCCCTGGGGAAGGTGGCGCAGCCCCTCGGCGGCCGACTCGTGCGGCGCGACGACGATGACGCCGTCCACGGACTGGGACCGCAGGCGGTCGATGCCCCGGGTGATCCAGCTTCGGTTGAGCGCGGGCAGGCTGGCGATGCTGACCAGGTAGTCGCTGTCCCTTGCCGCCTGCTCGATGCCGAAGAGCGTGGAGGCCGGGCCGTACAGGGTGGTGTCGAAGCAGACGACCCCCAGCACACCCGAGCGGCCGGTCACGAGGACCCGCGCCGCCGAGTTGGGCCGGTAGTCGAGCTCGCGGACCGCCGCGAGGACGCGCGCCCGGGTCTCCGGGCGCACCTTCTCCGGAGCGTTCAGCACTCTCGACACCGTCATCGCCGACACTCCTGCCAGCTCCGCGACGTCCTCCATGACCGCCGCCTTCGGGCGTTCGGTCGGGCTCTCTCCAGGCCGGACCTTCGTCATCCGCCGCGCCCCGCTCATTCTGGTCAGGTTTCCTGAGTGATTGCGATAACAGCGGGCCGCGCCACCACAACGGTGATCACTGTGCGTCACGAGCCCGGTGAGGAACGTTCCGCCTGGCGACCACGTGTGCGCACGTGCCCAGCTCATGGTATCGCTAACAGCTCCCGCTCCCCTTGTGTTGGTGCGGAGCGTCACGAAGTTCCCCCCTGGCGAGCCAGGCGAGGGCGCACAGGAGCACCATCGCCCCGCCCACCTGTACGGCGGACATCCGCTCCCCCAGCAGCACGATGCCGATGACGGCGGCGACGAGTGGTTCGAGCAGGGAGAGGACCGCCGCCGTGGTGCCGCCGACGACGCGCAGCCCCGCGAAGAACAGCCCGTACGCGAGGGCCGTCGGCACGGCCGCCAGATAGCCGAGCAGCAGCACGCTGGTCACCATGCTGGTCACGGTGTGCCCGGCGGGCAGCAGCCCTCCGGACGCGGCGAGCGGCAGCAGGCAGGCCGCGCCCCCGGCGAACCCCCACACTGCCACGCCGTCGGCGGGCATCCGGCGGGTCGTGAGGGTGACGCAGCAGTAGGCCGCCGCAGACAGCAGCGAGTAGCCGGCTCCCGCCGGGGTGACGGTCTGCGCGCCGCCCGTGAGCATGGCGAGACCCGCGACGGCGAGCGCGGCGCACCCGAGGCCGGTGCGGCCCAGCCGTTCGCCCAGGAAGATCCGGCCGCCGGCCGCCACCAGGAGCGGAGCCGCGCCCATCGTGATCATGGTGGCGACCGCGACACCGGCCTCGGCGATGGCCGCGAAGTAGGCCGCCTGGCACACCGCCATCGCCGGGCCGACGAGCAGCACCACCCGCCAGGAGGGCCGGCTGCGGGCGACGGCGAGCAGGAGCACCGCGCCGCAGGCGAAGCGCCAGAACGACACGGCGACGGGACTCAGCTGTCCCGCACCGTGCAGCAGCGCCCCCGCCGCTCCCCCGGTTCCCCAAGCGACCGCGGCGGTGGACACGTAGACAAGGCCCTGCCGTACGGACAGGGCTGGAGCATGGTTCATCGACGTCTCTCCAGTGAGGTGGGCCCGATTCCCGCAGGCGGGCAGGGGCCACCGGCCGGGCCGCCCAGGCCCGGCTCACCGGATGGCGCCGCCCGCTAGCGGGCGGGAGGTGGAGAGACGATCAATGTCACGCGGGCACCGTAACGTGTCCGCACGGCCGTCCGCATCACCATTTGGGCACTTTCGGGGGTGCCGGTGCGCGTGACGGGACGCGGAAGGCTTAGTCTTACATCGTGGCAGCCCGAGGCGAGGTCAGGTCGCCTCGGGCTGTCCGCTTCACGAAGCCGAGGATGCGCGACCAGGCGTCGGCGCAGGCCTCCGCGAGCTCCGGGCGGCCCAGCTCGAAGAAGCTGTGCGGCGCTCCCGGATAGGTGACGAACTCGTGCGCCACCCCGGCGCCCTCCAGCGCCTCATCGAACGCGCTCACCACCTCGGCGGAGATGCCCTCGTCCGCGCCGCCGAACAGGCCCAGGATCGGCCCGCGCAGCTCGCCCGCCGTCTGGGTGGGGCCGGGGTTGCCGAAGAGCACGTCCGGATATCCGTAGAGACCGATCACCCCGGCGAATCCGAAGGCGGGCCTGGCCGTCATGAACGCGAGCCTCCCGCCGAAGCAGAAGCCGAGGGACACCACGTCCTCACCTCCTTCGGCCCGCAGGTGCGCGGCGCCGGCGGCGATGTCGGCGAACAGCCCGTCCCGGTGCGCCTTGCCCAGGTGCTCCATGAAGGGGAAGTCATCGGGCCTCGGATCGGTCCCGGCCGTACGCCCGAAATAGTCGATGGCGAGCGCGGTGTGGCCCTGCTCGGCGAGCCGTTCGGTGAGGCGCTCGTAGAACCCCGACAAACCGCGATTGTCCGGCAGGACGAGCACCGCGGAGCCGGATACCCGGCCGGGACGGGACAGGAAGGCCGCGAAGTTCGCGCCGTCGGCCGAGGTCAGCACGATGCGTTCGGACGTGACGGTCGTGATCGGAGAACCGCAGACGGGCGGCACGGCGTCGGGCTCGTAACACACGGGCGATATGCCTTTCGTTGAGATTGCCGGATACGCCCGTGAGGCTACAATACATCCCGTCCATCATATCAGGACAAAATAAATTTCCGATTTCTCGGAAATAACAGGCCCGTCTCCTTTCGGGAGACGGGCCTGACTGCATCGGATCAGATCACCGGACCGGGCGTGTCCCGCGGCGGCACCGGACCGGTGCCGGGAGCGGGGCCCGTGCCGGGAGCGGGCGGGACCGGGCCGGTGCCGGGCGGCGGCAGCGGCGTCTCGCGCGGATACTCGGGGTTCACGGTGCGGGGCGGCATCGGCTCGCCGATGTCATAACCCGTGCCGCCGGCGCCGGGAGCGCGGCCCGTGTCGTCCTGCTGGTGCGGGCCGGGGACCTCGCCGCGCCAGCCGCCGGTCTCGCCGCCGCGCGTCTCGATGAACGTCTTGAAACGCTCCAGGTCGCCCTTGACCCGCATGCGGACGATCTGCAGGGCGTCGGCCGCCTTCTCCAGGAAGCCCTCGGGGTCGTACTCCATCTGCAGCGTGACGCGCGTCGTGTCGCCGCCGATCCGGTGGAAGGTCACGACGCCGGCCTGCCGCGGCGTGTCCACCGAGCGCCAGGCCACCCTCTCGTCGGGGTGCTGCTCGGTGATCTCCGCCTCGAACTCGCGGCGGACGCCCGCGATCTCGACGACCCAGTCGGTGCGCGTGTCGCCGATCTGCTTGACCGACTCCACGCCCTCCATGAACTCCGGGAAGCTCTCGAACTGCGTCCACTGGTTGTACGCCGTGTGGATCGGGACATTCACGTCGACTGACTGCTCGATCGAGCTCATGCCTTCTCCTTCTCTCGTGGGTTGCCGCACTACGCCTGCCCTGAGAGATGGAGGTAAACCCGGCGGCCTCAGGGGCAGGGCGACCTGCGGCGCCCCTCGTGCCGCCCGGCCGGGCGGGCCAGCCGTGGCCGGGCCGCCTTGCCCCCGTCGCCCGTCCGCGCGTGCCGCGCCTTGCCGGCCGGCCGGCGCGCCTGTCCCGTGACCAGGTCGCGCACGCCCCGCGAGACGTGGTCGTCCCGGCCCCCGGCGGGCACGGGCGGGGTCTCGTCTTCGAGGGTGCGGTCGGCCGCCGCGTACCAGCCGGTCACCACCTGTACGGCGAGCGCCGCGAACAGCAGCACGAACGGCAGCGCCCACCCGCCGCTCACCTGGTGGAGCAGGCCGAACGTGATCGGTCCCGCGCCGGCGATGAGATATCCGGCGCTCTGCCCGAAGGCCGACAGCGCGGCGGTGCCCGCCGGCGTGCGGGTCCGCATGGCCAGCATCGCCAGCGCGAGCGGGAAGGTGCCCCCGCCGACGGCCACGAGGATCGACCACGCCCACAGCGCGTGCCCGGTGAGCAGGCCCGCGAAGCCGGCCGCGTACAGGACCGAGAAGGCGATCACCAGCGGGCGCTGGCCGGACAACCGGGTCGCCAGGGCGGGCACCGCCATGGAGACGGGGATCCCGAGCCCGGTGAACACGGCGAGGACCAGGCCGGCCTCCCCGGCGGTGTAGCCGTTGTCCCGCAGCAGCAGGGGCAGCCAGCCGAACATCACGTACGCGATGAGCGACTGCGAGCCGAAATATCCGGCCACGGCCCAGGCGAGCCTGCTGCGCAGGAGGCCGTCGGCTCCGGCCCTCACGGATGTGTCGCGCCGCTCCGGCTCACCGCGCCTGAGCGCGAGCCACGGAATCGCGGCCACGGCGGCCAGAGCCGCCCACACCCCGAGTGCCACGTGCCAGTTGCCTCCCGCGGCCTGCTGCACGGGAACGGTCGCGGCGGCGGCGACCATCGTCCCGGCCGCGAGGGCCGTCGAGTAGACGGTGGTCATCGCCCCCGCCCGCCGGGGGAAGTGCCTCTTGATCAGCGCGGGGATGACGACGTTGCCGACCGCGCCGCCCGCCAGCGCGACGGCGCTGGCCGCCATGAACGGCACGGCGGAGTCGGCGAGGGCGCGCGCGGCCTGGCCCGCCGCGAGCAGGACGATCGCCCCGAGCAGCAGCCGCTGCTCCCCCATCCTGCGCGACATGGCCGGCGTCAGCGCGCCGAACAGGGCGAAGCTCATCACCGGCAGGGTGGTGAGCAGCCCGGTCATCGCCGCCGACAGGCCCAGCCCCGCGCTCACCTGGTCGAGCACGGTCCCCACGCTGGTCACCGCGGTACGCAGGTTCAACGCGGCGAGGGCGATGCCCCCGGCGATCAGCCACGCCATCGATCCGCCGTGTGCTCGCAACGCGAGCACGCCCCTCCGCGTCACGACGGCACTCATCGCCGCAACATCTCCCCTCATCCGGTCATCCTACGATTGACACCATACCAAAGCCCTCATCGCTCTCATTTGTTCCAGCCTGGGAGAAGTTCTACGAACGCCGCACGCCGCGCAGCAGCCACAGCAGGCCGATCACGGGCAGCGCGAGCGGCACGAAGCCGTAGCCACTGCCGTACCCGGACCACACGGTGGCCTGCGGAAACGCGGCGGAGTCGGCCAGGCTCAGCGTGCCGACGACCAGCACCCCGGCCAGCTCGACCACGCAGGCGGCGACCGCGACGCGCCGTGCGCCGCGGGCCAGCGCCACCGTGAGCACGATGTAGACCACCCCGGCGAACGCCGACAGCACGTACGCCAGCGGCGCCTCGGCGAATCTCGTGGCGATCTGCACGGCGGCGCGTGAGGTCGCGGCCAGCGCGAAGATGCCGTAAACGGCGACGAGCACGCGTCCCGGCCCGGAGCGTACGGCCTCGCCGCCCCGGTCCTGCCCGGAATGAGCACTCATGCGCCCGCGTTCCAGATCTGCAGCAGCCGCCCGGTCATGACGGCGACGGTGAAGGCGGCCACGGTGATGACCCCGGGGCCCCAGCGGGTGCGCTCCGCCCGGCCCCACCACATGGCGGCGGGCGGGATCACCACGGTGCCCAGCAGGTAGCCGATGAAGGTCGCCTTCTCCGTCACGTGGCCGAGATCGGCGAGCGCGAAGGCCGCCTGCGCGAGCACGGCGAGTTCGAGCAGCCCGAGCCCGGCCAGCAGCACCGGCCCCATCGGCCGGTTCCGTACGGCGGTGATCACGCTGACCAGTGCGAGCACCAGGGCGGCGCCGATCAGCCAGCCCGAGTAGGCGCCGTTCATGCCGCGCTCGGGGCGGGGATCACAGACATGGCCAGTAGGGTATCGGCCCCCGCGCCCGCCCCGCCGCACGGCCTCCCGGCGCCGCCTAGCGCCGTCGGGTCTCGGCGAGGAGCAGGTCGACCGCGTCCTCGGGCTTCCCCTTGACCGCGTACGCCCCCCGCTGGCGCGAGGCGGAGCTGCCCCGGCGCAGCGCCGCGTCGGCGAGCTCCGAGACGATCTCCCAGTCGCCCAGCTCCTCCAGGGTCGGCCGCAGCTCCTCCAGCATCCACGTGATGAGCCGCGGGGCCGGTTCGGGCCTGCTCGTCACCGGCGACAGCAGGTCGCCCTCCAGCCCGTCGCGGGCCGCCCGCCAGTTGGCCGCCCGCAGCAGCGCAAGGCGCTGCTCGCCGGCCGGCGGCTCACCCCGCTCCACGGCCTCGGTCTCCCTCGTCATGAGGGCGCGGAAGAGACCCGCGAGCAGCACCACGTCGTCCGCGAGCGGGCAGGAGTCGCAGATGCGCATCTCCACCGTCGGCACGTGGGCGCTGAGCCGCAGGTCGAAATAGACCATGCCGCGGTCCTCGATGACGCCGGAGGCCACCAGGTCATCGGCCGTCCTGTCATAGTCGGCGGCGTCGGCGAACGGCCCGAGCGGGCCCGCGGTCGGCCAGCGCTGCCAGGTCAGCGCGCGGCTGCTGGCATATCCGCTGTCCTCGTCCATCCAGTAGGGCGAGCTGGCGCTGAGCGCGAGCAGCGGAGGGAGCCACGCCTCCACGCGCTGGGCGGCGAGCACCGCCACGTCCCTGTCGTCGATCTCCACGTGCACCTGCGCCCCGCAGATGAGCTGCTCCTGGGCGAGGAACCGGTAGGACTCCTGCAGGTACTCGTAGCGCTCCCCGGGCGTGAACGTGTAGCCCTCGATGCCGGTGATCGGAGTGCTGCCGGAGGCGATCACGCCCACCCCCAGCGGCTCACCGGCGGACACGAGCCCCTGGCGCAGCCGCACGATCTCGGCCCGCACGTCGCTCAGGTCCTCCATCGGGGTGCTGTTGGTCTCCACCACCGAGCGCTGCAGCTCGGCCGCGAACCCCGCGTCCGGCAGCCGCTCCAGCATCGACTCCGCCACCGGCGTCAGCCGCCGGGTCTCGAGATCGACGACAAGGAACTCTTCTTCAACGCCGACAGGCCGTCTCTTCGTCATGACCGCTCGACTACCCCGATGGTGCGAAATAGGCCTGCCCGGCCGAGCACGCGCGAGACAGGAGCCGTGTACGTATCCGGCGTCGCCTGGCGAATTTCCCTTTACGTAGAACATTTTCCGTGAATGATGGCTCTTATCGGGTGGGGGCCCGACATTTCCACTACGGGGAAGGATTCGACATGCCTGTCGACCTGTCCAACGCCAAACCGCTCGCCTGGGATTCGGCGAAACTCGACGCCGACACCAAGGTCATGCTCGACAACCTGCAGCCGAACATCCTCCAGGCGCACGTGCGGGAGAGCATGTCCCTGCTCCTCGTGCACTTCGGCGACGGCCCGGACGGCAGGCGCTTCCTGCGCTCCCTGGCGCCGCTCATGAAATCGGCCAGGAAGCACCTGGAGGAGGTCCGCGCGTTCAACCGCACGAAGAAACCCGGCACGCCGTACGTGGGCGTCGGCATCAGCAAAATCGGCTATCTGAAACTGGGCCACTCGACCACCCGATTCACCGACAACGCGTTCAAATCGGGGATGAAGCGGCGCAAGGACACGTTGAACGACCCGGCGGTGAGCGCCTGGGAGCAGCACTACCAGGAGGAGATCCACGCGATCGTGCTGATCGGCGACGCCGCGCCCGAGCCGGTCGCCGCCACCCGCAAGCGTGTCCTCGCGCTGCTGCCGAAGACCGCGAAGATCGTCGGCGAGGAGAAGGGCGAGGGCCTGCGCGACGCGCAGGGGCGGGGCATCGAGCACTTCGGCTACGTGGACGGCCGCAGCCAGCCGCTGTTCCTCGCCGACCAGGTGGCCGCCGAGTCCGGCGCCAACTGGAATCCCTTCTTCCCGCTGAGCCACGTGCTCGTCCCCGATCCCCTCGCTCCCCGCCCGGCCCGCCACTTCGGCAGCTACCTCGTGCTGCGCAAGCTGGAGCAGAACGTCCGCGCGTTCCGCGAGGCCGAGGAGGCCCTCGCCGACGCGCTCGGCCTGAAGGGAGACGACCGGCCGCTCGCGGGCGCGATGCTGGTCGGCCGGTTCCGCAACGGCACGCCGCTGCGGCTGCACGGCAGGCCCAGCTCCGAGGGCCACCCTGTGCAGAACGACTTCAGCTACCGCGACGACCCCGGCGCCAAGTGCCCGGTCGGCGCGCACATCCGCAAGGCAAACCCCCGTGACTCCCGGGACGGCGGCCTGGAGCGCACGCTCGGCGTGATGATGGCCCGGCGCGGCCAGACGTACGGCAGGCGCACCGACACGCCGTGGGACGACGCGCCCCCGGCGGCCCGGCCGACCGGCGGGGTGGGCCTGCTGTTCATGGCGTTCAACGCCAGCCTGCAGGGCCAGTTCGAGTTCACCCAGCAGACCTGGGCCGACAACCCCGGCTTCCCTGACGAGGGCACCGGCCACGATCCCGTGATCGGCCAGGGCAAGCGGGACGTCAAGGTGCGCTACCCGAAGGCGTGGAACAGCACCAAGCTCAGCGCCCCGCAGCGCCAGGTCCCCCAGACCGTGACCATGAAGGGCGGCGAATACTTCTTCATGCCGTCGCTCGCCTATCTCAAGAGCCTCTGATCCTCAGACGCTGCAGGCGACGCCGACGGTGACGGGTGCGGGCGCGCCGCTCGGCACGTCGATCGCCGCCGCCTCGCCGGCGGCGCTGGGCGAGGCACTCGTGGGCGAGCTGTGGTTCGCGTTCTCCGTGCCGCGGTATCCGGCGCTGGTCCCGGTCTGCGCCGTAAGCGGCCTGGTCCACGCCACGCGGCGCTCGCCGCAGCCCGCTGCCCGCCGGATAACTCACCGGATGAAGGGTGGAGCTATGGGGATTCGAACCCCAGACCCCTTCCATGCCATGGAAGTGCGCTACCAGCTGCGCTATAGCCCCTTGCCACCGCTCCGGGTGTTCCCGGCGCGGCGCTCGGAGAGCATATAGGTATGCCCATCCGTTTACCTAATCGTCACCGGTCACACGCGTCTCAGCCGTCCGCGGTGGCGGCCGGGCTGTCGTCGCTGCTGACCGGCTCGGGCAGCGTGCCCGCGTTGTGCTCCAGCAGCCGCCAGCCCCGGCGGCCCTCTTCAAGCACCGACCACGAGCAGTTGCCGAGGCCGCCCAGCGCCGACCACAGTTCCTGCGGCAGCCCGAGCAGCCGGCAGATGCCGAGCCGCAGCGCGGCGCCGTGCGAGGCGACGACCAGCAGGCCGTCGTCGTCGAGGCGGGCCGCCCAGCGCCCGATCGCGTCGGCGACCCGGTCGGCGACGTGCCCCACGTCCTCGCCGCCCGGGGCCTCCCACGCCTCGTATTCGACCGGCCAGCCCGCCCTGATCTCGTCGCGGGTCAGGCCCTCCCACTCGCCGCCGCCGCGCTCGCGCAGGTCCTTGTCGACCGACACGTCGAGGCCGGTGAGCCGGCCGAGGGCCGAGGCGGTGTCGTACGCGCGCCGCAGGTCCGAGGAGACGAGCATGGTCGGCCGCAGGGCCGCGAGCAGGGAGGCCGCCCGGGCCGCCTGCGCGATGCCGGTCTCGTCCAGTGCGATGTCGGTGTGCCCCTGGAAGCGCTTCTCGACGTTCCACAGCGTCTGCCCGTGCCGCAGGCAGACGACGCGGCGGCTCATCGCGCCGCTCCGATGATCGCGTTCGTCACCGGGCCGCCCCGTGCCCGCGCTGGGCGGCGACCCGCTTGACGCTCTCCGGCAGCTCGATGGACGGGCAGTCCTTCCACAGGCGCTCCAGCGCGTAGAAGTTGCGGTCCTCCTCGTGCTGCACGTGCACCACGATGTCGAGGTAGTCGAGCAGGACCCAGCGGCCCTCCCGCTCCCCCTCGCGGCGTACGGGTTTGGCGTCGGCCTCCACGCGCAGGCGCTCCTCGATCTCGTCGACGACCGCGCGCACCTGCCGGTCGTTGGACGCGGAGCAGAGGAGGAAGGCGTCGGTGATGACGAGCTGGTCGCTCACGTCATAGGCGATGATGTCGTCGGCCAGCTTCTCCGCGGCTGCCTCGGCCGCCACGCGCACGAGCTGGATCGATCTCTCGGATGCTGTCACGATTCGGTTCTGTCCTCCGTTGACGGGTTCTTCCAGGGTGCACAGTGTCATTCCAGGGTGCACAGTCCGCGTGCCCCGTACAACCGGCTTTCCCGGGGAGACCCTACCGGCACACCCTGTCATTCCGGTGTTATGCCCGGGATCAGGGGTTCAACGTCCTTCGGTGCCCGTGGATTCCGTCATGGGAAAGGCGGCGACCGTCGCGCCGACCCGGATCGTCCCCGGTGTGCGCGGGGCCACCGCGCCCTCGTGCAGGTCCACGATCGCGGCGAGGATCCTGCCGCGGACGTCGTGCCACAGCTCCGGCTCGACCCACAGCTCGGCGTCGGCCGTGACCCCCTCCTCGTCCGCGCGGCGCCGCCCGGCCCGCTCGCGCAGCGACTGCGCCAGCGCCTCGGCGAGCAGCGGGAAGCCGTCCCTCTGCTCGGTCAGCGGCGTGCCTCCCGCCGCCCGATAGCGGCGCTCCCTGCCTCCGCGCCGGACCCGTACGTCGGCCAGCTCGGTCAGCCCGGCGGCGTCCAGGAAGCGTGGCCGGGCCCGCGCTCGGCGCGGTGGTCGACGTCCTCGGCGCCCGGCCCGTGCTCGTCTGGACGAACGTCGTGATGGGCGCGGCGCTCTGCCTGCTGTTCCTGGTCCGCTCCCCCGCGCAGGTCTGGCTGGTGTTCGCGGTGCTCCTGCTGTACGGCGTGAGCTTCGTCGTGCTCGACGCGGCGGAGGCGGCCGTCCTGCCCGACGCCGTGCCGGAGACCCTGCTGGCCGGGGTCAACGGGCTGCGCATGAGCGCGTCGGAAGGCACGCGCCTCGCCGCGCCGCTGCTGGGCGCCGGGCTGTTCGCCGTCGCGGGCGGCGACGCGGTGGTCGCGCTCGACGCGGCCACGTTCGCGGCCGGCGCGTGGCTGCTCGGCACGCTGCGCCTGCCGGCCGCCCCCGTGCGACGCGCCCGCGTGACGCGCGGCTGGGCGGCCCGGACGGCGGAGGGGGCGCGCTTCCTGTTCCGCGACCCGCTCCTGGGCCGCCTCATGCTGTCCGGGGCCGCGCTGATGCTGGTCTCCGGCGTCAACGGGGCGCTCGTCTTCGCCGTCGTCGATCACGGCCTGCACCAGGAGCCCGGCTTCACCGGCGTGCTGTCCGCGATCCAGGGCGGCGGCACGGTGCTCGGCGGCATGATCGCGGGGCCGCTGCTGCGCCGGGCCGGCGAGGCGCGGCTGGCCGCCGCCGGAGGGCTCCTGTACGCCGCCTCGGTGGCGCTGCGGGCCCTCCCCTCGACGCCCGTCGTGGCGGCGGCGAGCCTGCTGTCCGGGCTGGGGCTGCCCTGGGTGCTGGTCGCCGCCCTCACCGCCGTGCAGCGGATCGCACCCCGCGACCTGCTGGCCACCGTCTCGGCGACCGCCAACACCGTGCTGTTCGTCCCGACCGCCGTGGGGATGGCGCTCGGCGCCGGGCTCCTCGCCCTGACCTCCTACCGCCCGGTGCTGTGGGCCGCGGCGTTCGCCGGCGCGCTCGCCGCGGCGTACGCCCGGCGGAGACCGCGCCGGGCCGTCACGACTCCGGATCGCGATACAAGCGCCGCTTGTTGATGTACTGCACGATGCCGTCGGGGACGAGATACCAGATGGGCTCCCCGGCGGCCACCCGGTCGCGGCACTCGGAGGAGGAGATCGCCAGCGCCGGGATCTCGATCAGGCTGACCTTGCCCGCCGGCAGGCCGGGGTCCTGGAGCGTGTGGCCGGGCCGGGTGCAGCCGACGAAGTGCGCGATCGTGAACAGCTCGTCGGCGTCGCGCCAGCTAAGGATCTGCGCGAGCGCGTCGGCGCCGGTGATGAAGTAGAGCTCCACGTCCGGGCCGTACGCGGCGGAGATGTCACGCAGCGTGTCGATCGTGTACGTGGGGCCCGGCCGGTCGATGTCCACCCGGCTGACCGAGAAGCGCGGGTTCGACGCGGTGGCGATCACCGTCATGAGATAGCGGTCCTCGGACGAGGACACGGTCTGCTCGGCCTTCTGCCAGGGCTGACCTGTCGGGACGAACACCACCTCGTCCAGGTTGAAGTGGTGGGCCACCTCGCTGGCCGCCACCAGGTGACCGTGGTGGATCGGGTCGAAGGTCCCGCCCATCACGCCCAGTCGCCGGATCGCCGTCCCGTTACGCATGGAACGGACGATAACGCCCCTACCGGACCAACCGGGAAACCGGCCCTCCCGTGACGGCCCGGGCGCCCCGCTGTGCCCGCGCGCGTCCGGCCCGTGAGACATAGCATGCGGAACATGACCACTCCCGATCGCAATCGCGTGCAGCTGCCCGGCATCAGCTCGCGAGCCTACGAACACCCCGCCGATCGTTCCGCCCTCGTCGCGATGCGGTCGCTGTCCGGATTCGACGCGGTGCTCAAGCGGACGTCCGGCCTGTTCAGCGAGCGCCGGCTCCGCCTCATGTTCCTGGCCTCCGCGGTGCGCACGACCGACACCCAGTTTCGCGCCCTGCACGACATGGGCCGCGACAGCGCCTACATCCTCGACCTGCACCGGATCCCCGAGATCTACGTGCAGCAGGACCCGAAGGCGTACGCGATGGCGATCGGTTTCGACGAGCCGTTCATCATCGTCTCGACCGGGCTGCTCGACCTCATGGACGACGAGGAGCTGCGCTTCGTCATCGGCCACGAGACCTCGCACATCCTGTCGGGCCACGCCGTGTACGGCACGATGCTCGCGATCCTGACCCGCCTGGCCACCCGGGTGGCCTGGATCCCGCTCGGCTACATCGGCCTGCGGGTCATCGTCGCCGCCCTGGAGGAGTGGCAGCGCAAGGCGGAGATGTCCGCCGACCGCGGCGGCCTGCTCGCCGGGCAGGACCCCGACGCCGCGCTGCGGGCGCTCATGAAGCTCGCCGGCGGCTCCCGCCTGCACGAGATGAACATCGAGGCGTTCCTCGACCAGGCCAGGGAGTACGACACCGCGGGCGACGTGCGCGACGGCCTGCTCAAGGTCCTCAACATGCTCGGCACGACCCACCCGTTCGCGGTGAGCCGCGTCGCCGAGCTCGACCGCTGGCGGCGCAGCGGAGAGTACGACCGGATCATCGCCGGCACCTACCCCCGCCGCGAGGACGACGCCAACGCCCGCCTCACCGACGAGATCAAGGCGGCGGCCAACTCCTACCGCGAGTCGTGGGCGCAGTCGCAGGACCCGTTCATCGGCGTGTTGCGCGACGTCGCCGAGGGCGCGGTCCACGCCGGCGAGCGCATCTTCAACCGCTTCGCCCGCCGCGAGAACTGACCACCGTGACCGGGCCCGGAGCCCGGGCTCCAGGGACAGGCACCGGGGCGGGCGCCGGGTAGGCCCGCCCGGACGAGCCGTGTGTGCACCGCGGCGGGCCTTCCACAGTCGTCGGAAGGCCGTCAGAAGCTGTCAGAAGCCGTCAGAAGAAGAACGCCACGGCGCGGACGGCGGCGGCGCAGAGCGCGACGAACCCGCCCAGGACGGCGAGCGCGCGCAGGCCCTCCCTCCGCAGGCCGGGAATCGCCGCACCCGCGCGCTCGATCTCCCGGCCGATGATCGCGCCGCTGACGACGCCGAACGCGATCCCGGCGATCGTCACGGGCACCGGCCGAGACCACCACTCGGGCTCCAGACGTCCCCCGGAGATCGCCCACAGCCCCGCGAACGCCACCGCGGCCGCGGGCAGCCCCGGCCACGCGACGGCCGACAACACCGAACCGGCCAGCGTGAGCGGGAACGCCAGCGCGCGCAGGCAGGCCCGGGCCCGGCCGGGTTTGCGGCGCCGTACGAGCCAGTGACTGGTCCACACCGCCCTGATCACCACCGCGAGGGCCGCCGTGATCGCGAAGGTCGCGAGCGGATAGACCACCGACACCACCACGCACGGCACGGCGAGCAGCGCGACCAGCACCAGGGCCGCGTTCCCTGTCGGGATGCCGAGCGCCCCTTCCGGCGCCCCCTCCGGCGCGGTGGCGAGTGCCGTGGCCGCCTTCACCCGCCGGGGCCGGGCGGCGGGGCCGCCGCGCCGGGCGGCCCGCTCGGCCGCCGTCGCCGGCTCCCGCGCCGTGGTCTCGGCACCCTTCCTGACCGGCTTGTCCTCCGGTTTGGCCGCCTTCCTGACCCCCGCCTTCGCGTCCGGTTTCGTGCCCGTCTTCGCGCCCGGCTTGGCGTCGGACGCGGCGCGGGCCCGTGCCGCCTCCATCGCCGTACGCGTGGTGGTCTCGGCGGCGGACGGCTCGCCCGGCGCGCGGGACGACTCCCCGGCGACCCGTGCGAGCCGCGACAGCCGGTCGGCCAGCAGCGCGGCCGTCGGGCGGCGGGCGGGGTCGCGGTGCAGGGCGGCGCGCACGAGCGGCAGCAGCGCGGCAGGCACCCCCACCAGATCGGCCTTGCCGTTCAGCACCGCGTACATCTGCGACTCGGCGGTGCCCCGGCCGAAGGTCGGCCGTCCAGTGGCGGCGAACGCCACCGTGGCGGCCCAGCCGTGCACGTCGGCGGGCGCCCCCACGGTCTCCTCGGCGAAGACCTCGGGGGCGCAGTAGCCGGGCGTGCCGAGGAACGTGCCGGTCATCGTGACCCGCGTCGCGTCGAGCACCTGGGCGATGCCGAAGTCGATCAGCACCGGCCCGTCCTCGCCCAGCAGGACGTTGGCCGGCTTGACGTCGCGATGCACGATCCCGCCCGCGTGGATGATCGCCAGAGCCGACGCGAGGCCCTGCGCCAGCGTGATGAGCCGAGACTCGGGCAGCGGCCCGTGCCGCCGTACGGCGTCGAGGAGGTTCTCCCCCTCGATGTAGTCCATGACGAGGTACGGCCGGTCACCCGACAGGTCGGCGTCGAGCACCTGGGCGACGTACGGGCTCTCGACCCGGCGCAGCGCCCGCACCTCGCGTTCGAGCCGTAATCGGGCGTCGGGATCGTTCTCGATAGGGTCGCGCAGCATCTTCAGCGCGACGCGGTCGCCCCGGCGGCCGACGGCGAGGTACACCTCACCCATGCCACCCCGGCCCAGCCGCTCCAGCAGCGCGTAGGGGCCGACCCGCCCGAGACGTCCAGCCATAGGAGCGCCAACCATAGCGGTCCGGCCGTCCGAACAGGCGGAGGCGCGCCGTCCGATCGCGATAAAACCGATGGCGCGGACAGACCGGAAGCTGATAGGGCCGCCGGCCCGAAAACCTGCCGCGCCCGCCGCCACGGACGCGGCCCAGACGCGGCCCGGACGCGGCACTGTGGAGGCGGCACTGCGGTCCCACGGGGCCGGGGACGCGGGCCTCGGCTCGCGTCCCCGGCTCACCCGCGGCCGGCGGTCACACGCGTACGTGGCCCTCGCCGGTGTAGATCCACTTGGTGGAGGTGAGCTCCGGCAGTCCCATCGGGCCCCGGGCGTGCAGCTTCTGGGTGGAGATGCCGATCTCCGCCCCGAAGCCGAACTCCCCGCCGTCGGTGAACCGGGTCGAGGCGTTCACGGCGACCGCCGCCGAGTCCACGGTCGCCACGAACCTGCGGGCGGCCTGCTGGGAGCGGGTCACGATGGCGTCGGTGTGGGCCGAGCCATACCTGCGGATGTGCGCGACCGCGTCGTCCAGCGAGTCGACGACGGCGGCGGCGATGTCGAGCGAAAGGTACTCGCTGGTGAAGTCCTCCTCGGTGGCGGCCACGACGTCGGCGCCGTAGGCCCGCACCCGCTCGTCCCCGTGGACGGTCACGCCCGCGTCCTTCAGCGCCGTCAGGGCCCTGGGCACGAACGCGTCGGCGATGGCGGCGTGCACGAGCACGGTCTCGGCCGCGTTGCACACCGATGGCCGCTGCGCCTTGGCGTTCACCAGGATCTTCAGTGCGGTGCCGATGTCGGCGTCGGCGTCCACGTACACGTGGCAGTTGCCCACGCCCGTCTCGATCACCGGCACGGTCGACTCCTCGACCACGCTGTTGATCAGCGAGGCGCCGCCGCGCGGGATCAGCACGTCGACCAGCCCGCGGGCGCGCATCAGGTGCTTGACCGACTCGCGGGTCTGCCCCGGCACGAGCTGCACGGCGTCCGCCGGCACCTCGGTCGCGGCCAGCGCCTCCTGCATGACCCGCACCAGCGCCGTGTTGGAGGAGTACGCGCTGGACGACCCGCGCAGCAGCACGCCGTTGCCGCTCTTGAGGCACAGCGCGGCCGCGTCCACGGTCACGTTGGGCCGGCCCTCGTAGATGATGCCGATGACGCCGAGCGGCACCCGCACCTGACGCAGCTCCAGGCCGTTGGGCAGTGTGCTGCCGCGCACGACCTCACCGACCGGGTCGGGCAGGTCGGCGACCTGGCGGACGGCCGCCGCGATCGCGGCGATCCGGCCGGCGTCGAGCCGCAGCCGATCGATCATCGCCTCGGAGGTGCCGTTCTCCCTGGCCCGGTCCACGTCCACGGCGTTGGCCGCGACGATCTCGTCCGTGGCGGCCTCCAGGGCGTCGGCCACGGCACGCAGCGCCGCGTCCTTCGGCGCGCGCGGCATCGGCGCGAGCACCGTCGCGGCGTCTCTCGCCGCCCGTGCGACCTTCAGGAATTCCTCTGCCTCAGACATTGCCTCGCGCTCCGTCACGAATTGTGGGCTCCAATATGACCATGTCGTCCCGGTGGATCAGCTCGCGCCGATATTCCGGGCCGAGTGTGTTCGCCAGCTCCCGGGTGGATCGGCCGAGTAACTCCGGGATCTCCCCCGCGTCGTAGTTCACCAGGCCGCGGGCGACCCGATCGCCGGACGGCCCGCACACGTCCACCGGGTCGCCCGCCGCGAAGTCGCCCTCGACCTTCACCACACCGGCCGGCAGCAGCGACTTGCGCCGCCGTACGACGGCCTCGACGGCGCCGGCGTCCAGGTAGAGGCGGCCCCGGCCGGTCGTCGCGTGGGCGAGCCACAGCAGCCGGGTGCCGGGGTGGCGGCCGCCCGGGTGGAAGCACGTGCCGATGTCGGCCCCGGCGAGCGCCTGGGCCGCGTGCGCCGCCGCCGTGAGCACGACCGGGACACCCGCCCCGGTGGCGATGCGGGCGGCCTCCACCTTGGTGATCATGCCGCCGGTGCCGACCCGGCCGGAGGTGCCCAGCTCGACGCCTTCGAGGTCTTCCGGCCCGCGGACCTCGGCGATGCGTGTCGCGCCGTCCTTGCGGGGGTCGCCGTCATACAGCGCGTCGACGTCCGACAGCAGCACCAGCCCGTCGGCGTGGATCAGGTGGGCGACCAGCGCGGCCAGCCGGTCGTTGTCGCCGAACCGGATCTCGTCGGTGGCCACCGTGTCGTTCTCGTTGACGACGGGCATGATGCCCAGCTCGAGCAGCCGGGCCAGCGCCCGCTGCGCGTTGCGGTGGTGCGACCGGCGCATCATGTCGTCGGCGGTCAGCAGCACCTGCCCCACGCGCAGGCCATACCTGGCGAACGACGAGGTGTAGCGGGCGACCAGCACCCCCTGCCCCACCGAGGCCGCCGCCTGCTGCGTGGCCAGGTCCCTGGGCCGGTCGCGCAGTCCCAACGGCCCCAGCCCGGCGGCGATCGCGCCGGACGACACGAGCACGATCTGCGTGCCGGCCGTACGCCGGGCCGCCAGCACGTCGACCAGCGCGTCCACCCGGTCGACGTCGATCGTGCCCCGGGGCGTCGTCAGCGACGACGACCCCACCTTGACCACCAGCCGCGCGGCCTCGCGGATCCGTTCCCTGCCTGTCACGCCCTCTCCCACTCCGGCCCCCGATCAGCCGAGTCTGGCGTCGGTGCCACGCGGTCCCATGGTCGCCCCGGTGCCATGCGACGGCTGCCAGTCGAAGACGTAGCCGCCCTCCATCGGGCCGATGATCACCTCGGCGCCGGCCGTCGCACCGGCCTTGATCAGCTCCTCCTCGACGCCGAGCCGTTCGAGCCGGTCGGCCAGATAGCCGACGGCCTCGTCGTTGGAGAAGTCGGTCTGGCGGATCCACCGCTCGGGCTTCTCGCCGGTCACCTGGAAACGGTTCTCGTCGATCCTGCGTACGGCGAAGCCGGTCTCGCCGAGCTGCCTGGGCCGGATGACCAGTCGGGTGGGCTCCTCCACCGGGGCCTGCGCCCGGGCGGCGGCCACCATCTCCGCCATCGCGTACGCCAGGGGCCGCAGGCCCTCGTGGCTGGCCGCGGAGATCTCGAAGACGCGCAGTCCGCGCTCCTCCAGCATGGGCGTGACGATGTCGGCCAGGTCACGTCCGTCGGGGACGTCCACCTTGTTGAGCGCGACCAGCCGCGGCCGGTCCTGCAACGAGCCGTACGCCGCGAGCTCGGCCTCGATCACCTCGAAGTCGGTGACCGGGTCGCGCCCCGGCTCGATCGTCGCGCAGTCGAGCACGTGCACGATCGTCGAGCAGCGCTCGACGTGCCGCAGGAACTCGTGACCGAGGCCCCGGCCCTCGGACGCCCCCGGGATGAGCCCCGGCACGTCGGCGACCGTGAAGACCGTCTCGCCCGCCGTCACCACGCCCAGGTTGGGGATGAGCGTGGTGAACGGATAGTCGGCGATCTTGGGGCGGGCCGCGGAGAGCGCCGCGATCAGCGACGACTTGCCCGCGTTGGGGAACCCGACCAGCGCCACGTCGGCGACGGTCTTGAGTTCGAGCACGATCTCGGCCTCGTCACCCGGCTCGCCCAGCAGCGCGAAGCCGGGGGCCTTGCGCTTGGCGTTGGCGAGCGCGGCGTTGCCGAGGCCGCCGAAGCCGCCCTGCGCGGCCACATAACGGGTGCCGGAGCCGACGAGGTCGACCAGCACCTCGCCGGTCCTGGCGTCCTTCACGACCGTGCCGTTGGGCACGGGCAGGACGATGTCCTCGCCGTTGGCGCCGTCCCGGTTGGAGCCCATGCCCTGCTTGCCGTTGCCCGCGCGGCGGTGCGGACGGTGGTGATACTCCAGCAGGGTGGAAGTGTTGGGATCCACCTCCAGGATGACGTCGCCGCCGCGCCCGCCGTTGCCGCCGTCGGGCCCGCCGAGCGGCTTGAACTTCTCCCGGTGGATGGAGGCGCAGCCGTTGCCCCCGTCACCCGCCTTGATGTGCAGGACGACGTGGTCCACGAAGTCGGCCATCAGCCGCTCCCCCTTACTGCCGTATGAAAAAACGAATGAGGCGGACCGAATGCTCGATCCGCCTCATCGCGCTGCTTGTGGGTGTCCTGGGCGGATCTACTCCGCGGCCGGGACGATGCTCACCGCGCGGCGACCGCGCTTGGTGCCGAACTGCACCCGGCCCGTGGCCAGGGCGAACAGCGTGTCGTCGCCACCACGGCCGACGTTGTCGCCGGGGTGGAAGTGCGTGCCGCGCTGACGGACGATGATCTCGCCGGCGTTCACCAGCTGGCCACCGAAACGCTTCACGCCGAGACGCTGAGCGTTCGAGTCACGACCGTTCCGGGTGGACGAGGCGCCCTTCTTGTGTGCCATGATTCACTCCCTTTCGGGGGTAAGCGGGGGTCGTCCCCCGGGAAACTACTGTCCGGGGTTGATGCCGGTGACCTTGACCTGGGTGTACCGCTGGCGGTGACCCTGGCGCTTCTTGTATCCGGTCTTGTTCTTGTACTTCAGAATCCGGATCTTCGGCCCCTTCGTCTCGCCGAGGATCTCGGCGGTCACCTGGAACCGGGAAAGCGTGGCGGCGTCGGTGGTGACATCGCCGTCGTTGACGACGAGCACCGCCGGCAGCGACACCGAGGACCCAACCTCGCCGGCGACCTTGTCCACCTCGAGGACGTCCCCGACGGAGACCTTCTGCTGCCTGCCGCCGCAACGAACGATCGCGTACACCGCGGAACCCTTCTACTGGCTAAATGCTGAGATGCCGCGCCCCGCATCCAGCTGCTGTCGATAAAACGACCGGCGATCCGGGCAGGCGCGCGAAGCCAGGCACGCCGACACCAGGCGCACCGGTTGACTAGGGTACCGGATATCCGGTACCCAGGTCGAACCGAGCGGACCGCCGGTTGACGAAGTCGCTACTCCGCCGTCTTCCTGCGGGAACGTCGCCGTCCCCGGGAAGACGACGCGGAGCCGTCGCCCCCGTCGGAGTCGGAGGAATCGGCGTCGATGGCGTCGGTGACGCTCTCGCGCACCGAGCCCGCCGCCGCGGCGACGGAGCCCTCGCTCGCCGCCACCTTCTCGGCCACCGCCTTTTCGATGGCCATCTTGCCCTGCGTGCCACGTGGCTCGGGCTTCGCCTCGACCGGTTCGGTCGACACGATGATCCCGCGCCCGTGGCAGCAGTCACACGGCGTGGAGAACGCCTCCAGCAGGCCCTGGCCGACCCGCTTACGCGTCATCTGCACCAGGCCGAGCGAGGTGACCTCCGCCACCTGGTGCTTGGTCCGGTCGCGCGCCAGGCACTCCAGCAGCCGCCGGAGCACCAGGTCGCGGTTGCTCTCCAGGACCATGTCGATGAAGTCGATCACGATGATGCCGCCGATGTCCCGCAGCCTGAGCTGGCGGACGATCTCCTCGGCCGCCTCCAGGTTGTTGCGGGTGACGGTCTCCTCGAGGTTGCCGCCCTGCCCGGTGAACTTGCCGGTGTTGACGTCGACGACGGTCATCGCCTCGGTCCTGTCGATCACCAGCGAGCCGCCGGACGGCAGCCACACCTTGCGCTCCATCGCCTTGGCGATCTGCTCGTCGATGCGGTAGGCGGCGAACGCGCCGGTCTCGCCCTCCCACTTCGACAGCCGATCGGCCAGGTGCGGGGCGACGTAGCGGACGTACTCGTCCACCGTCGTCCACGCGTCGTCGCCCTCGACGACCAGGGAGCTGAAGTCCTCGTTGAAGACGTCGCGGACCACCCGGATGGTCAGGTCGGGCTCGCCGGACAGCAGCTCCGGCGGGCTGGCCGACTTGGCCTTGCGCTGGATGTTCTCCCACTGGGCCGACAGCCGGGCGACGTCGCGGCTGAGCTCCTCCTCCGAGGCGCCCTCCGCGGCGGTACGCACGATCACGCCCGCGTTCTCCGGCATGACCTTGCGCAGGATCTGCTTGAGCCGGGCCCGTTCCTTGTCGGGCAGCTTGCGGCTGATCCCGGTCATCGAGCCGTCCGGCACATAGACCAGATAGCGGCCGGGGAGGCTGATCTGCGAGGTCAGCCGGGCGCCCTTGTGACCGATCGGGTCCTTGGTGACCTGCACGAGCACCGACTGCCCGGACTTCAGCGCCGCCTCGATGCGCTTGGGCTGGCCCTCCAGCCCCGCGGTGTCGAAGTTCACCTCGCCGGCGTACAGCACGGCGTTGCGGCCCTTGCCGATGTCCACGAACGCCGCCTCCATCGAGGGCAGCACGTTCTGGACCTTGCCGAGGTAGACGTTGCCGACGTACGACTGGCTGGACTCCCGGTCGACGTAGTGCTCGACGAGGACGCCGTCCTCCAGCACCGCGATCTGGGTGCGGCCGCCCTGGCGGCGCACGACCATGATCCGCTCGACCGACTCGCGCCGGGCCAGGAACTCCGACTCGGTGATGATCGGGGGACGGCGGCGGCCCAGCTCGCGGCCCTCACGGCGGCGCTGCTTCTTGGCCTCCAGCCGGGTCGATCCGCGCACGCCCTGGACCTCGTCCACGGAGGTGGACCTGGTCGCGCGGGGCGCCCGGATGCGGACGACGGTGTTCGGCGGGTCGTCGGGGGTCAGATCGGCGTCCTCGGTGCCCCGGCGGCGGCGACGGCGACGGCGGCGGGTGCCGGTCTGGCCCTCGGAGTCGTCCTCCGCCTGCTCGCGGTCGTCCTCCTCGGCCGACGCGGCCTGGGGCTCCTCGCCCTCGCTCTCCTGCTCCTCGCCGTCCTCGGCGTCCCTGGCGCGGGCACCGCGGCCGCGGCCGCCCCTGCGGCGGCGACGACGGCGGGTGCCGCCCTCGCCCTCGGAGTCGTCATCGCCGGAATCGACGGTCTCCTCCGGCTCCTCCGCCTCGGCTTCCTCGTCCTCAGCCGGCACCGGCTCGGCCGGGGGCGTCGCCGCCCTCTGCACGGGCACCGCGTACGGATCAGGGGCCTGGAAGATCGGCTGGAACAGCGCCGACGGCGCCTGGAAGGTCACCGAGGGCACGGCCGGCTGCTGCGCGGACAGCCCGAAGGGGTCGGCCACCACGTCCAGGCGATCGCCGTCCTCGTCGTCGGCCTCTTCCAGGTCGACGTCCTCGATGTCGAGCGGCTCGTCGTCCAGCGGCTCCTCGTCGGGGAGGTTGAGCCGCAGCGCGGCGTCGACCTCCGCCTCGGCGGCGCTCATCGCCCTGGATCGTTCCGGCTCCGGCTCTTCCGCGCGGACGCGGCGGCGCCGCCTCGACGTGGCAGGCTGCTCGGCCGGCACGTCCTGCACCGCTTCGGTCTGCGCCGTTTCCGTCTGTGCCGTTTCCGTCTGTGCCGCTTCGGCCTGTGCCGTTTCGGCCTGCTGGGGCGTCTCGGTCTCGTCGGTCCGCTTGCGGCTCCGGCGACGCCGGGTGGGCGCGGGCGGCTCGTCCTGCGCGGCAGGCGCCGTCTCCGCGGTGGCCGGCACGGTCTCCGCGGCGGTCTCCGCGGCCGCCGGTGGCGTCTCCGCCGGGGCCGTCTCCATTGGGGCCGTCTCCATTGGGGCCGTCACGGCCTCCGCGGTCACCGGCGGCTGCTCGGCGACCGGCTCCTCCGCGGCCTTGGTGCGGCGGCGGGTCACCCGCTTGGGCTTCTCCTTCGCGGCAGGCTCCTCCTGCGCGGGAGCCGCCACGGGCTCGGCCACGGAGGCCACGGTGGTTTCCGCGCTCTTCGGCACGGTGCCGCGGGCGCTCTTCGGCGCGGTGGTCTCCACGGCCTTGGGCATGGTGGCCGCGGCCACGGTGGTCACCGGCGGCGGCAGGTCGTCGGGCTCGGGCGGTGGCCCGGCCGGACGGCTCGCCGACCGGCGGCGCCGGGTCGTGGATACGACCGAAGGACCGGAAGAAACGACCTCTCCCCCGGTCTGCCGGCGTTCTTCTGTTGTCGTGTCACTGTCAAGGCTCACAGCCCCGTCAGTGGGCTCGTTGTCGAGCATGCGGGCGCTCTCCCGTCAGCCTCCGGGCACGTTGCCGCGCCGCGCGAAGGCTCTCGTCTCTCGCGGTCCGCCGGGCTTCCTGTCGGCGCCTCGGCGGCAAGTCTTATCGGTCTCCGCCTGCCCGGTCGAAGGCGAACGGGTCGGCGGGCTCACCGGTCGCGTCGAGCGGCCCCTGCGCCAGCCTGGTCACCGCAGCGGGTGACGGCGGCGCGAAGCCTGCCACGAGACGCAGACCCATGAGCACGTCATCGGGCCGGACGGCAGGTGTTTCGTGCCGAACAACCATACGAAGTATGACACACGGTTGAACGGTCTCCTGACCTGCCGTAATTCCCGGCTCCCCCACGACGGCCAGCGAACGCACCGCCTGGCGGGCGTCGAACCGCCGCATTCCCTTCTTGGTCAGACGCTCGACCTCCACCAGATCGGCCGAGAGGAACTCCTTCACCGCCCGCTCCGCCTCGCCCGGATCGGCTCCGGGGAGCCGCAGCTCCCACATCGAGCCCTCCAGCCGGTCGGCCAGGTTCCCGTCCCGCGCCTCCACCACGTCGAGCACGTCGAGCCCCGGCGGCAGCGAGGCGTCGAGGTCGTCGCGAACCCGCCGCGGGTCGCACGGCCGGTTCACCCCGATCTCCAGGTATTCGGCCTCGCTCGCCACTCCGGTGGGGGCGGCGCCGGCGTAGGAGATCTTCGGGTGAGGGCTGAAGCCGGCGCTGTAGGCCACCGGAATGCCCGCTCGCCGCACCGCCCTTTCGACGGCGCGGGAGATGTCGCGGTGGCTGGTGAAACGCAGGCGGCCCCGCTTGGCGTAGCGCACACGAAGGCGCTGCACGGTGGGTTCGGGCGCGGGCCCGTCGGGAACGGGTTTCAGAGTTCCGTCGTCCTTCCGCTGTCGGTCGATCGTCTTTCAGGATAGGCCGTGACCGTCAGATCACGGTGAGTGGCAGCAGTTTTCTGCCCGTGGGGCCGATCTGGATCTCCGTCCCCATCGTGGGGCAGACGCCGCAGTCGTAGCAGGGCGTCCAGCGGCAGTCCTCGACCTCGACCGTGTTCAGCGCGTCCTGCCAGTCCTGCCACAGCCACTCGCGGTCGAGACCGGCGTCGAGGTGGTCCCAGGGGAGCACCTCGTGCTCGTCCCGCTCGCGCGTCGTGTACCAGTCCACGTCGACCGGCTCGTCGGCGAAGGCGCGCTCGGCCGCGGCCATCCACCGCTCGAACGAGAAGTGCTCGCTCCATCCGTCGAACCTGCCGCCGTCCTCCCAGACGGCCCGGATGACCCGGCCCACCCGGCGGTCGCCCCGCGACAGCAGCCCCTCCACGATCGACGGCTTGCCGTCGTGGTAGCGGTAGCCGATGGCCCTGCCGTACTCCTTGTCGGAGCGCAGGGCGTCGCGCAGCGCGCGCAGCCGGCGGTCCACCGTCTCGTGGTCGCACTGGGCGGCCCACTGGAACGGCGTGTGCGGCTTGGGCACGAACCCGCCGATGGAGACCGTGCAGCGGATGTCGCGCGAGCCCGTCGCCTCGCGGCCCGCCTTGATGACCTTCTTGGCCAGGTCGGCGATGCCGAGGACGTCCTCGTCCTCCTCGGTCGGGAGCCCGCACATGAAGTAGAGCTTCACCTGCCGCCAGCCGTTGGAGTAGGCGGTGGTGACCGTGCGGATCAGGTCCTCCTCGGTGACCATCTTGTTGATCACCTTGCGCATCCGCTCGGACCCGCCCTCCGGCGCGAACGTGAGACCGGAACGGCGGCCGTTGCGGGACAGCTCGTTCGCCAGGTCGATGTTGAACGCGTCGACCCGGGTGGAGGGCAGGGACAGGCCGACCTGGCTGCCCTCGTAACGGTCGGCGAGGCCCTTGGTGACGTCGGCGATCTCGGAGTGGTCCGCGCTGGACAGCGACAGCAGCCCGACCTCGCTGAAGCCGGACTCCCTGATCCCCGCCTCGACCATGTCGCCGATCGTGGTGATCGACCGCTCCCGCACCGGACGGGTGATCATCCCCGCCTGGCAGAAGCGGCAGCCCCGGGTGCAGCCCCGGAAGATCTCGACGCTGAACCGCTCGTGCACGGTCTCGGCGAGCGGGACCAGCGGTTTCTTCGGGTAGGGCCACTCGTCGAGGTCCATGACCGTGTGCTTGAACACGCGCGTCGGCACGCCGTCGCGGTTGGGGACGACGCGCATGATGCGGCCGTCCGGGTGGTACTCGACGTCATAGAACTTCGGGACGTACACCCCGCCGGTGGAGGCGAGGCGCAGCAGCAGCTCGTCGCGGCCGCCGGGCGAGCCCTCGGCCTTCCACTCGCGCAGCACCTCGGAGATCGCGATGGCGATCTGCTCGCCGTCGCCGAGCACGGCGGCGTCGAGGAAGTCGGCGATCGGCTCCGGGTTGAACGCGGCGTGGCCGCCCGCCAGAACGATCGGGTCCTCGTCGGTGCGGTCCACCGCCTCCAGCGGGATCCCCGCCAGGTCGAGCGCGGTGAGGAGGTTGGTGTAGCCCAGCTCGGTGGCGAACGACACCCCGAGGATGTCGAACGCGCGAACCGGCCGGTGACCGTCCACGGTGAACTGCGGGACACCCTCGGACCGCATGAGCGCCTCGAGGTCGGGCCACACCGCGTAGGTGCGCTCCGCCAGCGTCTCGGGCAGCTCGTTGAGGATCTCGTAGAGGATCTGCACCCCCTGGTTGGGCAGGCCGACCTCGTAGGCGTCCGGGTACATCAGGGCCCACCGGACGGTCGCCTCGTCCCAGTCCTTGACCGTCGAGTTCAGCTCGCCCCCGACGTACTGGATCGGCTTCTGCACCTTGGGCAGCAGCGGCTCCAGGCGGGGAAACAACGACTCGACAGACATGTATCCAGGGTATCGGCTCCGGAGAGTGGCCCCTGCGGATCTTCCGTCCTCAGCAGGGGTGCCAGATCGGGCCGCCCGCGCGGCGAGACCGGGCGGTGACCCGGCTCGCCGTAGGCCGCGGCGTCCCGGCGCCCGGCGCGAGGCACCGGGCGGCGCGGATCACCCGGGCCGCGACCTGAGATGGATCGCCTGCAGGATGGCCACCGCCGTCATGTTCGCGAACGTCGCCGTGCCGCCGTAGGAGACGAACGGCAGCGGCACGCCGGTGATCGGCATGATTCCGATCGTCATGCCGACGTTGACGAGGGTCTGGAAGCCCAGCCACGCGACGATGCCGCCGGAGACGAGCGCACTGAACCGGTCGTTGCACATCCGGGCGATCCGCACGCCGCGCAGCAGCACCACGCCGAGCAGGGCCACCACGGTGACCGACCCGACGAAGCCGAGCTCCTCGCCCGCGACGGTGAAGATGAAGTCGGTGTGCTGCTCGGGCACGAAGCGACCCGTGGTCTGGCCGCCGTGGAACAGGCCCTTGCCGAACACCTCGCCCGACCCGATCGCCACGAGCGCCTGCGTGCTGTTGTAGCCCACGCCGCGCGGGTCGCTCGACGGGTCGATGAGCGCGGTGAACCGCGCCACCTGGTAGGGCTTGAGCAGCCCCAGCGCCCACACCGCCACCCCCGCGAGGCCCGCGAGCAGCACCCCGGCCAGCACCCAGCGCTTGCGTATCCCGGCGAAGACGATGATCGCGCCGGTCGTCGCCATCAGCACCATCGTGGTGCCGAGGTCGGGCTGCAGCATGACCAGCGCCGCCGCCCCGCCCGCCGCCGCCAGCGACAGCGCGAGACCGGAGCCCCTCGGCCGGTCCTTGGTCTTCCCCTTCTCGGACACCGGGGCCAGCAGCCGCGCCAGCATCACCACCAGCGCCGGCTTCATCAGCTCGGCGGGCTGCAGGGCGAAACCCCCGCCGAGCAGGATCCACGAGTGGTGGCCGTTGACCGTCGAACCCATCGGGCTGATCACCAGGATCAGCCCGAGGACGGCGATGCCGTACAGGACCGGCGCGTACGTGCGCAGCCAGCGGTAGTCGGTCACCGCGATCGCGCTGTAGAGGGCCAGGCCGATGAGCAGGTTGAGCACGTGCTTCTTGGCCATGCCCGTCGGCTCGATCGACGACCACGTGCGGGTGGCCGACCACACCAGCAGCGTGCCGATCGCGCTGAGCGCGACCACCGCGCCGAACAGCAGCCAGTCCATCCGCCAGACGACCGATCCCCTGCCGACGACGCGGCTCGCGAACGACCTCCGCCTTACCCCGAGGGCTTCAGTCATGGCAGATCCGCCTCACTGCGTTTCGCGGCTGATGGCCGGCAGCCGCGTCGCCGGTTTGCCGTCCGGAAGCGCCGGCTTGAGCGGCTTGCCGTCGTTCCCCTTGCCGAGGCCGTAGATCCCCTCCCAGATGCGCCGCACGGCGGGCGCGGCGGTCGAGGCGCCGAAGCCGCCCTGCGCCACCATGACCACGGTGACCAGCCGCGGATTGTCCGCAGGCGCGAAGGACGCGAACCACGACGTGTCCTCCTTGCCGTAGACCTCTGCCGTACCGGTCTTGCCGCCGATCTTGACGACGTTCATCGGGAACCCGCGGAACGCGCCGGCGGCCGTGCCGTCCGAGGGCACCTCGCTGAGCGCCTTGCGGATGTAGGTGCGGGTCTCGTCGTTGACCGGGAGGCGCCCCACGACCGGGACCGGGATCTCCTTCTTAAGGGTGCCGTCCGGCCGCATCAGCGCCCAGCCGACACGCGGGCTGCGCACCTGGCCGTCGCCCAGCAGCGCCGCGTACGCCCGCGCGAGCTGGAGCGGGGTGACCAGCACGTCGCCCTGGCCGATCGAGAGGTTGACCGCCTCGTAGGCGTGGAAGATCATGCCCTCCAGGCAGTTCTCGTTGGCCAGCCGCTTGGCGAACGCCGCCCGGCTCTGGTCCTTCATCTCCGGGTAGCCGATCTTGGCCCGCTTGCACATCTCCGACTTCGTCGTGTTGTACAGGTCGAGCTTCCAGGCGCGGGTCGGGATGCGGCCCGCGGACTCGCCGGGCAGGTCGATGCCGGTGCGCTTGCCGAAGCCGTAGGCCTTGGCCATGTTCGGCATCGGCTCCTTGACCTTGGCCTTGGGCGTCTTGCCGCCGTCGCGCAGCCACTCCTCATATCCGGCGCGGTAGAACACGGTGTCACACGACTTGACCAGCGCCTCGTGCAGCGAGATCGCGCCCAGGCTCATGCCGCCCGCGTTCGGGTACGACCTGCCCTCGACGTTGTAGGAGCTCGGGCACTGGTAGGTGCCGTGCAGGGGCTGCCCATCGGCGATCATCGCCGACACCGAGCTGATCTTGAAGGTCGAACCCGGCGCGTACTCGCCGGCGATCGCCCGCGACACCAGCGGCTTGCCCGACTTGTCCGACAGCAGCCACCGGTAGTCCTTCTCCGAGATGCCGCCCGTCCAGACCTTGGGGTCGTACGTCGGCCGGCTGGCCATCGCGATCACGCGACCGGTCTTGATGTCGAGCACCACGCCTGCGGCGCCGTCGGAGCGGGGCACCTCCTGCATGGCCTGGTCCAGCGACTTCTCCACGATGCGCTGCACCTTGGCGTCGATGCTGGTCACCAGGACGTCGCCGGGGACCGGGTCGGACGCCTGGTTGACCGTGATGACCTTGCCCATCCGGTCGACCTGGACGTTGCGCAGGCCGGGCGTGCCGCGCAGTGCGGAATCGTAGGTGCGCTCGAGCCCGTCGCGGCCGGTGAGGTCGACGCCCGAATAGTTGGCCTTGAGACCCTCGCGCTTTTCCAGCTCGCTCTCCGTCACCGGCTGCAGGTAGCCGAGGAGCTGGGCGGCGTCCTTTCCGTTGGGATAGTCGCGCAGCGCCTGGATGTCGGCCGTGACGCCGGGGAAGTCCTCCTGGCGCTCCAGGATCTGCAGCGCCGCCCGGGGATTGACGTTGTTGGCGACCGGGATCGGCGTGTACGGCGAGCCGGGCCAGCACGGGCGGCTGATGCCCGGGCCGCACGCCCGGATCTCCTGCTTCAGCTTCGCGAGCGGCACCTTCAGCACGGCGGACAACCGGCGCAGAACCGCGTCGCCGCCGTCCGGCATCCGCTCAAGCCGGCCGCGGTCCACGGAGACCACCAGCGTCGTACGGTTGCGCACGAGCGGGCGGCCGGAGGAGTCGAGGATCGCCCCACGCAGAGCGGGCACCCGCACCTCACGGGTGCGCGTCTCCGTCGCGACCGTGACGAACCGCGGCCCCTGCACCACCTGGACCTGCCACAGCCGGACGACGAGCACCACGATCATGGCGATGACCAGCACCTGCAGGACGATCAGGCGTCCGCGCAAACGTGTCATGCCGTCCCCCGTCTCCAGCTCGGCACGAGCTCGCCACCGCCTGCGCGCCTGCGATGGCCGCCGTGCGTGACCTTGACCGCCCAGAGCGCCAGTGGAGCGGCCACGAGATTGCAGATCGCGGCCCGGGGCCATGCCGTGGCCAGCACCGACCAGGTGACCCCCGGCGCGCCGATCAACGCGCCCAGGCCCGCCAGCATGCCGGGCGCGAGCACGGCGCACGCCGCCACCGCGAACAGCGGCACCCGATCTCCCAACCGCCCGGCCGCGTAGCCGAGGGCGCACAGCACCAGCGCGTACTGGCCCAGCGTGTGGTTCGAGGGAGGCAGCAGGTCATAGGCGAGCCCGCCGCAGAAGCCGATCACCGCGCCCGGGACGGCCCCGCGCCTGGTCGCGAGCGCGGCCACCGTCACCAGCACCAGGTCGGGCGCCCAGGAAAGCAGCAGCCGGTTGACCACACTGACCTGGAGCACCAGAGCCACGAAGAGCAGCAGCGCGGCGAGGAGGTTGCGGCCCATCGGTCAGTTCCTTTCACCGTGGCCGTCGTGCTGCCGAGGCGCGTCGCGCGGCTCCACGGCCGGCGGCCGGTGCGCGGCGGGCGATCGGTGCGCGGCGGGCTGCTCGTGGACCTGCCGCCCCTGCGCCTGCCGTTCCTGCGCCGGCTGCTCGCGCCTCTGCTCCTGCGCCTGCCGTTCTTGGGCGTACTGCTCCTGTGCGCGCTGCTCTTGGGCGCGCTGCTCGCTGTCCACGGCCTGCGTGCCGTGCCGGCCGCGCCGCTCCTGCGCGGCCTCGGGCCGGCCCTCGCGCACCTGCGGTCCGGTCGCGGCCCGCGCCTCGTCGCCCGCGCCGCGACTGCGGCCGTCGAGCCCCCACTCGGCCTCCAGCGAGGCGCGTCCCTGCCCCCGGGCGTCGCCGCGCCGCTGGTCCTCGCGCGGCGGCTTCGGCGGCGGTGGCGGCTTCGGCGGCAGCACCGCGTCGCGCGGATCACGCTTCGGCGCCGCGACCACCACGCCGACGACGTCCAGCGCGGAGAAGTCGGTGAAGGGCCGCGCGTAGGCCGTCCTCGTCACCTCACCCGGCGTGTTGTCCACCCGCTCGACCACGCCGATCGGCACCCCCGGCACGTACGGCTTGCTCTGCTGGGAGCCGAACGAGACGATCCGGCGGCCCACGCCGATCGGCACGGTGGAGTCGAGCAGGCGGAACCTGACGAGGTTGCCGCCGCCGCCCGCCTCGCCGAGGCCGCTCACGACGCCGAGCTCGTTGCCGCCCTCCAACCTGGCCCCGGCCGACAGGGCCGGGTCGGTCAGGAGCGCCACCGTCGAGCCGTCCGGGCCCGCCTGGACGACGCGGCCGACCAGCCCGGCGTCGCTGAGCACCGTCATGTCGGGCCGGATCCCGTCGCCGGTGCCGGCGTCGATCTCGACCGTGTCCTCGAAACCGGCCACCGTACGCCGCGCGACGACCTGGGCCGGCACGATGCGGTAGCGGCCGAGACCCGCCAGCCCGAGCATGCTGTCGAGCTTGTCGGCCCGTGCCCTGTCGAGCTTCTGCGCCGACACCTCGTCGCGCAGCCGCGCGTTCTCCTTGCGCAGGTCGGCGATGGTGCGCCGCGCGGAGGGCGCGTCGCGCACCATGCCGACGAATCCGGTGATCGGGCTGGTGACGGCGGCACCGACGCGCTCGGCCTTCCCGAACACGGCACTCGCGAAGTCGCGCACCGGGCCGAGGACGCGGTTGTTCCCGGCCCGGTGATCCACGGTGATGAGGATCAGCGCCACGGCGAGGAGGATTCCGAGCGTGAGACGGGCGCGACGGGTGTCTCTCATGACGCTCCTTAGTTGCGGGGCTCCGGCACGAGCACCTGCTGGAGGGCTTCAAAGTCCTCCACGCACCGCCCGGAGCCGAGCGCGACCGAGTCGAGCGCGTTCTCGGCCAGGTGGACCGGCATGCCGGTCTCCTCACGCAACCGGTCGACCATGCCACGCAGCAGGGCGCCGCCACCGGTCACGGCGATCCCCCGGTCCATGAGGTCGCCGGAGAGCTCCGGCGGGCACTTGTCCAGCGTCGACTTCACCGCGTCGACGATCGCGTTGACCGGCTCTGCGATGGACCGGCGGATCTCCTCGGCGCTGATGACGACCGTCTTCGGCAGGCCGCTGACCAGGTCGCGGCCGCGCACCTCGGCGTGGAAGTCCTCGCCCGTGACGCAGGCCGACCCGACGGCGATCTTGACTTCCTCCGCCGTGCGCTCGCCCAGCATCAGCGAGTACTCCTTCTTGGCGAAGGCGATGACCGCGTGGTCGAGCTCGTCGCCGCCGACGCGGATCGACTGGCTGGTCACGATGCCGCCCATCGAGATGATGGCCACCTCGGTGGTGCCGCCGCCGATGTCGACGACCATGTTCCCGGTCGGCTCGTGGACCGGCAGGCCGGCTCCGATCGCGGCCGCCATCGGTTCCTCGATGATGTACACACGGCGGGCCCCGGCCTGGTAGCCCGCTTCTTTCACGGCGCGCTGCTCCACCGCGGTGATGCCACTCGGCACGGCCACGATGATGCGCGGGCGCACGAAATGGCGCCGTTTGTGGATCTTCTGGATGAAGTAACGCAGCATCCGCTCGGTCACATCGAAGTCCGCGATGACACCGTCCCTCAGGGGACGGATCGCGACGATGTTTCCGGGCGTCCGACCGATCATCCGCTTCGCTTCTATCCCAACAGCCACGATGTTTCCTGTCGTGACGTTGATGGCGACGACGGACGGCTCGTTCAGGACGATGCCGCGCCCTCGGACGTAGACGAGAGTGTTCGCCGTGCCAAGGTCGACAGCCATGTCACGGCCCAGGAATGTCAGCTTGCTGCCCATGCGGAAGGAAGCCTTCCTTCAGGTGGTTAGCGGTTACCGGGTTCAGCGGGAGTGCGGGATGACGCATCGCATTCGAATCGTAACGGCATGTGCTCATCACTGGGCACATCGAGCTCCCAAGGCCCCGGAAAAACCGGTGTCGCCCTGCCTAAGCTCGGTCACCACCTGGAAAAACACGAGAGGCCCCGGTTTAAACCGGGGCCTCTCGTGTGGCAAGGACTAGAAACGGTCGGGAAAGAAAATCTTGATTTCCCGGGCCGCGGACTCCGGCGAATCGGAGCCGTGCACGACGTTCTCGCCGATCTCCAGGGCGTGGTCGCCGCGGATCGTGCCGGGCGCGGACTTCACCGGGTCGGTCAGGCCGGCCAGCGCGCGGAACGCCTCGACGGCCCGGGGGCCCTCAAGCACCATCGCGACCAGCGGGCCGCCGGTAATGAACTCCACCAGCTCGCCGAAGAACGGACGCTCCGAGTGCTCGGCGTAATGGGCCTTGGCCGTCTCGGCGTCGAGCGTGCGCAGGTCCATCGCCACGATCTTGAGGCCCTTGCGCTCGATGCGGCCGATGACGTCCCCGATGAGGCCGCGACGGACCCCGTCGGGCTTGATCAGGACAAGCGTACGCTCGGACACGGTCTTTTCTCCTAAGGTCGTTGACTCGCCGTACACGGTGACCCGGCGGATCGCGGGCCCGCCCGTCACGCGTCTGGGAAGCTCCGGCTGGGAAGCTCCGACGCAACGGCAGCTTACCGGTCCGGGAACGCCGCTCCGATCGGACGAGTCCGATGCCGGCGGGTCTGCGGCAGAGCATCTCGACGGGCGTCTCGGACGGGCGCTCCGGGCGGGCGTTTCTGCGCGAGCCGTGTCGGTGCGCGGGCGGCGGTGTTCCTGTGCGTACCGTGTCACCGTGTCGGTGCGCGGGCGGCGGTGTTCCTGTGCGTACCGTGTCAGTGTGCGGCGGCGAGTCCTGCCGCATGCCGGGTCGGTACGTGAGCGGCGAGTCCTGCCGCGTGCCGGGTCAGTGCTTGGAGCCGGAGTCCTCGGGGGTGTCGTCGGCCTTCTCGGGCGACGGCGTCGGCAGCGGGATCACCACGTCACTGTCCGCCGCCGCGGTGGCGGCCCTCCGGGCCAGGACGGAGGAGAGCACGATCACGCCGACCACCACGAATCCGCCGACGAGCGCCCACATGTGCAGCGCGTCGATGAACCCGTTGACCAGGGCGTTCCCGTCACCCCGTGCGCTCTCCGCGGCCTCGCGCAGCCGGTTCACCTGGATGCCCGTGCCGAGCAGGAAGCCCGCGAGCACGGCCGGGAAGCACAGCGACAGGCCCAGCATCGCCGTCCCCAGGCCCGCCGTACGGAACGCGCCGACCAGCGCCACGGCCGACCCCGCGGCCAGCAGGACGAACGGCACCACCAGCGGCGTGCCCGACGGCGCCGGGACCAGCAGCCTGATCGCGGCCAGCCCCACGACGACGGCCGCGAGACCGAGGACCGTCATCCGGGCCGCGAGCGCCTCGGGCGCCCGGCCCGCCAGGACGGCGCCCACGAGGGCGGTCACCGCGGCCACCAGGAACGGCACCCACAGGCCCTTGAGGCCGGGACCGCCCAGCGGGCCGCCGAGCTCGATGTAGGTCATCTGCGCGGCGGTCGGCAGCACCACCAGCCCCACCGCGACGTTGACGAAGGCGAGCGTACGGCCGCCCGGCCCCTCGAACGTGCCGAGAGCCGCGAGGGCCAGCATGGCCACCACCACGACCGCCGCCGCGACGACGACCAGAGGCGGGGGCCAGTCGAAGGTGATCCCGACGCCCAGCACGGCGATGGCCGCGGCGGGCACGATGGCCAGCGCGAGCCGCCCGCGCTCCGCCGACGTCGGCCGGCCCCCGGGCAGGATCTCCCCCTCGGCCGGCGAGCCGCCGTCGCTGGAGATCATCCACAGCACCAGGTAGGCCGCGGCGAGAGCCAGCGCCACCCCGGTGAGCAGCGGGTACGGCTGAAGGGTGACCTGCCAGGAGGACACGTCCCGGATCGCCCACAGGGCGAGGGCCTGGGCCGTCAGCAGCGAGGCGGCGAGCGTGCCCGCCCAGATCGGCAGCAGCACCCGGTGACGGGGACGCTCGGCGACCGCGACCAGCGTCGCCGGCACGAGCATGCCCGCGCCGATCCCGTGGAGCACGCGCAGCACGCCGACGAGCGCGACCGTGTCGGTGTAACCCCCGGCCACGTCGGCGAGCGCGAGCAGCGTGAGCCCCGCCACGAGGATCGGCGCCGCGCGGAACCTGCGTACCGCGACCGCGGCGAGCGGCACGGTCACCAGCATGGCGGGCAGCGCCAGGCCGTGCGCGCGGATCATGTCGACCTGCGACACACCCGGCGGCAGCAGCGCCGCCACGACGGAGATCGTGTTCGGGATGGCGACGAGCGCCAGAGGAAGGGCCACCAGCGTGAGCAGCCCGATGACGACGTCGACCAGCAGAGGGACGCGCACGGCACGGACCGGCACGGCGGTCCGAGCCTGCGGTACGGGAGGGACGGCCATGGTTGCCGACTTTAGCGCTTCGTCGTCCCTTCGACACGGCGAGCGACGAAGATAGCCGTTATCCACAGGGCAGCGAAGATCACCCCGAGGAAGAACATCATCGGAACCAGGAATCCCGTGGCGATTGTCAGGAGTTCCAGCATGCTGCCCGCGATGTAGGCGTATGGGCGTTTCAGCAGGCCGGCGACCACCACGCACAGGACGGCCAGCCCGAGCCCGACCGTCAGCGCGAGCGGGGCGGACACGTGGTTGATGGTGATCGCCACGGGGCTGACGAGCGCGACGACGATCGCCTGCATCCCGAGGACGGTCGCGCAGAGCCGGCGCATGCCGGGGGTCACCTCGAACACGGCGCTGCTCACTTGGCGGCCTTCAGCAGGATGCGCGCCTCGCCCGCGGTCACGACAGAACCGGTGATGAGAACGCCCGAACCGAACTCGTCGCCCTGGTCGGCCAGCGCGACGCCCCTGTCGATGGCGTCGTCGAGCCGGTCCTCGATGTGGACGCGGTCCTGGCCGAACACGGCCTCCGCCCGGGACGCGAGATCGTCAGGGCTGAGCGCGCGAGGTGAGGAGTTGCGGGTGACCACGATCTCCTCGGCCACCGGCTCCAGCAGGTCCAAAATCGTGTCCACGTCCTTGTCCGCCATCACGGCCACCACGGCGATGAGCCGGGTGAACCCGAACGCCTCGGTCAGTGCCTCGACCGTGGCCTCCATGCCCGCGGGGTTGTGCGCCGCGTCGACCAGGACGGTCGGGCCCCTTCGCACGATCTCCAGCCGCCCCGGGCTGCTCACCTGGGCGAAGGCCTGCCGTACGACCTCCTCGCCCAGCGGGTCGTCACCTGCCGTCAACGCCTCCACCGCCGCCAGGGCGCCCGCGGCGTTGCCCGCCTGGTGCGCGCCGTACAAAGGCAGGAACACGTCCTCGTACACACCCTTCAGGCCCCTGAGCTGAAGCATCTGGCCGCCCATCGCGAGCTCGCGATGCAGCACGCCGAACTCCAGCCCCTCACGGGCGACCACCGCACCGACGTCGGCCGCCCGCCGCATCAGCACCTCGGCGGCGGGCAGCGCCTGCTGCGCCAGCACCGCCGTCGCCTTCGGTTTGATGATGCCGGCCTTCTCTCCGGCGATCGTCGCGATGTCCGCACCCAGGTAATCCGTGTGATCCAGCGAGATGGGCGTGATGACGGACACCGTCCCGTCGGCCACGTTCGTCGCGTCCCAGGTGCCGCCCATACCGGTCTCGACCACGGCGACGTCCACGGGCGCGTCCGCGAACGCGGCGAACGCCATCGCCGTCAGCACCTCGAAGAAGCTCAGCTTGCCCACCCTGGCGTCGATCATCTCAAGGTAGGGGGCGACGTCCTGGTACACCTCGGCGAACCGCTCCTCCGACAGCGGCTCGCCGTCGATCGAGATGCGCTCGCGCATCGACTGCAGATGAGGGCTGGTGTAGCGGCCCACCCGCAGGTTACGCTCGCGCAGCAGAGCCTCGACCATGCGCGCGGTGCTCGTCTTCCCGTTGGTGCCCGCGACGTGAACGACCTTGTACGAGTTCTGGGGGTCGCCGAGGATCTCCATCAGCGCGGTGATCCGATCAAGAGTGGGGCTGAAATCCCACTCCACTCCCCGTGCCATGATCGCTTGCTCGACGGCTCGATATTCCACGACCCTCAGCGTACGGGAACTACCGCCCGCCCCTTCACGAGGCGGTACGCGCTCCGGGGGTTGAGCGGGGCAAGGTCGGAACTGAGGTCATGTGGGTCGAGGTGGACGGGTGTAGTTCGGACCGGCCAGGAGGACAGGCGCTCGGGACGGACATGCTCGGGACAGGTGTGCCTGGGACGGGCGCACGCGGGGCGGCTGTGCCTGGGACCGGCGCACTCGGGATGAGTGTGCCTGGAATGGGCGCGCTTGGGACGGGTGTGCCTGAGACGGGCGTAGTTCGGACCGGTCAGTTGGGACGTCACTGCGCCGGCCGGAAGCTCCGGTCCTCGCGAAGCCCGCTCCGCTGGGCCTTCGCTGCGGTCCTCACTCCCGCCCGCTCCGCTCCTCCCGCATCCCCGCTCGCGCCCCCCCGGACCCCCCCCCCCCCCCCCCCCCCCCCCCCCCCCCCCCCCCCCCCCCCCCCCCCCCCCCCCCCCCCCCCCCCCCCCCCCGGCCGACCGCTCGCGCCAACCCACAAAAGCCCCTGCCCACACCCGACCAGCCGCACGCGCCGCAGGGCACCCTGTGTTGTCCCTCATCCGCGGCCTGCCGACTCCTGCGTTGCGTTCCCCACCGACACGCCCCGCCCCAGCACTGGCCAGCCCCGGGAAACCTTCCCCGGGCATGCGAAAGCCCCGGCCACACCCCGGCCGGGGCCACCACACCACCCACCACACCCACCGCCCACCGCCCACACACACGCAGGAACAGGCAGCGGGAACCAACACCCAGCAACCCGCCGGGGAACACACCCCAGGAACAACCCCGGGAACAAACCCGCGAAAAAGAAAGGTGCCCGAAAATGCGGAAGGGCCACCCCACAAGGGATGGCCCAACCACATATCAAAGATTGTCCGGCGGC
>NZ_JAATEK010000030.1:0-96463 GCF_012034195.1 Microbispora sp. CL1-1
ACCCACGGGGAGGAGGAACTGCGCGAAGCCCTCACGTTGTCACCCCAGGTTCCGATCGTCCGCACTGACGCCCGTGACCGCGAATCGGTCAAGAGCACCCTCATCACGCTGGTCGAACACGCGCTGTCATCCCATGTGAGCGCGTTCCGGTGAGACCCGGAAACGGGCCGGACCGGCGATCTCGCCCCGGCGGCACGGGCGTGAAGGGCGCGCGGGCGGATAGTCTGGGGAGACTGATGGTTCACCGACCCGTCCACTCGCTTCGAGGCTGGCCAAACACGTGTTCGAGACGCTTTCCGACCGGCTGACTTCGGTCTTCTCCTCCCTACGGTCCAAAGGCAGGCTTTCCGACGCCGACATCGACGCGACCTGCCGCGAGATCCGCATCGCGCTGCTCGAGGCGGACGTCGCGCTGCCGGTCGTGAAGGATTTCGTGGCCCGGGTCAAGGAGCGGGCCCGCGGCGCCGAGGTCTCCCAGGCGCTCAACCCCGCGCAGCAGGTCGTGAAGATCGTCAACGACGAGCTCATCGAGGTGCTGGGCGGCGAGACGCGGCGGCTGCGCTACGCCAAGACCCCACCGACCGTGATCATGCTGGCCGGTCTCCAGGGCTCCGGCAAGACGACCCTGGCCGGCAAGCTCGCCAAGTGGCTGCGCGACCAGGGGCACGCTCCCCTGCTCGTCGCCTGTGACCTCCAGCGGCCCAACGCGGTGCAGCAGCTCGCCGTCATGGCCGAGCGGGCCGGTGTCGCTGTGTACGCCCCCGAGCCGGGCAACGGCGTGGGCGACCCGGTCGCGGTGGCGCGGCAGTCGGTGGACCACGCACGCCGCCAGCAGCACGACGTGGTCATCGTCGACACCGCCGGCCGCCTCGGCATCGACCAGGAGCTGATGAAGCAGGCCGCCGACATCCGCGACGCGGTCACGCCGGACGAGGTCCTGTTCGTCCTCGACGCGATGATCGGTCAGGACGCGGTCAGCACGGCCAGCGCGTTCATGGACGGCGTCGGCTTCGACGGCGTGGTGCTGACCAAGCTCGACGGCGACGCCCGGGGTGGCGCCGCCCTTTCGGTGCGGCACGTCACCGGCCGGCCGATCATGTTCGCCAGCACCGGTGAGAAGCTCGAGGACTTCGACGCCTTCCACCCCGACCGCATGGCGGGCCGGATCCTCGACATGGGTGACATCCTCACCCTGATCGAGCAGGCGCAGAAGACGTTCGACGAGCAGGAAGCCGCCAAGATGGCGGGCAAGCTCGTCTCCGGCGACGGCTTCACGCTGGAGGACTTCCTCGAGCAGATGATGATGGTGCGCCGCATGGGGCCCATCAAGAACCTGCTCGGCATGATGCCCGGCATGGGGCAGATGCGCGACCAGCTCAACCAGGTCGACGACCGCGACCTCGACCGCATCGCGGCGATCATCCGTTCCATGACGCCCGGCGAGCGCCAGGACCCGAAGATCATCAACGGCTCGCGCCGGGCGCGCATCGCCAAGGGCTCGGGCGTCACGGTCACCGAGGTGAACAACCTGGTGGTCCGCTTCTTCGAGGCGCAGAAGATGATGAAGCGGATGACCCAGGGCATGGGCATCCCGGGCATGCCCGGCGGCCGCAAGCAGAAGGCGCAGAAGCCCAAGAAGGGCCGTCGTGTCAGCGGCGACCCGCGCAAGGCCGCGCTCGGCAAGGCCGGTGCGAACGCGTCGTCCTCGGACGCCCCGAAGCTGCCCAAGGGCCTGCTCGGCAACCTCGGCGGCGGCCAGCTGCCCCCCGGTCTGGAACTGCCGCCCGGCTTCGACCCGTCGAAGCTGAAGCTGCCCGGCCAGAACTGACCCGCCCGCCCGCCGGTTTCCCGGCGGGCCGCGGCGCGGTCAGGGCTCGTGTGCGGCCTCCTCGCTGTTCACGGGGTGTCCGCGGAGGTTCGCGTGCGGCGTCCACAGCGGTGGCGTCCGGAGAGGCCGCGCGGCGTTCACAGGAATGACGCGGCGTCCGCGGAGGTTCGCGTGCGGCGTCCACAGCGGTGGCGTCCGGAGAGGCCGCGCGGCGTTCACAGGAATGACGCGGCGTCCGCGGCGGCTCGCCCTGCTTTGTGCCGGGGCCGCTGTCGTCGTGTCAGAGGCTCGTGCCCGGGGCCATCGGCCTGGCGTCGATCCTGCCGTCGTCGCACACCGTCGCCTTGAACGGGACCTCCAGGTGTGCCACCTCGTCCGGCGGGATGATCATCAGCCGGGCCGAGGATGGGCAGCGGGTCTCGTGCCCGGTCGGCACCACGGTCCAGTGGAGCCGGGCGTGGGCGCTCGCCCCGGGACGCAGCGTGACCCGGTGCGGGGTGACGCTCTCGCGGCGGGTGCGCGTACGCAGCGCGTCCCCCCGGCCGTCGATCAGGACGAGCCCGACGAAGCCGTACACCCAGCAGGTCTTGCCCGACGTGTTGGTCAGCACGAGCGGGGCGTAGCGGTTGCCCGCCCCCGCGTCCTGCCGGCCCACACGGGCCCGCAAACCGGTCGTACGGCACCGCGCGGGGGCGGCGCCCGTGGTCCGTGCGGCCGTGGTCCGTGTGGCCGGGGTCCGTGTGCCGGCGCTTTGCGCCGCGGAGCCGTACCGGGCGGACATGGCGCTCGCGGCGGTGGCCCGGCCCGCGTCCGCGGCGGCCGCCGTTGTCGTGTGCTGGGTCGTGGTGGTGGTCGTGGTGGTGGTCGTGGCCCTGGCAGGGGGAGCGGCGGCGGCCGAGGGCGTCGTGCCCGTGCCGCAGCCGGCGGCCAGCAGGGCGAGGGCCGCCGCTCCGGCCGTGAGGGTGGTGTTCGTGATTCGCATGACCATTGGACGGCGTGTGCACGCGATCAGTTCGCGGGCCCGTTCCGGAGGCATGGGCACATCCGTGCCGAAATCAGGGCGGCGATGGAACCGTCCTTTGCGGAGCATGGGGAATCATCTGGCAGAATGTCAGGCTGGAACATCGTGGCCAGGCGGGTGCCCTCTCACCCCCGCCGGTCGCGCCTGTCCCTCGGGCGGGCTCCCATCGTGCCCCACTCGATGAGACACCGCTCACCCACGCTCTAATGCAGGAGAGACCACACCCGTGGCAGTCAAGATCAAGCTCAAGCGGCTCGGCATGATCCGCAACCCGCAGTACCGCATCGTCGTCGCCGACGCCCGGAGCAAGCGGGACGGCCGTGCCATCGAGGAGATCGGCCTCTACCACCCGAAGGAGAACCCCTCGCGCATCGAGGTGAACTCCGAGCGGGTGCAGTACTGGCTGGGCGTCGGCGCGCAGCCGACCGACCCGGTCCTGAAGATCTTCAAGCTGACCGGCGACTGGCAGAAGTTCAAGGGCGAGCCCGCCCCCGCCACGCCGCTCCTGGTCGCCGAGCCCAAGCCGGACCGGCACGCGGCGTACGAGGCCGCCGCCAAGGAGTCGCTCTCGGGTGACACCGGCGCCGCCGCCACCACGCCGAAGAAGGCCAGGAAGACCGTGAAGGCCGAAGAGACCGCCGAGGCCCCGGCCGCGGAGGAGAAGCCGGAAGGCGAGGCCTGAGGTGCTCGAGGAGGCCCTCGAGCACCTGGTCAAGGGCATCGTCGAACATCCGGATGATGTCCGGGTCCGCGCGCGGCGCATCCGCACCGGGCGCGTTCTCGAGGTCCGGGTGCACCCCGACGACCTCGGCAAGGTCATCGGCCGTGGCGGCCGTACGGCGAAGGCGTTGCGCACCGTGCTCAACGCGTTGTCGAACGGCAAGTACGTGCGGATCGACCTGGTCGACCTGGAAGAGGCGCGCTGAGCCGAACGACGCGTCCGGGGGGCCCCGCATCGGGGTCCCCCGGCGTGTTTTCCGGGTTCGAACCGGTCCGTCCCGGGCGGTTCGCAGTGACAGACGTGGCAGTCGCGTGGAAGCGGTAGCGGAGGTAGGCGACAAGTGCAGCTAGTCGTGGGCAGGATCGGCCGCCCGCACGGCGTGCGGGGCGAGGTCACGGTCGAGGTGCGCACCGACGAGCCCGACCTGCGCTTCGCTCCGGGTGCGACGCTGGCCACCGACCCGGCCTCGGCCGGTCCGCTGACGGTGGAGCGGGCCCGGTGGCACAAGGGCATCCTGCTGCTGACCCTGGCCGGAGTGGAGGGCAGGGACGCCGCGGAGGCGCTGCGCGGCACGCTGCTCGTCGTGGACTCCGCGGACCTGCCGCCGATCGAGGACCCCGACGAGTTCCACGACCACGAGCTGATCGGCCTGACGGTGGTCACCACCGAGGGGGAACGGGTCGGCGAGGTCAGCGACGTCCTCCACCACGGACAGGACCTGCTGGTGGTGGCCCGTCCCTCCCGCGACGAGGCGTACGTGCCGTTCGTCAAGGCGCTCGTGCCCGAGATCGACCTCGGCAAGGGGATCCTCGTCGTCGACGCACCGCCCGGCCTGCTCGACGTCGAGGCCGAGTAGGGGGCCGCCGATGCGCGTCGACATCATCTCGATCTTCCCCGAGTATTTCGCCCCGCTCGACGTCTCCCTCATGGGCAAGGCCCGCGAGCGCGGCATCCTCGACATCCATCTCCACCAGCTCCGCGACTGGACGCACGACGTCCACAAGACCGTGGACGACACGCCGTACGGCGGCGGCCCCGGCATGGTGATGAAGCCGGAGGTCTGGGGCGAGGCCGTCGACGCGGTGATCGACGGCGGACGCGCCGCCCTCGGGGCGGACGCGCTGCCCCGGCTGATCGTCCCCACACCGAGCGGCCGGCCGTTCACCCAGGAAGTGGCGCTGGAGTACGCCGGGGAGCCGTGGCTGCTGTTCGCCCCGGCGCGCTACGAGGGCATCGACTCCCGTGTCGTCGCCGAGTACGGCGAGCGGCTGCGCGCCGACGAGGTGAGCATCGGCGACTACGTCTTAGCCGGGGGAGAGGCGGCCGTCCTGGTGATGGTCGAGGCCGTGGGGAGGCTGCTGCCGGGCGTCCTCGGCAACGCGCGCTCCGTCGCCGACGACTCCTTCGCCCCGGGGGCCATGGCCAACCTGCTGGAAGGCCCCGTCTACACCAAGCCGCCCGTGTGGCGGGGGCACGAGGTGCCCGAGGTCCTGCTGTCGGGACACCACGGCAGGATCGCCCGCTGGCGGCGCGACGAGGCGCTGCGCCGTACGCTGGACCGCAGGCCGGAACTGGTCGCCCGGCTCGACCGTGACGGCCTCGACAAGCACGACCGGCGCGTCATCGAGGAGTTCGAGGAACGCCTTGATGAGCGCCGTTCGGCCGCCTCCCAAAGCGCGTCTCCCACCGGAGTTCGCACCGCGTTTCGCGCGGAGCCGGAAGATATGGCAGACTGAATCGCTGCTGCCTACTTCTGCATGGCCGGGTGCGCCCGGCCGAACACGGCAGACAAGACGTATCAAGCCAAGCACGCGTGTCCCCCTCGTCGCCGCGCCCTCGGGCCGGCCGGGTGGACCTCCGCGTGCCCATGTCAATGAGGAACCGCCGCCATGCACACGCAGATCCAGGAGATCGAGAAGGCTGCCCTTCGCAGCGACGTACCGGCCTTCCGCCCGGGTGACACGCTGGAGGTCCACGTCCGCGTCGTCGAGGGCAACCGGTCCCGCATCCAGGTGTTCAAGGGCTTCGTCCTGCGCCGCCAGGGCGGTGGCATCCGTGAGACGTTCACGGTCCGCAAGGTCAGCTACGGCGTCGGCGTCGAGCGCACCTTCCCGGTTCACAGCCCCGTGATCGAGAAGATCACCGTCGTGACCCGCGGTGACGTCCGCCGGGCCAAGCTGTACTACATGCGTGACCTGCGCGGAAAGGCCGCCCGCATCCGCGAGAAGCGCGAGGCGCAGCCGGCCGCCAAGTAAGGCTTTGGAGATCGTGGTCCGCGCCCCAGGCGCGGGCCACTTTCTTTTTGCCGGTGATGCGGTGTCCCCGGCGCCCGCCGTCGCGGACATCATCTAGGCTCAGCAGCGATGACTAGCGAGGGACAGGGGCCGGGCACGCGCAGCCCTGCCGAGGACGGGGTGGACGTGGTCGCCGAAGACGTCAAGCAGAACGCCGAGGACGGGAAGAAGAAAGGCTCGTTCTGGCGGGAGTTGCCCGTCCTGATCGTGGTCGCCCTCGCCCTTGCCCTGCTGATCAAGTCTTTCGTGGTCCAGGCGTTCTACATCCCGTCCGAGTCGATGGAGGACACGCTCCTCATCAACGACCGGGTGCTGGTGAACAAGCTGGTCTACCACGTACGCGACATCGAGCGCGGCGACATCGTGGTGTTCTCCGGTGTGGACTCCTGGGACCCCGAGGTGAAGCTCGAAGAGCCGTCCAACCCCATCTCGGCCGCGCTTCGCTGGCTCGGCACCGCGTTCGGCGTCGTGCCGGGGGAGAAGGACTACATCAAGCGGGTCATCGGCGTTCCGGGCGACAAGGTCAAGTGCTGCGACGCGCAGGGCCGGGTCACGGTGAACGGCGTGCCGCTGAACGAGAAGTCGTACCTCTATCCCGGCGACGAGCCGTCCGGGCGCGAGTTCGAGGTCACCGTCCCGCCGGACCGCCTGTGGGTGATGGGCGACCACCGCTCGGTGTCCTGGGACTCCCGCTTGCACATGGGCGACCCGGGCGGCGGCACCATTCCGGCCGACAAGGTGATCGGCCGCGCGTTCGTCATCGTCTGGCCGTTCAACCGGGCCAAGATCCTGCCGATTCCGGAGACGTTCGCGCAGCCGGCGCTCCAGGTGGCCCTCGGGTCCGCGCCGTTCGTCGCGGGCTTCGCGGGAGCCGTGCCGCTGGTGGCCCTGCGCCGCCGGCTGGTGAGGCGACGTAGGACGTGACAGAGCCGGAGGAACCAGCCGTGGGAGAGTCCGACGAGAGTCGCTTAGACACCGCGGAGCCGGCCGGGTCCGCGGACCGCGCCCCGGGAGAGCCGGCGAAACCGAAGGAATCGGCGGAGCCGGCGGCGACGGGCGAGGCGGAGGAGAACGAGGGGGCCGCCGCGGGGAAGAAGGACCGGGCCGCGAAGAAGAAGCGCTCCGGCCTTCTCGAGACCCTCGCGTACGTGCTCGGCGGGGTCGTCGTCGCCCTGCTGGTGCACACCTTCCTGCTGCAGTCGTTCTGGATCCCGTCGGAGTCGATGCAGAACACGCTCCTGGTCAACGACTACGTGGTGGTCAACAAGCTCGCGTACAAGTTCGGGCCGGTGGAGCGCGGCGACATCGTGGTCTTCAAGGGATGGAACGGCGAGGACACGATCAAGCGGGTGATCGGGGTGGGCGGCGACCACGTGAAGTGCTGCGACGCCAAGCAGCGCATCACCGTGAACGGGACGCCGCTGGACGAGGACAAGTACCTCTATCCCGGGGCCAAGCCCTCCGACCGTGAGTTCGACATAACGGTCCCCAAGGGGCGGCTGTGGCTGATGGGCGACCACCGGAACAACTCGGCGGACTCGCGCTTCTACACCGACGACGGGCACCAGGGCACGATCTCCGAAGACGATGTCACCGGGCGGGCGTTCCTGCGCTACTGGCCGCTGAACCGGATCTCGATCCTCTCCCGGCCCGGCACTTTCTCCGCCGTACGCTGATCTCACCTGCGGCTTTGCCGTCGGTGGTGGTTTCGGCCGTATCGCCGGTCCCGAATGGGGCGTAATCTGCTTGTCGTCATGACAGCTGCCTATCGCCCGCGCCCGAGCGTCGTACGACGGGACTCCGGACTCTACGGCTATGAGCGGGCCCTGGCCCGGCGGGGGTTCACGCCGGTCGCCGGGGTGGACGAGGCCGGTCGCGGCGCCTGCGCCGGGCCGCTGGTCGTCGCCGCGGTCGTGCTGGGGCGGGAGATCGACGGGCTGAGCGACTCCAAGCTCCTGACCGAGGCCGTGCGCGAGCGCCTCTACGAGCGGATCACGGCGACCGCCCGGGCCGTGAGCGTGGTCGTGATCCCACCGGAGGAGATCGACTCGCGCGGCCTGCACAAGTGCAACATCGCGGGGATGCGGCGGGCCGTGGCCGGGCTGGGGATCGATCCCGGCTACGTCCTCGTGGACGGCTTCCCGGTGGCGGGGCTGCCCGCGCCGTCGCTGGCGGTGTGGAAGGGCGACCAGGTCGCCGCGTGCGTGGCGGCGGCCTCGATCGTGGCGAAGGTGACGAGGGACCGGCTGATGCACGGTCTCGACGAGGTTTATCCGCAGTACGGCTTCGCCCTGCACAAGGGCTACGTGACGCCCGGACATCGGCGGGCGCTGGCGCGGCATGGGCCGTGCCCTCACCATCGGTTCTCGTTCGTGACGGTGGCCAGGGTGACTCGTGGGACAAGGATCCCGGCCGGGGGCCTGTGGACGGGGCAGGATGAGGACATGCGCGAGAATGAGGTTAAGACCGGTGTCGTCTGAACAGGTCGGCCTCGACGGTGGGTTCCCGACGGGGAGTGGAAGAGGAGGACCGGGATGAGCGCGGAAGATCTCGAAAAGTACGAGACCGAGATGGAGCTGCAGCTCTACCGGGAGTACCGCGATGTGGTCGGCCTGTTCACGTACGTGGTCGAGACCGAGCGGCGCTTCTATCTCACCAACTCCGTCGATCTCGACGTCCGCACCGCGGAGAACGGCGATGTCTTCTTCGACGTGAAGATGCAGGACGCCTGGGTCTGGGACATGTATCGCCCGGCCCGCTTCGTGAAGAACGTGCGGGTGGTGACCTTCAAGGACGTCAACATCGAGGAACTGGCCAAGCCCGACCTCGAGATGCCCAAGGAGGGCTTCTCGAGCTGATCGTGCGCGGTCTGTCCACAGAACGACGTTCGGCCGCTCGGCGTGAGCTTCAGGGGTGCATCGTCGTGGCATGCGTCTCGTCGCGTACGTGCTCGTCCTGGCGCTGCTGACCGCGGCTTCCGATCGGTTGTCCGGCGCCGTCCGGCCCGTAGCCGCCAAAGGCTCCCCGGAACCGTCCACGGGGCCGTACGCGGTCGCGTCGGCGAGTGCGCCCCCGCCCACGGATCCGCTGCCGGCCGGGGCGCCCAGGTCTGCGGACGCATCGCCGAGGAGGGCATCGCGATCCGCGGGCGCTGGAACGGCCGGACCGGCTCGATCCAACGGGCCGGCAGGCGGATCGCCGGACCAGGCCCAGGCCGCCGTGCCGCTGTGGACGACCCTCTCTGCTTCTGCCGGGAGGGCCCGCCCTGGTTCCGGCGGGACGGCCCGCTCTGGGGTGGCCGTCCGACCTGCTGGGGCCGCGCAACCGGTGGGGGCGGTCGCGCCGGACGTGCTGGGGTCGATGGGGCCGCCAGGGGTGGCCGTCCGCTCTTCTGGGGCCGGGCGGCCGGTGGGGACGGTTCCGCCGGACCCGATGGGGCCTCCTGGGGAGGCGTCCGGCTGGCGCTGGCCGCTTTCCGGGCCCGCACGTCCGACGAGGCGCTTCGATCCGCCCCCGCAGCGGTGGCTGGCCGGTCACCGTGGTGTGGACCTGGCCGCGCGGCCCGGAGACAAGGTCGTGGCCGCCGGACCGGGAATCGTCGGTCTGGCGGAGCGGGTCGCAGGCCGCGGGGTCGTGACGATCTCGCACTCCGACGGCCTGCGGACCACCTATCTGCCCGTCCGAGCCTTGGTCAGGCCTGGTGAGGCCGTCACGGCAGGTCAGGTCATCGGCGTCGTCGAGGAGAACGCCGCCGCTCACTGCACTGCTCCCTGCCTGCACTGGGGGCTCCTGCGCGGCCGTCTCTACCTGGACCCGCTCCTGCTGTTCGGCCGGGGGCAGGTCCGTCTCCTGCCCCGCTGGCCCGTCGGCTGAGCAGCCCGCCGGGCGTCGCGACGACCGGGAGGCCCGTGGCAGCCCGGGCCGGGGGCGCGTGATCGAGTGCTGTGCCCAGGCGCGCTGCTCAAGGGCTGTGCTCGGGCACTGTGCTTGGGTGCTGTGCTCAGGCGCGGGGATGGGCCTGGCGATAGGCGGTCCGCAGCCGCTCGATGGACACGTGCGTGTAGATCTGTGTGGTGGCCAGGGATGCGTGCCCGAGCATCTCCTGCACGGATCGCAGGTCGGCCCCGCCTTCGAGGAGGTGGGTGGCGGCGGTGTGGCGCAGCCCGTGCGGGCCCATGTCGGGGGCTCCCTCGACCTGGGCCAGGTGGGCGTGCACGACACGCCGGACGGTGCCCTGGTCGATCCGGCCTCCTCGGACGCCGAGGAAGAGCGCGGGGCCGCTACCTTCGCGAATCCACAGGGGCCTGCCCCGCACGCACCACGCGTCCAGGGCGTGCAGGGCGGGCAACCCGAAGGGCACGGTCCGCTCCTTGCGTCCCTTGCCCAGCACGCGGACCGTCCGGCGGTCCCGGTCCACGTCGTCCACGTCGAGGCCGCACAACTCGCTCACCCGCATGCCGGTCGCGTACAGCAGCTCCAGCATCGCCCGATCGCGCAGGTCCCTGGCGTCGCCCAGCCCCTGCGTGGACAGGACGGCCTCGGCCTCGGCCTGGTCCAGCACCTTCGGCAGCCGGCGTTCGGCCTTCGCCGTGCCGAGGAGCAGCCCGGGGTCGCTCGCCAGCCATCCCCGCCGATGGCAGAACGCGGTGAAGACCCGGGCGCAGGCCGACCGGCGGGCCAGCGTCGCCCTCGACCGTCCGGCCTGGTGCTGGTCTCCCAGCCAGTCGCGCAGGACGACGACGTCAAGAGCGGACACGTCGGCGTGCCCGGCGGCCTTCATGTGCGCGAACAGCGAGGAAACGTCGCCGAGATAGGCCCTGAGCGTGTGCGGCGACAGGTCCCGTTCGAGCCGCAGATGCCGTTCGAACTGATCGAGGACGACGTCGAACTCCCCGGCTCCCCGCTCTTCGCCCGCTCCCACGATCCGCATGCTATCCACCGGCCTCCTGCCGCTATGCGGTATGAGTCCGGTACGTAGGCCAGACCGGCGTGCGCGGCGCCCGCGTGCCGGTGGGGTTGGTGCCCGCGAGTCGGCACGCGCCGCTCCGCCCGGCCGTCGAGGAGCCTCGCTGGGAGTTCGGCTGGTGTCAGGCCGCGGCAGCAGGGTCCGCACCCCCCACCGGGCCCACCTGCGATTTCTTCCGTTCTTCCACAGCCACGATCGCGAGGCGGCTTATCCACAGAACGAGGTTCGGTGGCTTGGGCCGGGGGCCGCTTCGGCGAATGTCTGCGGCGGAGGTGGTCCCATGGCGGCGAAAGATCGGCTGGGCAGACAGGGTGAACAACTCGCCGTGACCTTTCTGACGGCGAAGGGCATGCGCATACTCGACCGCAACTGGCGCTGCGCGGAGGGCGAGATCGACATCGTCGCCCGTGACGGCGACGCGCTGGTGATCGTGGAGGTGAAGACCCGCTCCGGGCGAAGCCATGGCACCGCCTTCGAGGCGGTGACCGCTGAGAAGCTGCAGCGCCTCCGGACGCTGGCCGTCAAATGGCTGACCATGCACACGGAGCGTTTCGACACCATACGGGTCGACGTGATCGCGATCGAACGGTTCGCGGGCGACTTCTCGCTCAGGCACGAACGCGGGGTGGTCTGAGATGCCCGTCGCCCGGACCCATTGCGTCGGCCTCGTGGGTGTCACCGGACGCCTCGTGGAGGTCGAGGCCGATGTGGGCCCCGGCATCGCCGGAACGCACTTCATCGGGCTTCTCGACACCGCGATCAGCGAAGCACGGGGTCGCGTGAGATCCGCACTGATCAACAGCAGGCTCGCCTGGCCCGACGCGCGCGTCACCGTGAGCCTGTTTCCGGCCACCTTGCCCAAGCGAGGATCGATCTTCGACCTCGCGAAAGGCAAGATGGGACTTACTTAGAGGGCAGGCAGACAGGGAGCACGAAATGGCCACCATCACCCGCGAGCAGCTCACCGAGAAGATCGTCGCCACCGCGAAGGACAGCGGCGAGGTCTACGACCTGATCGAACAGCTGTGGGAGATGGCCCGCCAGGACGGCATGAACGACCTCGTCATCGACCTCTACGACGCCGAGGAGCTCACCGACGACGCCGTCGAGTTCGCCATCGAGAACAACGGCGTCGCCGACCCCCGCCGCTGACCCCAGCGGCCCGGGCTCCGGCCCGGGCCTCGCCACAACGAAGGCGGGCCGCCGCAGTGCGCCAACACCGCGGACGGCCCTTGATCCCCTCCCTGCACAACCAGGAAGAAGACCCAATGCAGAACCGTAAGGGCGTCGCCGCCGGCGTCGCCACCCACTCCCGCACTCTGGACGCCTCCACCTTGACCCCCGCGCAGCGCGACGGCTGGGCGTGCGCCGTCTGCGGGCGCGACTACATCCGCCCCGGCGAGACCACCCCCAGCGTTCCCGTCGCCACGCTCGACGGCGGCCAGGTGTTCGCCTGCGTCGGCTGCTGGCCGGTCGCGGCCGGCGCGCCGTACTGGCAGACCGAGCCGTGCCCGGCGTGGTGCCGCGAGGAGCACCGCGACGACGACATGCCCGACGAGCGCGAGCACCACAGCGGCTACCGGGCGGTGCCGCTGCGCGAGATGCCGCCCGTGGAGCTGGCGGCCGGCGCGGTGCCGCCGGACTTGAGGGCGAGCCTCGTGCAGGGCGTGCGGGAGGCTGGGCCGGTCGTCGAGCTGGCGACCGGTGACTGCGCGCCGGTCCGGCTGCGCCTGGCGGAGGTGGCCGAGCTGACGGCCGCGCTCGGCGGCCTGGCCGCGCTCGCCGAGGGCGGGCACGCCACGGTGGAGGACGCTCGCGCCACCCTCCGGGCCCGTCTGCTCGACCTGACGCCGGACGAGCGGCTGTTCGCGCTGGCGTGGCTGCTGCGTGAGGTGCCGGCCGCGGCGGCGCGTGCGTTCGACGAGGCGCAGCGGGGGGAGGCGTGATGGACGCCGACCGCCGCCGGGCCTTCATCGAGAGCCTGACCGCCGACGAGGCGCGCATGTTCGCGACGTACGTGGCCGGGCTCGCGCCTCGCTCGTTCGCCGTGGCGGCCTCGCTCGTCGAGCGTGACCGCGTCGCCTTCGGTCACGGCCTCGCGGCCGTCCACGCGCCGCTGAGCACCCCGCAGGCGGCCTGCACGCCCGCACCGGTGGTCGTTCCGCCCGGCGTCACGCCGCTGTACGACTGGGCGGCCGAGGGCGACTTCCCGCCCGTGGCCGATCGGGTCGAGGCCGGCGACGAGCAGCGCGTCGAGGACGCCCCGAACGAGCCATCGGCCGGCGACGGCGGGCCCGGGTACGTACCCGAGGCGCTCGCCGAGGACCTCGCCAGGCAGGCGACGAGCCGGTTCCTCGCCGACGTGATGACGGGCGAGGTGCCCGGCGTCCGTCGCATCAAGACGGAGCTCAACATCGGCCAGGACAAGGCGCAGCAGGTCAGGGCGTACCTGAGTCTGCTCGCCGAGAGCTGATGGTGTACCCGCCCCGGGGCGGCGCTCGTCGAGTGCCGTACCCGGGGCGTTGCCGTTCGGGGCTATCCGCCGGCGCTCTGCGTGCTGTCCTGCTGGGCGGAGACGAACGTGCCGACGCCGCGCACCGAGTAGGCCACGCCCTCCTGCCGGAGCCGGGTGAGGACCTTCTGGGCGGTGTTCGCGGCGATCTCGAACTCGCGCACCAGCTCATGCTGCGAGGGGAGCTGGGTGTCGGGCGGATAGGTGCCGTCCGCGATGCGCTTCTTGAGCACCTCGGCCACCTGTTCCCACTTCGGCGCGTTCGGCCGCCATTCGATCCCCACGGCCGCACCATAAGCACCCACACTGACGTGCGGATACGCATGCTCTACCAAGGATAACCATGGTTAAGCACGGGTAAGAGAGCTACGCTGGCAACGAGTCCTAATGACAGATCGGGCCCGCCAGGCGCGGGAACGCCACGACGGGCCCTTGATCGGACGGTGGAGGTCCGACCCATGCAAGAGCCTACGGCCCATCGGCCACTCGTTCAGGTTCGCCAGCCCACCGTGACCCCCGGCGACGGCCGCCCGCACCCGCGGCGCAGGCCGAAAGGCCGGCACCGCGAAGGGGCCGCTCCGGGCGCGTGGAAGCCCCGCGCCTGGGACCTCGACCAGCACGCCGAGGCCCGGCGCCTGGCCGGGCAGTGGCCCGGGTGGACGGTGCTGTACGGCACCGGATCCCGCTGCTTCTACGCCCTGACGGCCTGGCCCGTTCCTGAGCCGCTGATCCTTCGGGCGCGTACGGCAGCCGAGCTGGAGGCCGCGCTGCGGGAGGAGTCGGCGGCGCTGGCCGCCCGGCGCCAGGCGCCCACGATGTCGGGGGTGTGGCGGTGACCGGGCCGGTGCCGCGCCGGCGGTTCGACCGGCAGTGGGATGCGCTGCTCGGCGTGCCGACCACCCCGGCCGAGCAGGAGGCGCTCGACCGGCTGATGACCAACGCCCGCCGGGTGCTGGTCAAGCTGCTCGACGGCGGCCGCCAGGAGCAGCGCGACGAACAGGCCTGACGGCGGCCAGGGCGGCGCCAGAGCCGCCCCGTCGTCGCATGAGACAGTCCGCCCGTCACCTCCGGGGGTGACGGGCGGACGTGTCTTCTCAGGGCTGCTGTGCGGCCCGTTCGAGCTCGGCGAGGCGCTCGGCCTGCTTGCGGTTGGCCAGCGTCAGGAACGCGATCTCGTACTCGCGGGGGAAGCGCTCGCGGACGATGTCGAGCAGCTCGTCGGCGGTCGCGGTGAGGTCGGTCACGGCTTGTCCTTACGCCGGGGCGATCGTGGTGACGGTGCCGGCCGAGCCGCGCCACTTCAGCGCGCCGCCCTCGGCGAACATCACGCCGCCGCCGGTCGGGTTGGAGGTGGGGACGACGGAGGCGTTGGCGATCGCGACGACGCCGGAGCCGCCGCCGAGGCTGGTCGAGCGCACGCGCAGGTTCCCATCCACGTGCAGGCTGTCGTCGGTCTTGAGCACGTCCGCGCTGGACCGGTAGAGGGTGACGTCGCGGGCGGCCGCGCCGGATCCCCACTGCAGGGCGCCGTCTGCGCCGACCGCGAACCGGCCGAAGGTGTCGCCGGTCACCTGCACCTGAAACGCACGCGTCGCGGTGTCGGCACCGAACAGGTTGAGCACGGTCGCGCCGGCGGCGAGCTGCGTCACCGACAGCGCCGTGCCACCGTTGCGGAGCACGTCGAGGCCCTGAGCGCTGCCGGAGGTGCCGCCGATGGTGACCTTGCCCGTGCCGCGGTCGATCGCCAACGGGGCGTCCTGCAGAGTCCCGGTGTCGTCGTAGCGCAGGATCTGCAGGTCCGCATCGGTCGAGGTTACGCGGATCCGCCACCGCTGCGAGGCGTCGGCGCCGTCGTGGTCGAGGTTGAACTGGATGTCCTTGTTGTGGGAGTCGTTCGCCGACAGGCGGAGCACCTGACCGTTCGTGCAGCGGACGGTGAAGTCCGCGGCGTTGGTCAGGATGTTCGTCTTGTCCATGCCGTACTCGCCGGTCGCCGGATTCCAGATCTTCATCTCGAACCGGGTCTGCAGGGCGCCGGTGGTGTCAGGCACCTCGCACGACCAATGCCCGTGCACCGAGCCATGGTCGTTGGCCTCGTAGTGGGCGCCCATCCAGAACCACGGCTTGTCGTTGCCGATCGGCGCGCGGGTGGTGTCGTCGAAGTCGGTCGGCCCATACCAGGCGATCATCTGCTTGGAGTCGGCGCGGCGCGAGTAGATGCGCAGCACCTCGCCGTAGCTGTTGAAGTCGGCCCGCTGGTAGGACTCCAGGTTGATCCTGGAGGTCGAGTCGAACTGCCCGGCCTCGCCTTCGTCCTCGCCGCCGGCGAACGACGAGCGCATCGTCAGGGAGCGCGAGACGGCGCCGTCGCCGATGACCAGGTCGCCGGTCATGGTGTCGCCGACACGCCGCAGGAACTCCTCCAGGGCGTGGTGGTCGATGGTGGTCTGCGCGGCAAGCAGCGTGTACGTCCCCGCGCTGCTGAACGTCTGCTGGGGCAGTGCCGCGCCGCCGTAGTCGACACCGACAGCCAGGGTCGAGTATCCCCGCCACCCGGCGACGGTTGCGCCGGCGGGGATGTCGAAGACCAGGTTGGCGGTCGGCTTGATCACGCCGTTGACGGAGTCGGTCCAGGTGACCTCCTGCCGCTCGTACCCTTCGCCGGTGATCTCCGTCCCGGTGTCGTCGACCAGGCCGAGGTGGGTGATTACAGCCGCTCCGGCGTCGGCAATGGAGTCCAGGTATGAGGTGGCCATGGCCATGGTGTGCGCTCCTGTGGGGTGGGTTCAGGGGTGTGCGGGGGACGTCAGCCGCGTGCGCGGTACTTGAAGGCGAACTCGGCGCCCAGGCGGCCGATGTCGGCCTCCTCGCGGACCACCGGATCGTGCATGTGAACGACGACGCCGCTGCCGGCCGATGGCTGCACCAGCCCGGGTGCGCCGTACGCGCCGCCGTACGCGGGCGCCGAGCTCGGCCCGGACATGGGCCCGGGCGTCAGGCCGGGCACGCGGGACGCCGTCGCGGCGGCCTTGCCGACGACTCCGGCGACGGCGGACACGGTCGCCTGCTGCTGGCCGAGGACGCCCTTGATGTAGCCGAGCATGGTGTTGTCGCCGATGCCCATGAACACCCGGCTGGGGCTCTTCACGCCGAGCTGCTTCTTCGCGGCGTCGACGACGGCCTTGGCGATCTTGGCCATCATCGACTCGGTTTCCTTGAGTTTTCCTTCGAGGCCCTTGAGGAAGCCGTCGCCCGCCTTCTTGCCCACGTCGTACAAGGCGTCCGCCGAATTCTTGCCCATCTGCTTGGATACCTTGTCGATTTTCTTCTGGGCGGAGTTGATGGCCTTAATCTCGGAGCCGTCCGCGCCGACCAGCATTTCCGCCAGGCTCAGCCCTTTCTCGGGCCCGGCGTCGATGATCTGCTGCAGAGTCGTTTTATTGAGCCCGCGCTCGGCCAGGGTTTTGATGTCGTTGGCGAACTTCTTGATGGCGTTGAGCTTCTCGTTGAGCCCGCTGATCATGTCCTCGGGCCCGTCGGTCTTCTCCAGACCGAGGTTCGCCACCGAGGCGAAGTCGACCATCTGTTTCGCGAGGTCGTCGGCGTACTTCTTCGCATCGGCGATCGTCTTCATGATCTCGGCGCGCTTGTCCGCCAGATCCTTGAGCTGGTCGTTGTTCTTCTTCACGAACTCGACCAGGGGATCAGGTGCGCCCTTGAGGTCAACGGCGAACGCGTCCTTGACCAGCTTCGCGAACTGCTTGGCGGTCATCTGCGCGCGGGGCTGCTGCTGGAGCACGCCCTGCACGAAGCCGGTGACGGTGTCGCCACCGATCGCCGCGAACACCCGCGACGGGGAGTGGGAGTCGAGCGCCTTCTTCACCCAGTCCGGCACCAACGTGCCGAAAAAGCTGGTGACCTTGGACTTGATCCAGCCGCCCATGCCCTGGATCCCGGACCACAGGCCGGACACGATGTCCTTGCCGGTCTTGACCAGCCAGTCCTTCGCGCCCTTCACCGCGTCAAGGACTTTATCCTTCAGCTGGGAGAAATACTTTCCGGCGAGAGAAATCTTCTCCGATATTCCGTCGGTGAATTTCCCGAGCGCGCCGAAAGTCATTGAATTCAGGGTTTCCCAAAGGCCGGAGCCGATAGAGAGAATCCCTTCCTTGAATTTCTCCCAGTCGCCGGTCAGTAGCCCGATCGCGGTGTCCCAGACGCCCTTGACGAGCTGCCAGCCGCCGGAGAACTGGCTCACGACGCCGTCGACCAGCATGCCCGCGCCTTCGAGGATGCTCGAGCCCCACTCGTCCCAGAATGCGCGGACGTCGGACAGGATGCCCTTGATGTCGTCTGCCGCGCCGCCGATCTTGTCCGACCATTCGTCGATCTTGTCCTGGTGGTCCTCGATCCACTGGCCGATGTCGCCGAACACGCTCTCGAACAGGCCGCGCACTTCCTGAAGCGCGGGGCCGACCTTCTCGCCCAGCCCTTCAAGGTCGAACTTGTCAGCGAAGCCCTGAACAGCGGGCAGGACGGTCCCGCCGAGGAAGTCGACGAGACCGGCCTGGAGCGCCCGTTTGAACTGCTCGATCTTGTTCGCCGCGGTGTCGTGCAGCTTGTCCCCGGCGTCTTTCGCGGCCCCGCCGACCTTGCCGATCTCCTTGCCCGCCTTCGACAGGTCGAGCTCGTTAATGCCCTTGGCCATGTCCTCGGCCTTGGTGCCGAACAGGGCGACGGCGAGCTGGTAGCGCTCGGTGGGGTCCTTCACCTCACGGAGCCGCTGCAAGATGGTGCCGAACGCGTCGTGCGCCTTCTTGCCCCCGGCGGAGAAGGCGTCCGCCATGCCCTTCGCGTTCAGCCCGAGCTTCTGCAGGGCGGGGACGGCGTTGGTGTCCATGCCGCGGACCCGGAGCGTGAGTTCTTTCAGCCCGTCGGCAACCTGGTCGCTGTCCCGGGCGCCTCCCTTCAGTCCCTGCATCATGAGACCGAGGGACTCCTTGGCGGTCAGGCCAAGATCGCGGAAGTGCGTCGGGTACTCGTTCAGCGTGTCGAGCAGGTCTTGGCTCTTGTCGGCGCCGAGCTGCGCGCCGCGCACCATGACGTCGAACGCCTCCTCGGCGTTCTTCGCGAGGCCGGTCCGCATGAGCTGTGAGACCGAGCTGGTGACCGCACCGACGTCCTCGTCCATGATCGTGGCGGTGTCCATCGCCCTCTCGGCGATGGACTTGAGCGTGTCCTCGGACGCGCCCCGCATGCCGTCGATGTTCTGGACCACGCTCTTGATCGCATCCGTGACGTCCGACATGCTCTCGCCGTACGCGTCGGCCCAGACCTTCCCCGCGGCGCCGCCGAGACGCTTCATCTCCGGATCGGTCGCGCCAACCTGAGCGAACAGCTTGGCCTTGGCCTCCTCGGCGTCCATCGCGCCCTCAAGGCCCTTCATCAGCAGGCCGCCGATCGCGGCGCCGGCCGCGAGCCACCCGGCGGCCTTCAGCGACCCGATGAACTTGTCGCCGATGCCGCCCATCCGGGACCGCCCGGCGCCGTCGACGCCGTCGCCGAAGCCCTTCCCGGCGTCCTCGCCCGAGCGGCGCGCGACGTCCCCGGCGTCGTCGAGCGCGCGCTCAAGCGCCTCGACGATGCCGCGCCCGCCACGGCTGGCCTCGGCCTCCATGCGGTCCATGTCCTGCGCGAACCCGGCGACCAGGCGGTTGACGTCGGCGAGCGCCTCAGCAGGATCGAACGCGTCGCCGAGCTCCGAAGCGACCCGATTGAGGTTCTGGATTGCCTCCTGCTCGACGGACTGCAGGGAGCGGGTGGCGACGGACTGGAGCCTGCCGAGGTCCTTGCCTGCGGCGTCGAGGCCCTTGCCGAAGCCGCGGTCGTCGAGGTCGATGAAGCCGACCAGCTCACCGATCGACATGGTCATGCGGTTACTCCGTTCCTCGGCCGGTCAGCGCGACCAGCTCGGCCAGGTAGGCGGACGCGGGATCGCCTGCCGTGCCGGCGTCCCAGCCATCGGCGAGGCGTGCGGCGATCCTGGCCTGGGTGAGGCTCAGCTCCCGCATGATGGCCATGCCGAGCCCCGGGCCGTGGTCTTGCCCTGCCTCGCGGTACAGCTCGACCAGGGCGCCGTTCAGGAGCGCGGTGACGGCCTGCTCGTCGAGCCCGGCGCGGGCGGCCTGGACGAGCTGCACGGCCGCCGCGGTGATGCGGGGGGCAAGGTGGGGCGGGAGCTGAGCCGCCATGGTCAGTCCCTCCTGACCGGGGGAAGCTCCACGACGGCAGGCCGGCGGGTGGTGCGGCCGGTCGGCCGCGACTGCCCCGGCAGCACGCTCCGCTCGTAGTTCGCCTGCAGCATCGGAAGGTTGACCGCCTCGGTCGGCTTCTGCAGCGGCCGGAAGTCCTGCGAATCCCAAAGGTGCAGCGAGCCCCAGTTGGCGAGTGCCTCGCGCAGCGCTCGAAGCTCATCGAGGAGATCGGCCTTGTCTGAGTGCAGGGCCGTCCAGGACTTGATGAGGTCCATCTGGCCCTGGTCCAGCGCGGCGGTCAGGACCGCGCGGCGCATCGCGTCGTCGCCGAACCGCTCGGCCTCGGCCAGCAGCCCCCGGCGCTCCTCGTGGGACGCCTCCTTCGCGGTCGCGAACGCCGTACGGAATGCGGTCATCAACACCGCGGCATCGGCCGGGCTCGTACCCTTCGGGATGCCCGGGCCGATGGGGAGCAGCGATTCGAGGTACTCCGCCCGGGCGCGGCGCCGCGCGATGAGGCGCTCGTACGCGGCGGCGGTCTCCTTCACGTGCGTGTCGTACGCGGCGGCGATCTCCTCGGCCTTCGCGAGGTCCGACAGGCGGAAATTCTCGCGGGCGGCCTTCGCAGCCGCGGTGAAGTCCGCCTTCGACTGCCGGGCGGCCAGGTTGTCAGGGTCCTCGTTCGGGTGCGGGAGCGGATCGGGCGGCAGCGGCATCGTTTCTCCTCAGGTCGGCCAGGTGCGCGACGTCGTCCCGATGCCAGGCGTTCCGCGCCGCCGGCCTGATCCCTGCCAGGGAGGCCAGGCGCCGCGCGTGGCGCTCCGACACGCCGAGACGAACGGCGAGCTGCTCGGTGGTGAGCAGCTCACGATCCGACGATGCGCCGATGTCCGCGAATGTCCGCGAGGGACGTCCGTTCGCGGACAGGTGGCGAGGCCGGCCGCGCGCAACGCGTCGAGGGCGGCGGCGATCTCGGGGCGAACCTGCCCGCCGTCCGCGCGCTGCCGGTCTATCTGGGCGCGCAGGGCCAGCCACAGCGGATGGCAGACGCCGCCGGGAAGGAAGACGCCGCCGGCGGCGATGATGGCGGGCGCGGCCTGCGGAAATTCGGCCCGCTGCAGCCTGTCCGGCATGGTCTTCAGCTCCTTGATCGTCCCGCGCAAATCCTTCTAGTTGCGGCGCCAGCGATTCGCCTCCCCCGCGTTCCGGCCCCCCGGGCCGGAAGGGGTCATCCCCCACCCGGGGGCGCCGGAGTTTCGTCGTGCACCGCGGCGGCCGTGGCCACGTCACGGAACCCGGCGGTGATCGCGGCATGTCGGTAGTCGACGACGAGGCGGCGGTGATCGCGTGCGGCGCTGGTCACCTGGTCGGCGAGGCGGGCACAGCGCGCGGCGAGGTCCTCGACGTCCTGTTCCCATCCCGTGTGCATCTCGTCGTCGTGGTCCTGGTCGAGCGGGCGGGCTGCGTCGGCGAGCTGCTCGACGAGAGCGGCCAGGCGCTCGACGTGAGAGGCGACACGGCCACGTGTGTGGGCTGCCTGCTCGCGTGCCTGCTCGGCGCGCAGGCGGGCACGGTGGGCGGCCTGACGGCATGCGGTGCCGCAGTAGATCGGGGGGCGCCCGGTGCGGGCGGGGATGATCGGGCCTCGGCAGACGGGGCACATCAGGTGCCGTCCGGGGTTTCGTCGGTTACTCGAGGTGTCGCCGGCGGGCGACGCAACGGACGCCCGGGTTTCGTCGGCTGAGGCCTCGGCGCGGCCGCCGCTACGGAACTCGCATCGCCCTCGCCGGTCTGCTCGTCGGCGATGCCGAGCCGGTTCCGCGCGCCCCGGATCCACACGTCCATCTCGGCGCGCGTGCGCGGCCTCCCCTTGCCCTGGGCGAGCCGTACGATCCGCTGCGCCTTCTGGAAGTCGCGCAGCCACTGCCGCATCTCCTCGACGCTGCGAGGGCGCTCGTCCGGCGTGCTGGTGTCGGGGGTGTCAGGCATCGAGCTTCGTCTCCAGGGGGTGATGCGGGCGGCTGAGGACGCGCTGCAGGTGGTCGGCGCGGTTGTGCAGGCGGCGGGACTCGTCGAGCGCTTCGTGGTGGGCGGCGAGCTGCGCGGCGAGGCGGTCCAGGTCGGCCGGGGCGAGGTCGGATCGCCACGGGTCGAGCGGCAGCTTCCGCAGCGCGTTGAAGGTGACGACGATTTCCGCGTGCCGCGCCTGCTCGGCTTCGCGCTGGAGACGCCACCTCACAACACCAGCCACGCGGCGCGCCTTGGCCGTACGGCGTGCGCGGCGGCGGATCCCGCCAGGGGTGTCGGGCCGGAGCGAGTCGCCGGCCGCCGTGGCGAGCAGCTCGGCCAGCTCGTCGACGCGGCCGGGGTCGAGGCCGTAGGCGATCGCGGCGAGGATCGCGGGGCGTGGCCGGCGCTGTCCGGACTCCAGGCGGGTGATCGTCGAGCGGGCGACGGTGGAGCGCCTGGCGAGCGGGCGCGTGCCGATGCCGTACTCGGCGCGCAACGCCTTAAGGGCGGCGCCGAGCGTGGCGGCCAGGCGCTCACGCTCGGCGGGCTCCGGCAGGAACTTCGACCACTTATCGCACTGCTTTGACCGGTCGAACGAACCGGGGTCGCCTGACGCGCGCCTGTGCGCGAGGGCCCCCGGTGGACGCGCGCCCACGTCCTGCCTGCGCAGGCCATCCGTGGCCATCGGCGGTCACTCCTCCTTCGTGTCGCAGGCCGGCGGCGGCTGCTCGGCTGCCCAGTAGTGCCAGGTGGGGCCGACGAGATGGACGAGGAGGTCCCGGAGGTAGGAAGCGGTGTATGCGGCGTAGAGGGCGTGCACCGGGTGGCCGTCGCGGCTCTGGGTCACGATGTCGGCCTCGAGTTCGGCGATGTGCTGGGCTATGACGCGCGTGGCGGTGCGCAGCCCGGGCTCCAGGGTGTGATCGTGCGGTGTCATGCGGGCGTCTCCATGTCGTCGGCCGGCGGCTGCTCGGCGGTCGTACGGGCTTCCTTGGCGGCGTGGCGGCGGCGTAGGCCGTAGGCGCGCCTGATGGCCATCTGGCGGCGTAGCTCGGCGGTGCGTGCCCGTTGCTCCCGTGCGCGGGCGATGAGGTCGGCGATTCGGTCGTCGACGGTGGCACCGGGCTCGCCGGTCCCGGGGATGGGTCTCACCGCCCGTGTCCCGCTCGGCGGCTAGCCAGTTCCTCGGCGGCCTGCTCCGCTGTGGGTAGCGGCTGGTCCGGGCTGATGACGCACCAGAAGCCGGAGAAATCGGAGACCGGCTCAAGCTCGGCGCCGTCCATGTAGGAGGCGACGACGCGCCGGTATCCCGTGGGGCTGATGTCCTCGAAGGTCTCGGCGTCGAACTCGATCTCCTCCTGGATGAGCCATCCGGGCATGGGCTCGGTCGTGATGGTCCCGTCGTCGGCGAGGAAGACGCTGCGCCAGCCGGGCGGGGCGGGGTGGAAGTCGACGGAGCGATACGAGGTGCGGGTCTTCATTCGGTCCCCTTCGGCGGGTTGTTGGCGTGGACAGTCATGGCGTGAGCGGTGCGCGCGCAGGGTGCGCACGCACGCGCACGTCCTATAGGTGGACGTGCGTGCGTGCGCACCTGCGTTCCCGCCGCGCACAAGTCCGCATGCGCGGCGCATGCGCGACGTGCGCGCAGGTCAACGGGGTCATGTCGGCTCTTCCTGTGCGGCGTCCGCGATCCAGACAGGAGCGCCCGCCCGCGCTCCCGCTTCGTGCGCCAGCTCGGCCGCCTCCAGTGCCTTGAGAGCGTCCTGGATGGTGCGCTTTTTCAGGGGCGGGTTGCCGTTGCCCTCCTTGGCCAGGAGGTCGCCGATCTGGCTCACGGTCAGCGGCGAGGCACTGTTCTGGAGCACGGTCAGGACGCGTCGGGCCGCGGGGCGCAGCGGTACGGCCTCCTCTGTCGTGTCGCCGGTCACGGTGTCGTCGGCCCGCTTGATCTCGTAGTTGAGCGCGCTGTTGAGGTCCTCGGGCTTGTCGGCCCACACGCGGCGAACGAAGGTGTAGTCGTCTTCGGGGATCTCGTCGCCCTTGAATGACCATTGCAGGCGAACGACGGTCTCCTTGGTGGCAGGGTCGGTTCGGCTGTTGAGTACGGCCACGCTGATGAGCACGCGCCCCCATGCACCGGGGCCGACTCCGCTGGAGCGGTTGTGACCCCTGCCTTCGCCGGTCTTGTTCCAGTGATGGCTGATAAGGAGGCTGGTGCCGGTGGCCTGGGCGACGTGCTGGATTCCGCCGAGAAGTTCCCCCATGGAGTACAGGTCGGCCCCGTTGGCCCCGCCGGCGGCGAGGTACAGCGGATCGACGATCGCGAGGACCGGGCGGTGCCGCTCCAGGTCGGCGGCGATGACGGCCAGGTGGTCATCGCGGGAAAGCCGCGGGGCTCGCAGGCACAGCCGGATCGGCAGGGCGTCGATCTCTTCTCGGGTGAGTCCTTTGTGGGCGCCGATGGCTCGGATGCGGCGCAGCATCTTGGCGTCGCTTCCCTCGCCGAGGAAGGCGAGTACGCCCCCGCTGGTTTGGCAGGGGAATTCGCCCAGCCAGGGCAGGCCTGCGGCGGCGCTGACCGCGGCGTCGAGGATGGCCCACGTCTTGCCCGCCTTGTCCTGGGCACTCATCACGCCGTAGTCGCCGGCGGCCCATACGGGTTGGAACAGGAAGGGGCGCGGGGGTCGGGCGTCGACCTCTGCAGCGATGTCGGCGAGCGACCGGATCGGCAGGGCGCTGGCCGCCTGTGCGGCGACAGCCTGGCCTGCGGTGACGTCGGCGAGCGCCTGGGCGGCCTCGTCGCGGATCGCGGCCAGCAGTGCGGGCAGGTCGTCATGGTGGGCAGGGTTCTGCACCCACGCCTGGCCACGGTCGAGCGCGGCGGTGATGCGCCGAAGGTTGGCCTCGCGGGCGATCATCCGCGCCTGATAGGTCGGATCGGTGGCGTACTGTCCGGCCCGGTAGACCTCGACCAGGTACAGCGCGCCGCCGGCCTGTGCGAGGTTCCCGGTCTGCTCCAGGTGGTCCTTGAGCGCCTGGGCGTCGGTTGGGTCGCCGCGTTCGGCGAGTTCGATCAGCGCCGCATAGATGACCTGGTGCCGGGGGTCGCTGAACCGGTCGGGGGCGGGCAGGACGTCCCGGATGATGCCGACGACGGCCGGAGCCTCCATGCATCGCCCGAGGACAGACTGTTCCACTCCCTTCGGGCTGAGGGGTTCTACCGTGCCAATGGGTCCTGCCGTCACGACCGTCCCTGCTCGTCGTCGCCCTCGCGGCGGATGGCGGCGAGGTCGACGAGGACCTCGACGACGCACTCGGCGAGGGAATGCATGCCGGGCCGGCGGGGGTGCCGTACGCTGTGGGCGTGGGCGGCCTGGTGGGCTGCTGATCTTGCGGGGCGGCGCTTCTGGGCGGGGGCGCCGCCCTTCGTCGTGTCAGGCGGCATCGGCCGCCTCCTGGACGCTCGCCCCGGCGAAGATGAGGCGGAGCCGGGCGATCTGCTCAGGGGTGGGCGGGCCGAGTTCGCGGACTACTGCGCGGATGTGCGCTTCCATGTCGATCACGCGACGTTCGCCTCACTGATCTCCTCGACCTCGAACAGGTCACGGATACGCACGCCGAGACGACGGGCGACCTTGGCCTTGGTGAGGGGAGAGAGCCGCTTCTGGCCACGCTCGACGCGGCTGATCATGGACACGCTGATGCCGCTCAGATCCGACACGTCTTGCAGGCTCAGACCGTTCGCGAGTCGCCACGCACGAAGGGGGGACATTGACCACTTCCTTGAGTGCAAGCTGCATTCAACACAGCAAGCATCTCACTGTTTGGTCACTTAGGTCAAAGCAGCGTGCAGTGATACGGTTCACGGCATGGCAGGAGACGAGACAACGAAGGTCCCCACGATCGGGCAGGTTGTCGGCAGGAACCTCGCCGAGTTGCGGACGCAGTGGGGGCAGACGCAAAAAGAGGCCGCCGAGGTCCTGCGGGCTGACGGGCTTGCCTGGACGGCGGCGAACGTCGCCTCGATTGAGAGCGGCCGGCGGGAGTCGATCGACCTGGGGGCGCTGACCCTGCTCGCGGGCTCCTACGATGTGCCGCTGTCCCGGTTCTTCCACGGGAACGGCGAGATGCGCCTGTCTGCGGAGGTGACCGTCGATCTGCGCGACTATCGGCAGTGGCTCGACGGACAGGCGCGTCTGAGCCTCACGCACACGCTCAGGGGAAGCGCGGCCCAGCGCTGGATCAACTCGCTGTCCAGCGAGGTGGTCTCCTTCCAGGCCGACGCCGAGCTGGCGGCACGCCTCGGCCTGCGGCCGGAGGACGTCTACACGGCGGCCGAGAAGCTATGGGGTCGGAACCTGCATCAGGAGCGCGACCGGCGTCTGGCCGAGTTCGGCGACATGACGCCGGCGCAGCGACGTACGCGGCGAGGGCACATCACCCGGCAGTTGGCGAAGGAGCTGGAGCCTCACCTTCCCGCCGCTCGATCCTGATGCTCGCGGGGTCGAAGTACCCCCACTTCTTGCCGTGCTCCGGTGTCCAGCCCTTCGGCTTGCCGCGCTTGGCCGGCAGTACGACGACGCGCATGATCTCGGCGATCACGGCACGCCGCCGGTCGACGTCGAGCCCCTCCCACACCTGCCGGGCATCGCCGTTGCGGAACGGGTCGAGCGCCGAGCGGCGGGCGGTAGCGGCGTCCGCGGCGTCCAGCTCGAACCGGCGCGCCGCCCAGGTCGCGTTCATCTCGGCGAGCTGGGCGCCGGTGATCTGCCCAGCGGCGAACATCTGCGCGGCCTCACGCTCCCGGGCGCGGAGCGTTTCCCGCTCTACGGCGCGAGCGTGAGCCGTAGGGTCCTCGCCGCTCGTCGTGAACAGCTCGACTGCGCCGGGCTGCGACAGCCACTCCACGGCCACCATGGACACGTACTTGTCGAGGTGCTCGGCGTTCCGGATGACGTGGCTCGCCTTGTGCTCGCTGCACCGGTAGGCCGGCACGCTCGCGCGGTCGCCCTTGCCGCCCATGCCCGAGGTGCCCGCGATTACCGTGACGGGGCGGCCGTGCTGGTCGCGCTCGCCGAGTTCCTCGCAGATGCCGCACTCGAACTGACCCGAGCCGAGCCAGCGCCGGGCGTTCCCTGGGCTGGTGCGGCGGGCGGGATCGGTCAGGAGCGCGCGCAGGGCCCGCCACTTCGTCTCTTCGATGATGGCCGGCCACTCGGCGCGCCCGATCTCCTCGCCGCGGTGCTCCATGATCCCCGCGTTCCGCGGGCGTAAGAGCATGCGGCGCAGGGTGACCTCTGTCCACTTGCCGCCGGTCGAGGTCGTGATGCCGCTCGCGTTCCACTCCTTCGCGATGCTGTTCAGGGTCCGGCCGCCGAGGGCCTGGTCGGCCGCCTGGTCGGCAGCGGCGGCCTCGGCCGGGCGCACGGTGACGCCGTCGGCCTCGTACCCGAACGGGCGCCGGCCGCCGAGCCAGCGCCCTTCCCGGGCGGCCTCCACCTTCATGGACTCGATTCGCTCGATCATGTGGTCCACCTCGTAGGCCGCGTCGACAACGTCAGTGCGGAAGCGCTTGCGGCCGGTCGGAGTCGTCAGGTCGTAGTTACCAGAGCGCGCAGTCTCTACGGGGTGATGCCCGGAGGCACACACGGTCAGGAAGGTCTCGGCTTCGCTGGGGTCGCGGTGCAGGCGGTCGGCGTGCCAGGCGAGCACGCCGAGGGGGAGGGGCCGGGTGTCGGCACGCAGGAAGTCGAGCATGGCCTGGTAGTCGTCGCGTTGGGAGGGGCCGGCGCCGACCTTGGCGAAGGCGGTGCGGTCGGTGTCGACGAACTCGGCGACGATCCGGCCGCCGAGGCGCTCGCAGTGGGTGGTGGCGTCGCGGCGCTGGCGGGCGATCCCGGCGCGGCCTTTGGATTTGCGCAGGTAGAGGACGTAGTCGCGTGGGGTGGGGGTGCTCATAAATCTAAGTATGCCACGGCTTGACAATCGCACTGGCCATCGCGATCGCGGTGCTCGGTGCGGCCGGTGCTGTGCCCGCGCAGCGGATCGCGGCGCCGGTGTTCGTCGGCGAGCTCGGTCTCGACGGCAGGGTCCGGCCGATCAGGGGCGTGCTTCCGGCCGCGCTCGCCGCCGCGGAGGCGGGGGTGCGCACGATCGTGGTGCCCGCGCTCAACGCCGCCGAGGCCGCTCTCGTGCCCGATCTCACCGTGGTCCCGGTCGCCGCTCTCGGCGAACTGGTGGGGTGGCTGCGCTCGGGCGACCTGCACCGGCTTCCGGTGGTGGACGACGCCGCCTCGCTCGCGCAGGACGCCGAGCACACAGGAGACGTCGGACAGCCCGAGCACGGCGGACATGGCGCGCGCACCAAGCAGAACGCTCATACCGAGCATGAGGGGCACGGCGGGCGCGGTGCTCGCACAAAGCAGGGCGAGCACGCCGATCACGGCGGACACGGCGCGCGCACCAAGCAGAGCGCTGTCGCAGTACATGGCGGTTACGCCCGGCGGGTCGAGGACGCCTCGCGCCCGGCAGGCCCGTACGGCGGCGACGGCGGCGCGCCGGGACCGGATCTGTGCGACGTGGCGGGGCAGCCGATGGGCCGCAAGGCGCTGGAGGTGTGCGCCGCCGGAGGACACAATCTCTGGATGCTGGGCCCACCCGGGAGCGGCAAGACCATGCTCGCCGAGCGGCTGCCGACCCTTCTGCCGTCACTCGACCAGGAGAAGGCGCTGGAGGTGTCGGCCATCCACTCGGTGGCGGGAACGCTGCCGCCGGGGCGTCCGCTGCTCACCCGGCCGCCTTTCGTGGCCCCGCATCACAGCGCCACGATGGCTGCCGTCGTAGGCGGCGGGAGCGGAGGCGTCGTGCGGCCCGGAGCGGTGTCGCTGGCACACCGGGGCGTGCTCTTCCTTGACGAGGCGCCGGAGTTCGCGACGACCGTGCTCGACTCCCTGCGGCAGCCCCTCGAGTCGGGCACGGTGACCATCGCGCGAGCCGTCGGCACCGTCACCTTCCCCGCCCGGTTCATGCTGGTCATGGCGGCGAATCCGTGTCCATGCGGACTGCAGGGAACGGTCGGGCACCCCTGCAAGTGCACACCCGCGGGCCGGCGCCGCTATCTCGACCGGCTTTCCGGGCCGCTGCTGGATCGCGTCGACGTGAAGGTGAAGATCGGCCGGGCCACCCGTGCCGAGCTGCTCGCGGACCGGCACTTCGTGGAGACCAGCGCGACCGTGGCCGAGCGGGTGAGACTGGCGCGCGAGCGGGCCGCCAAACGGTTGGCCGGCACTCCCTGGCGTACCAACGCGGAGGTGTCGTCATCCGCATTGCACCGTGATTTCCGCCTGCCCGACGCCGCGATGGCCCCGCTCCACCGAGGTCTCGACGTGGGCACGCTCAGCGCCCGCGGCCTTGATCGTGTGCTCCGCATCTCCTGGACTCTCGCGGATCTCTCCTGCAAGGACCGCCCGGACCAGGCCGAGACGTCGGCCGCCCTCGCACTGTGGCTGGGAGTGGATTGATGGATACGACCGAATTCTCCACTGCCGGCGACGCGCCGGCCCGTGAGACCGCCTCTCAGGCAGCGGGCGTCCGCGGCAGCTCGGCCGGGGACGCCGAGGGCGCGACCGGACAGGGCAGGGCGGAGCGGCTGGCCCGCGTGGCGATCATGCGGATGGCCGAGGCAGGCGATGCGGTGATGAGCCGGCTGATCGCCCGCTATGGCCCGGTCGGTGCCATGGAGCGGGCGAGACGCGGCGTGCTCGACCCTGACTTCGTGCGTGACGAGAAGGACCACGCCGAGGCGTCCCGGCGCCATGTCGATCTCGGCCGCCACGCGGCGGCCTGGGCGGCCCGTTACACGGACCCCGCGGGCGACCTGGCGCAAGGCATGCGGGGAGGAGCCCGGCTCGTCGTTCCGGGCGACGCCGAATGGCCCACCCAGCTCGACGACCTCGGCGACGCGCGGCCGTTCGGACTGTGGGTGGACGGACATGCCAACCTGCGCTTCTCCTGTCTGCGCTCGGTCTCCGTCGTCGGGGCCAGGGCAGCGACGGCGTACGGCGCGACCGTGGCGGCCGAGTTCGCGATGAGTCTCGGCGGACGCGGATGGACGGTGATCAGCGGTGGCGCCTACGGGATCGACGGCGCTGCCCACCGGGGCGCGCTGGCGTCCGGAACGCCGACGGTCGTCGTGCTCGCCTGCGGGACGGACGTGTGTTACCCCAGCGCTCATGAGGACCTGTTCCGTGCCGTGCGCCGGCAGGGCGCGGTGATCAGCGAGTGGCCGCCGGGCGCACACCCCACACGGCTGCGGTTCCTCATCCGCAACCGGGTCATCGCCGCTCTGTCCCGGGGGACCGTCGTGGTGCAGGCGGCCGTGCGCAGCGGTGCGCTCAACACGGCCACGCACGCCTGGGGCTTGAACCGGCATCTGATGGCCGTGCCCGGTCCGATCACCGCGGACGTCTCCACGGGCTGCCACGTCCTTATCCGCCAGGGCAAGGCCGTCTGCGTCACGTCACCTGAGGAGATCATCGAGCTGGTCGGCTCCATCGGTGACGATCTCGCGCCGGAGCAACGCGGGCCGATCCGGCCTCGCGACGGGCTGAACGATGAGACCAGGCGTGTGCTCGAAGCGATCCCCGCGCGCGGCGCCACAGGACCCGCCGCTATCGCGGTGGCCGCCGGTGTGGACATCGGGACGACACTCGCCTGTCTCGGCGCCCTGGCCGCCGCGGGATTCGTCGAGAACGTGGACCGAGGGTGGCGGCTGCGACGTGCCGCGCGCGGATGGACGGGCTGAACGCGCCATCGGGGGCGCCCGGCGGGGTTCTCGGCGGAATGCCGTCGGCTGGGCCACCCCGGCGACGGCATCGTCGCGGTGGCGCAGGCTCGGCGGCGAGACCCCTCGTACGGCTGCGACAAGGCTCATGCCGTCCACAACCGAGGCCGGGAGCCGGAGTGGGGAGGGCCGTCATGGGCGGATAGCGACCGGTATGGATACTGGCCCCGGTAGCCGGCAGGCGGCTTCGCCGTGGTGGAGCACGTGGCCCGGCATCGCCACAGAGCATGAACGCACGGCATGAACGCAGGGCATGAACGCAGGGCATGGGCGCAGGGCATCGACCCAGTGCGTCGGCGCAAGGCATGCCCCTGGGCCAGCGCTACGACGCAAGGCATCGACGCTGCACGGCATCGCAGTGAGGCATCGGCAGTGAGGAGTCGGCAGTGACCGCGAAGCTGATCGGGGCGCTGATCGGGGAGCTGGGGACGGACGTCGGGGTCGCCCTGCCGGAGGTCCGAGTCGTCGGTGAGGACCCCGTCCTGCCGTCCGTCTTCCCCATCGGCACGATGGCCGCGGCCTCGGCCGGGGCCCTGGCCGCCGCCGTCGCGGCGTACGCCGGCCACATGGGGGAGAGCGTCGGGGGAAGACCCGGAGGCCGGGAACCGGCTCGCGACGCGTACGGCGATCCGGACGTGACGATCGATGTGCGGCACGCTGCCGTGGCCTTCCAGAGCGAGAGGCATTTCCGCACAGACGGGAAGGCCATGGATACCTGGGCCGCCTTGTCGGGGGACTACCGCACCTCGGGCGGGTGGGTCCGGCTCCACTGCAACTTCGACCATCACCGTGACGCCGCCCTGCGCGCGCTCGGGCTGCCGCCCGGCTCGGGCAAGGAGGATGTCGCCAGGGCGTGTGCCGCTCGTACGGCGGTGGAGATCGAAGACGCGGTCATTCGCGAGGGCGGTTGCGCGGCGGCGATGCGGAGCAGGGCCCAATGGCTCGCGCACCCTCAGGCGGGGGCGCTGGCCGAACTTCCCCTTGTCGGCCTCTCCCGGTTGTCGGGCCGGGACGGGCAGGCCGATGCGGATTCTGGCCGGGACGGCGAGGCGGATGGGGATGCCGGCTGGGCCGGTCAGGCGGATGGGGACTCCGGCTGGGCCGGTCAGGCGAGCGAGGCCGTCGGCGGCGAGACCGGCAGAGGGGCCGGCCGCGCGCAGGCCCGCCATATGCGCGGCGACCTCGGCACCAGCGCCCCGACGGGGATGAAACGGCCGCTGGGCGGCGTGCGGGTGCTCGATCTGACCCGGGTGATCGCGGGGCCGGTGGCCGCGCGAGCGCTCGCGGCGTACGGCGCTGACGTGCTGCGGGTGGGCGCCGCGCACCTGCCGGAGGTGCCGGGACTCGTGGTGGAGACGGCGTTCGGCAAACGGTCGTGCCACATCGACCTGCGTTCGGAGGCGGACAGGCTGAAAGAGTTGGTCCGCCAGGCCGATGTGGTCATTCAGGCATACCGGCCCGGTGCCCTGCGGGCCAGGGGGTTCGGGCCGGACGATCTCGCCGCCCTGCGGCCCGGCATCGTCTGCGTCGACATCTCCGCGTACGGCTCGCGCGGGCCATGGGCATCGAGGAGGGGGTTCGACAGCCTCGTCCAGATGGCATGCGGGATCGCCCACGAGAACGGCGACGGTCTGCGACCGAGCCCGCTCCCCGCGCAGGCTCTCGATCACGGCACCGGCTACCTGGCCGCGTTCGGCGCGGTCGCGGCGCTGCTCCGGCGGGCGGCCGAGGGCGGCTCCTGGCACGTCGAGGTGTCGTTGGCGAGAACCGCCGCGTGGCTCGACGATCTCGGCAGAATCGACGGGGTCGGGATCGACGGGGCGGGGGTGCGGCAGCCCGTGGTGGATGATCTGCTGGCGACGATGGACAGCCCCTTCGGCACGCTCACCTATGTCACCCCGCCCGGTGCCATCAACGGGACGCGGCCGCACTGGACGAGCCCGCCGCCCCGCCAGGGGGAGCACCCGGCGGCGTGGGCCCCGTCCTCCTGACGCACCCGGCGGCGTGGGCCCCGTTGTCCTGATGCACGGGGTGGCGTGGGCCCCGTTGTCCTGATGCACGGGGTGGCGTGGGCCCCGTCGTGCTGACGGCAGTGGGTGGCATGGGCCCCGTCCTCCTGACGGCCGACCCCGCCCCCTCACCCGCAGCACCATCACTCGCACCCGCGCCCCGCGGACTGTCACCCGCCGGCCCCCGTTCTCCCACGACAACCTCGCAGGCACCACAACAGCCGGGGCTCGGCAGGCGTCGGGTAGGGCGGCGCGGTGACCGCGTGTGGCGCCGTGCGCTTCTGGGAGGCCCACGGGCACCACGGCGCGGCTGGATGGGGGTGCTGTGCGTGTTCCAGGATGCCCCGCAGGGCAGGGCAGGGCGTGGGGGGTGAGGCGAGGCAGTCGCGCGCTGGTTCGGGAAGGCGGCGGTGGCCGGTGGGGCCCAAGGTGAGTTGACGCACGCCGATCCGGCAAGGGGCAACTGGTGGTGTGACGCGTGTGATCCGGCAAGGGTCGACTGGTGGTGTGACGCGTGCCGATCCGGCAAGGGTCAACTGATGGGACGGATCCGGGTAGACTGTTCGACGGCCTGCTAGGCGGGCCGAATTCGCACGCCCACTCACGAGCCGCCTTCTCGGTCCGGACCGCGTCCGGTGAAAGCGGCCCGGGGCGTCAGGGCGCGGGCAAGACGCCCGCGTGACCAACCGAGACCGTGCCCAAGGGCACACGACCATGGAGGACCATCACCATGGCCCCTGTCGTCACCATGCGGCAGCTGCTGGAGAGCGGCGTCCACTTCGGCCACCAGACCCGCCGGTGGAACCCGAAGATGAAGCGCTTCATCTTCACCGAGCGCAACGGCATCTACATCATCGACCTGCAGAAGTCGCTGTCGTTCATCGACCGTGCCTACGACTTCGTGAAGGAGACCGTCGCGCACGGCGGCACCATCATGTTCATCGGCACGAAGAAGCAGGCGCAGGAGTCGATCGTCGAGCAGGCGTCGCGCGTCGGCATGCCGTACGTGAACCAGCGCTGGCTGGGCGGCATGCTCACCAACTTCTCCACCGTGCACAAGAGGCTCCAGCGCCTGAAGGAGCTCGAGGAGCTCGACTTCGACAACGTGGCCGGCTCCGGGCTCACCAAGAAGGAGCTCCTGATGCGCCGCCGCGAGAAGGAGAAGCTGGAGCGCACCCTCGGCGGTATCCGTGACATGGCCCGCGTCCCGAGCGCGGTCTGGGTCGTGGACACCAAGAAGGAGCACATCGCGATCAACGAGGCCAAGAAGCTCGGCATCCCGGTCGTCGCGATCCTCGACACCAACTGCGACCCGGACGAGGTCGACTACCCGATCCCGGGCAACGACGACGCCATCCGCGCCGTCAGCCTCCTCACGCGCGTGATCGCCGACGCGGTCGCCGACGGTCTCATGACCCGTGCGGGCGCCGGCCGCGGTGACGAGAAGCCCGCGGGCGTCGCCGCCGCCGAGCCGCTGGCCGAGTGGGAGCGCGAGCTCCTCGAGGGCGGCGAGGCCGCTCCGGCCGCCGAGGCTCCGGCCGCCGAGAACGCCGAGGCTCCGGCCGCCGAGCAGCCCGCGCAGGGCGAGCAGGGCGAGCAGGCCTGACGTACGACCACGGATTCCCGCCGGGCGCTGGCGCCTCTGGCAGGCCGCGACGGCGGGAATCTGCCAGGCAGCGACCTGGTTTCGGTGCGGTAGGGCGACGCCCGCCGCGCTGAGGGCTTCACCGGGTGGGCGCTCGGCACGGGTGCCCACCCCCCAGACGATTCGCATCCGGGTCCCGAAGAGGAAATTGGACAATGGCTTCCGTAAACATGGCCGACGTCAAGCGGCTTCGCGAGCTGACCGCCGCCGGCATGATGGACTGCAAGAAGGCGCTCGAGGAGTCTGAGGGCGACTTCGACAAGGCCGTCGACATCCTGCGCCTGAAGGGTGCCAAGGACGTCGGCAAGCGCGAGGCCCGCACCGCGTCGAACGGCCTGGTCGCCGTCAAGCACGAGGGCGACTCCCTCGCGGCGCTGCTTGAGCTCAACTGCGAGACCGACTTCGTCGCCAAGAACGAGCGTTTCCAGGAGCTCGCCGCCGACATCGTCGCGCACATCGTCGCGACCAAGCCCGCCGACGTGCCGACCCTGCTCGAGTCCGAGCTGAACGGCAAGACCGTCAAGGAGCTGCTCGACGAGGCCAACGCGGCGCTCGGCGAGAAGATCGAGATCCGCCGGTTCGCGGTGCTGGAGGGTGGCTTCATCACCTCCTACATGCACAAGACCGACCCGCAGCTTCCGCCGGCCGTGGGCGTGCTCGTGCAGCTCGACACGCCGAACGCCGAGGTCGCCAAGGACATCGCCCAGCACACCGCCGCGATGGCGCCGAAGTACCTCAGCCCCGCCGAGGTGCCCGCCGAGGTCATCGAGAAGGAGCGGTCGCTGTTCGAGCAGATGACCCGCGAGGAGGGCAAGCCCGAGGGCGCCATCCCGAAGATCGTCGAGGGCCGGGTCAACGGCTGGTACAAGGACTTCACCCTGCTGGAGCAGGCGTTCGTGAAGGACAACAAGAAGACGATCGCGAAGGTCGCGGACGAGGCCGGCGTCAAGGTCCTGGCCTTCACCCGCTACAAGGTCGGCCAGGCTTAGGCTTACTGCCAGGAGCTTTTCGACCCGCGCTACATACGAGGAGGCCGCCGCCGTGCAGGAGAACACCAGACCCGCCACGCCGGCGGCTTCGTCGTACGACGGGCCGCTGCGCTGGAAGCGGGTGATGCTGAAGCTGTCGGGCGAGGCGTTCGCGGGCGGCGAGTCCCTCGGGATCGACCCGCGTGTCGTCGCCCAGCTGGCCGACTCGGTCGCAGAGGCGGTCCGTGAGGGCGTCCAGGTGGCGGTCGTCGTCGGCGGCGGCAACATGTTCCGCGGCGCGGCCCTGTCGCAGGGCGGCATGGACCGCGCCCGTGCCGACTACATGGGCATGCTCGGGACCGTCATCAACTGTCTCGCCCTGCAGGACTTCCTGGAGAAGCGCGGCATCGACACCCGTGTGCAGACCGCGATCACGATGCAGCAGGTGGCCGAGCCGTTCCTGCCGCGCCGCGCGATCCGCCACCTGGAGAAGGGCCGCGTGGTCATCTTCGGCGCGGGGCTTGGCTCGCCGTTCTTCTCGACCGACACCTGTGCGGCGCAGCGCGCACTGGAGATCGGCGCCGAGGCGCTGCTCAAGGGCACCCAGGTCGACGGCGTGTACGACTCGGACCCGCGCAAGAACCCCGACGCGGTCCGGTTCGACCAGCTTGATTACGGTGAGGTGCTGACGCGGGGCCTCGGGGTGATGGACGCCACCGCGATCAGCCTGTGCATGGACAACGGCCTGCCCATCGTGGTCTTCGATCTCATGGGCGAGGGCAACATCCTCCGGGCGGTCCGTGGTGAGAAGATCGGCACGCTGGTGAGTCCGGCAGGGAAGTAGGGAGCCGCAGTGATCGACGAAACCCTCCTCGAGGCCGAGGAGAAGATGGACAAGGCGGTGACGGTCGCCAAGGACGACTTCGCGAGCATCCGCACCGGCCGTGTGACGCCCTCGATGTTCAACAAGATCAGTGTTGACTACTACGGATCGCAGACGCCGATCCAGCAGCTTGCGTCGTTCCACGTCCCCGAGGCGCGCATGGTGCTCGTGCAGCCGTACGACAAGGGCTCGCTGAACGCGGTCGAGAGGGCCATCCGCGACAGTGACCTCGGCGTCAACCCGAGCAACGACGGCACCGTGATCCGCGTGGTGTTCCCCGAGCTGTCGGAGGAGCGCCGCAAGGAGTACATCAAGGTCGCCCGCAACAAGGCCGAGCACGGCCGGGTGTCCATCCGGAACATCCGCCGGCACGCCAAGGAGATCCTCGACAAGCTCGTCAAGGACGGCGAGGCCGGCGAGGACGAGGTCCATCGTGCGGTCAAGGAGCTCGACGACCTCACCCAGAAGCACGTCGCGAAGATCGACGAGCTGCTGAAGCACAAGGAAGCCGAGCTGCTCGAGGTCTGACGTCGCGGCCCGGAAAGCGGGCCGTACGGCACGACCGTGATCCTTGTGCCGCATCCGCGACAAGTGGGGCGGCACAAGGATCACGCGCATATAGAGAGTGGGACGCTGTGGACGGAACCGCTGCCGCCGGCGACCGGAATCCGGCGGGGAGCCCGGCAGGGAACCCGGTCGGGGGCCCGGCGGGCACTTCCGATGCCGGACACGGCGCCGAGGCGGGTGGTCGCAGCGGCGCCGATCAGGCGTCCGCGCCGAACGGCCTCGGCCGTGGCGGTGCGGGCCGTGACGCCGGTCAGGGCGGCAGGACCGAACCCGGCACCGGTTCCGCCGCCGATTCCGCTGCCGGGGCAGGCCGGGCCGCCACGTCGAACGGCCTCGCGGACCCACCGGGCACCGGCGCGTCCGGCGATCCCGCCAAGAAGCCCTCGGGCCGTACGGGCCGCAACCTCCCGGCGGCGGTGGGGGTCGGCGTCGCGCTCGGCGCGGCGGTCATCGCCTCGCTCTACACCGTGAAGGCCGCCTTCCTCGTCGTCGTCCTGCTGGCCGTCGGCGTCGGCATCCACGAGCTCGTCAAGGCGTTCGGGGAGTTCGGCATCCGGGTGCCGCTGCCGCCCCTGCTGGCCGGCATGGCGGCCATGGCGGTCGGGCCGTTCTGGGGCGGCACGTCGTTCCTGGTCGGCGCGTTCGGCGTGACCGTGATGGTGCTGCTGGCCTGGCGCATGTTCCAGGGCGCGGAAGGCTTCGTCAGGGACGCGACCGCCGCGGTGTTCGTCGCGGTCTACCCGGCGCTTCTCGCGGGGTTCGTGCCGTTGCTGCTGGCCCCCGAGGACGGGCCCGATCGCGTGATCGTCTTCATCGCGGTCACCGTGTGCAGCGACATCGGCGGATACTTCGCCGGGATCTTCTTCGGCAAGCACCGGATGTCGCCGCTCATCAGCCCGAAGAAGACCTGGGAGGGCTTCGCCGGGTCCACCCTCGCCTGCGTCGTGGGCGGTGCGTTACTGGTTCACTTCCTGCTGCAGGGTGAGTATTGGGAAGGCGCCGTCGTCGGCCTGGCGGGAGTCGTCTGCGCGACGCTCGGCGACCTGGTCGAGTCGGTGATCAAGCGGGACATCGGCATCAAGGACATGGGCACGCTGCTGCCCGGCCACGGCGGGGCGATGGACCGCCTCGACTCGCTGCTGTTCACGCTCGTCCCCGTGTGGCTGCTGCTCACGCTCCTGGTCCCGGTCGCCTGACAGCCCGGTCCGCCGGCAGCCGAGTCCGCGGACGCCCCGGTCGTCTGACCGCGCGACCTGCCGACAGCCCGGCCCGCTGACTGCTTGGCCTGGTGACGGCCGTGCCCGCTGACGTCCCGGTCGCCTTGACGGCGCGACCTGCCGACAGCCCGGCCCGCTGACTGCTTGGCCTGGTGACGGCCGTGCCCGCTGACGTCCCGGTCGCCTTGACGGCGCGACCTGCCGACAGCCCGGCCCGCTGACTGCTTGGCCTGGTGACGGCCGTGCCCCCTGAACGTCTCGGACCGCTGATGCCCGGGTCCGCTGCCGGTCCGACCCGCTGCCGGTCCGACCCATTGGCGGCTCGATGCGTGTTCCGGCCCAGCGTGCGGACGCGTCAGATCCGGCTCGTCAGCGCCAGTCGCTCACTGATCACCCGATGGCCGTGATCGGCCACGAGGCGGAGCTCCGACTCGTTGAGCGGAAGCAGCCACAGCCACCGTACGGCGTCGCCGCCGAACATGAATCCCGACATGTCGGGTAGCCCGGGCGGGTCCATCAGCATGAGCACCCCCTGGTGCCCGCCGTCCAGCGGAAACGTGGCCGGATCCTGGAACCAGCGGGCCGTGTGCCCATGCCCCAGCCAGGTGACCGACCGCCACGGATACTGCCCCAGCCAGGCGAACAGCCGTGCGGCGGCCCTCGGATCCTGCCTGGTCGCCAGCGCGAGTTCCACCCGGCACGCCGTGTCGTACATCTCCGCGGCGGGCATCCGCTGGCAGCTCATGCCGACGGTGGACAGCACGGTGTAGTCCCGGGTGAACGTCGGCGGGCGCTCGCTGACGCCCACCAGCGGGAACCGGTCGCCGGAGACGTCCCAATAACGGCCGGGCGGCCCGAGCCTGCTGTCCAGGTGCCCGAGCACGAACTGCTGGTAGGTGGCCCAGCTGCCCTCCGCCTGCCGCCACTGCCAGTACGCGCGGGCCTTGGCCACGCGGGGAGACAGGCCCTCCAGCGCCTCGCCCAGCGGCCAGGCGAACGGCGACTCCCCGACGGCGTCCCGCGCGTACCCGGGCAGGCCGTGCTCCAGGTCGGCCCACGCCGGAATGACCGCCAGGAGCGCGTCGTTCTCGTACAGGGCGACGCCGTCGCCCTCCTCGAACCACAGCACCGACAGCGACTCCGCGTCCAGGGGCGGGCGGCCCGAGGGGTGCGCGGTGTGCGCCTCGGGCATCACCGGCGGCAGCCCTGCCCCGGCGCGGCCCGCATCGGCCTCGGCGGGCGCCGGGACGTGGTTGGCCAGCCAGACCGCTCCGTGGACGATCCCCTTCGCGTCACGAAGGTAAGCTACGGAGGAGGTCCGGTCGGCTTCGATCGTCAGTGTGCGGCTCCCGTAGGGGTTGGTGCTGGTGAGCACGACAGTGGTGTCCACACCTCACCTCTCGTACGCCTCCGGGATTCGACCGCCAGACAGAATGTAAAGCCGCGTGCGCCGGTCGTTAAGACCACGGCCGCGGATGATGGAAAGGGTTTTGCGTGAGCGAGCAGCCGAAGACCGGGCAGCTGACCTTCGTGGCGCCCCGCAGGGCCAAGCCGCAGCGCCACCTCGCCGACCTGACCATGGCCGAGCGCCGGGCGGCCGTGGCGGAGCTGGGGGAGAAGCCGTTCCGCGCCGACCAGCTCTCCCGCCACTACTTCACCCGGCTGACCGGCTCTCCCGAGCAGATGACCGACCTGCCGGGCGCGCTGCGCGAGCGGCTGGTCGAGCAGCTCATGCCCCCACTGCTGACCTCCGTACGCGAGATCACCTGTGACGACGGCATGACGCGCAAGACGCTGTGGAAGCTGTTCGACGGCTCGCTGGTCGAGTCGGTCCTGATGCGTTATCCCGACCGCGTCACCATGTGCGTCTCCTCCCAGGCCGGATGCGGCATGAACTGCCCGTTCTGCGCGACGGGGCAGGCCGGGCTCACCCGCAACATGTCCACGGCCGAGATCGTCGAGCAGGTCGTCGCGGGCGCCCGGGCGCTGGCGCGCGGCGAGGTTCCGGGCGGTCCCGGCCGGGTGACCAACGTGGTCTTCATGGGCATGGGCGAGCCGATGGCCAACTACAAGGCCGTCATCGGCGCCGTACGCCGCCTGGTCGACCCCGCGCCGGAGGGCCTGGGCATCTCGGCGCGCGGGATCACGGTCTCGACGGTCGGCCTGGTGCCCGCGATCGGCAAGCTCGCCGACGAGGGCCTGCCGGTGACGCTCGCCGTCTCCCTGCACGCCCCGGACGACGAGCTCAGGGACACGCTCGTGCCGATCAACACCCGGTGGAAGGTCGCCGAGGTGCTCGACGCGGCCTGGAGCTACGCGGCCAAGACCAAGCGGCGCGTGTCCATCGAGTATGCCCTGATCAAGGACATCAACGACCAGGAGTGGCGGGCCGACCTGCTCGGCCGCCTGCTCAAGGGCAAGCTCGTGCACGTCAACCTGATCCCGCTCAACCCCACGCCCGGCTCGAAGTGGACCGCTTCGCGTCCCGAGGACGAGCGGGCGTTCGTACGCCGCCTGGAGTCCCACGGCGTCGCCGTCACCGTACGGGACACCCGGGGGCGGGAGATCGACGGGGCGTGCGGGCAGCTCGCCGCGGCGCCCCAATAAGGCGCGGCACCCGCGTCCCGATACCCGCGTCCCGATACCCGCGTCCCGAGACCGCGCTCCGACGATCGGTGCCTTGGTGTCCGGCACCCTGACGACCGGCACCTCGGCGACCGGCGTGGTGGTGCCTCAGGGGCGTGTGCGGCGCAGCCACGTGTAGGCCGCCAGGCCGATCGCGGGCCACAGCAGCGACTGTGCGGTGATCAGGGGCAGCCCGGACAGCAGCACCCCGTGATGGGCGTCCCGCATCCAGCCCATGACCGGCACGGTGAGCCAGCGGGCCCCGGCCATGCTGAGCACCAGCATCGACAGGTAGCCGAGGATCAGGGCGATCGTGGACACCGCCGGGGAGGGCAGGATCGGGCGGCTCGTCAGCGCTCCGAGCGTGAGGCCCGCCGCCGCGGACAGCAGATGCAGCCACACGCCCACCAGCAGCACGGTGAGGGTGGGGGAGCCGGCGAGGCGGAGGAGCAGCGCGGCCTCGCCGATCGCCGCCAGGACGAGCAGCGACGCGTACGCCGCCAGAAGGCCGCCGGCCAGTTCCTTCGCGCCCAGGGCCGAGATGGCGACGCTGCGCTGCTCGTCGGGCTCGGTGTCGAGCAGGCCGCGCGCGGCCCAGGCGAGCACCGGCACGAGCATGGCCGCCGAGTCCGCGGTGGCCGCGATCTCCTGCCCGGCGGGAATGGGGCTCGCGTAGAGGATCGCGAGCAGTGCCAGCAGCGCGATCAGCGGTTGCAACGCCCGGTGTGAGGCGACGTAGCCGGCCAGGCGGAACCTCGCCAGCGCCATCACGGCGGTCATCCGGCGACCTCCCGGGTGGCGCGGGCCGTGATGTTCACCGTGCAGCCCTCGGCACGCAGACGGTCGGCCAGGTCCTGCGCCTTCGACGCGGCCACCGCCACCTCCAGCACGGTCAGGGCCGGCTCCCCGGTGCCCTCGATCGGATCGATCGGATCGAGTTCCCGTAGGGCCCGGTCGCGGACCTCGCAGCGGCGCAGGCCGGGGAAGGAACGCAGATCGCCCTGGTGGTCGCTCATCACGACGATGCCGCCGCGCGCGCTGATCTCCCCGATGATCCGGGGGAGCTCGGCCCGGGTGGCGGCGTCGAGACCGGCGAAGGGCTCGTCGAGCACGAGCAGCCCCGGCTCGGCGAGCAGCGCCTGCGCGAGGCCCACCTTGTGGGCGCTGCCCTTGGACAGGTCGGGCAGACGCTGCCCGAGCAGATGGTCCATGCCCAGCCGCTCGCTCCACCGGCCGATCGACTCCGTGCCCACCCGCCGGACCGCCGCCATGTGCCGCAGGTAGGCGGCCACGGTGAACGGCTGGTCGGCGGGGAACCGCTCTGGGGCGTACCCGACGACCCGGGGGCGGTCCTCGACGCTTCCGCGCGTGGGCCGGAGCAGCCCGGCGACCAGCCGCAGGAGGGTGGACTTGCCGGTGCCGTTGGGCCCGGTGACCTCGACCACGTCGCCCGCGTCCAGGACCAGACCGGCGTCGGAGAGGATCCAGGGGGCGCGCCGTCCGTACCGGAAGGAGAGGCTGGCGATCCGCATAGTCATTTGAGCCTATCCGGATTGTTCCTCCCCGCGTGCGGACATCGGGCGATCTTTGGGTCTCGCCTTTTTGTTCGGAGTCCCGTCAGAATGGACGGGCTTGAGCAACGGGCAGGGAGGTGTGGTGTGAACCGCTTTCCCCGTGTCATGGCCGTGCGTTTGGGCTACGACCCCGCGCAAGTCGACGAATTCGTGCGCAGGATCGAGCGGACGCTCGGCCTCGGTCCGCTCGATGGGCCGCCCGTGACCGCCGACGAGATCAGGAATGCCAGGTTCGCCGTCAAGCGCAAGGGTTACAACGAGACGGCCGTGGACTTCGCGCTCGACGCGTTCATCGTGGCGGTCGAGGCCAGAGGAGACCGGGACACCGCTACACCCGCACCGAAGCCGCCCACCACTCCGGCCGTGCCACCGCCGACCGCCCCCGTATCAAAGCCGCCGCTCACCGCCCCGGCCGTGCCAGCGCCGCCCGCAGCCTCGGGGGCCACCGGCTCCGGATCCGCTGCCCCGGAGGCCTCCGACGAAGAGTTCGCACCGGCCGTCCGGTGGCCCGCCGGACAGGCCGCTGCCGGAACGTCCCGGTCCGCCGCGTCCGCCCCCGCGTCCGCCGACGTGTCCCGGCCCACCGGGGCCTCCGGGCCCGTCGGGCAGGCCGCTGCCGGAACGTCCCGGTCCGCCGCCTCCGCCGCCGTGTCCCGGCCCACTGCCGCCCCGGCCTCGGCGGCCCCGCTACGCCGTACGCCTGCCGAGGACCGCGCACGCCCGCAGACGCCCTCCGCGAAGGCCGCCGTGGGCGCCGGCCGTGAGGAGAGGACGGGCACGCTCCCGCCGGAGCCGGGCTCCCCGAGCTGGCTGGAGACGCAGGCGGCGCGGGTGGAGCGGGTGGCCTTCCGCCCCGGGCGGCTCGGCATGGGCTACCGGGAGGAGGAGGTCGACGACTTCCTCGACCGGATCGTGGCGACGCTGCGCGGGACGGCGGCCGAGCCGCTCACGGCGGAGCAGGTCAGGAAGGCGACGTTCGCGACCGTGGTGTTCCGGCCCGGCTACGCGGTCGGTGAGGTGGACGGCTTCCTCGCCGACATGGCGAACGTGCTGGAGCGCCGCCCCTGAGGCGACTCGCAAAGCTCGTGGCCTGTCAGCGGCCGGTGGGAGCCGGTTCGAACCCCGCCGTGCGATACCGCTCGACCTCCGACCATGCGGCGGACATCCCGGCCAGGCACCGGTCGAACACCTCCGCCTGCCGGACGTATGCCTCGCGGGCGGGACCGGGGCGGACGCACAGGTCGTCGGTGTCGCTGACCGACCACGGCACGTCGCTGTGCCCGAGCGCGGCGGGCAGCAGCGAGGCGACCCCGCGTGCGCCGAGTTCGCTGGTGAGCTGACGGCGGACGGGACGGCCGAGCACGTCGGCGAAGATCTGCGCCCAGACCTCCGACCGTGCGCCGCCCCCAGCCAGCCGCCAGGGACGGTCGCCCACGTCGGCCCCGCTGGCCAGGACGCGGTCGAGCTGCACCCGGTGATACTGCGCGACCCCCTCGATGACCGCACGGGTGAGATGCCCGCGACGGTGTACGGCGGAGATGCCGAGGAAGGTCCCTGAGGCCGCCGGGTGCTCGGGGGCGCCGTTGACGAACGGCAGGAACAGCAGCCCGTCCGCGCCCGGCGCCACCGTCGCCGTCTCGGCCAGCAGGTCCGCCGCCGGAACGCCGGTGGTCGCCCGGTGCGGCACCGACGCGGTGCTCAGCCAGTCGAGGTTGGCGGCCGACGTGGGGGCGACCTCCATGGCGAGCATCGTTCCCGAGTCGGGCATCAGCGCGCTGAGCGTGACCTCGGGCGCGGGGGTGGCGGCGGGGACGACGACCCCGTTGATGGCCCAGGTGCCCACGATGATCGTCACGTCGCCCGGCGCCCGGCCGCCCGCGCCCAGAGTGGCGGCCACGCAGTCCATGCAGCCCGCGATCACGGGCAGCCCCTCCGGCAGTCCGGTCAGCTCCGCGACCCGCGCGCTGAGTCCGGCCACGACCTGCCCGGACTCGCGTAGCGGCGGGAAGCGGTCGAGGTCGCCGGCCGGAAGCCCCACCAGTTCGAGCGCCGTCGGCGTGTATTCGCGGGTGTCCAGCGCCACCATGCCGAACGCGCTCGCGTCGCTGTAGTCGGCGCTCGGCACGCCGGTGAGCTGCGAGGTCACCCAGTCCTTGCATGACAGCGCCCACCGGGTCGCGGCGTACGCCTCGGGGTCGGCGTCGTGCATCCAGCGCAGGAGCACGGACGGCTGGGCCGCCCAGGGGATGGAGCCGGTCTCGGCGGCCAGGCGGCGGGCGGCCTGCGGCTCGATCGCGTCCACGATGTGCTGGGCCCGGCTGTCCGACGACGCGATGGCAGGTCCGACCGGCCGCAGCGACGCGTCGACCGGGTAGAGCCCGTTGCCGTGCGCGGCCACGCCGATGCCGGCCGGCGCGTACCCGTCGGCGGCGAGTTTGCCCGCGAGGTCGCCGAGCAGTGACACGACGGTGCCGGCCAGCCCGGTCATGTCCACGTCGTGCCGGTGGGCGGTCACGCTGGTGCGGGGAGTGCGGGCGTGCACCACCCCCACCTCGCGTCCCTCGGTGTCGAACGCGGCGGCCTTCGACGCGGTCAGGCCGACGTCGACCCCGACGTAACACGTGGCCAGGTTCGTCATGGTCTCCTCCCGTCGTTGTCCATGCCTGCGCCCGCGCCTCCACCCGCCGCGGCGGCCAGCGCCCGGGGACGGTGGCGCCGCAGTTCGTTCTCGTAGGCGGCCACCTCGGCGCGGGCCCGCCCCTCGTCCCAGCCGAGGTGGCGTACGGCGACGTCGGCGCAGGTCGCGGCGCTGGAAAGGCCCATGTCGCCGTTGAGCCCGACAAGGATACGTCGCAGCATGACGTCGGCCAGGGTGACCGCGCCCTCCTCGCATACGGCCATGACGACCTCGGCGGCCAGGGCGCCGGTCTCCCTGTCGACGACCTCGGCGAGCGAGGGGTTCTCTGCCGCCAGGTCGAGCACCCGGCGGGCGCGCACGCCGTAGAGCTGCAGCAGCCTGCGGGAGGACGCACCGTCCAGCGGCGACTCACGCAGGAAGTCGCGCACGAACTCCGGCCAGTCCGAGGTGTCCGCGCCGGGGAACGGCCGGGTCCGGGTGACGCACGGGCGCGGCCGCTTGCCGAGCACGCGCAGCACCTCGTCGGTCACGTCCTCCGCGAGCGCCCGGTGGGTCGTGAGCTTGCCGCCGATGACCGTTAGCAGGCCCCGGTAGGCGGGCGCGTGGTTGAGCACGGTGTGTCCACGGCTGATCTTGGCGTTGTCCGACACCCCGGCCGTGTACGGCAGGGGCCGGATCCCGGCGACGCTCCACAGCACGTCGGCGGGTGTGAGGTTCGCCTGCGGGAAGATCCGGTTGGTCTCGGCGAGCAGGTAGTCGATCTCGGCGTCGCCGGCCACCACCTCGTCCAGGTCGCCCTCGTAGGTGAGGTCGGTGCTGCCGAGCATGTAGCGGCCCTGCCAGGGGAAGACGAAGATGGGCCGGCCGTCGGCCGCCGCCTCGAAGAAGATGCAGGTGTCGGGGGCTCCGGGGAACGGGTCGAGGACGACGTGGCTGCCCTTGGTGCCGCCGTTCAGCCGCCGGCTCTCGATCTGCCCGTCGAGGATCCGGTCGATCCACGGCCCGGCGGCGTTGACGGTGACGGCGGCCCGGATCTCCCCGCGCTCCCCGGACCGCACGTCCTCGGTGTGAAGGCCGGCGACCCGGTCGCTCTCGACGATCAGTCCGGTGACGGAGGTGTAGGTGAGGACGCGCGCGCCCAGGCGGCGGGCGTCGAGGAGCAGTTCGACGCAGAGCCGCTCCGCCCACGGCACCTGCGCGTCGTGGAACAGCGCCGCCCCGCGCAGGCCCTCGCGTGACAGGGTGGGCCACCGGCGGGCCACCGTGCGGACCGGTACGCCGCGGCTGAGCCCGCGTCCCCGGCCCAGGGCCATCGTGTCGAACGCCAGCAGGCCGAGCCGGATCAGCGCTCCCGGCCGGGTGTTCCCCTCGTAGAAGGGGATCAGCATCGGGTAGTCGCGGATGAGGTGGGGCGCGGTGCGGAACAGCAGGTGCCGCTCCCGGATGGATTCGTGCACGAGCGTGAAGTCGTAGCGCTCGAGATACTTGAGGCCGCCGTGGATCAGCCGGCTGGAGGTGCTCGACGTGCCCGAGCCCACGTCGGCGCGGTCGACGACGACGACGCGCAGGCCGCGTGCGGCGGCGTCCCGGGCGATGGCGAGCCCGTTGATGCCGGCTCCGATGACGGCGAGATCGACGACGTCGGTCTCACCGAAGGGGACGTGTTGCGACATGGGTGGCTCCCGGAGGGTGACGGGCGCGGGTCCGCGGGCGGACCCGCGCCGGAGAAGGATCGGACTAGGCGGCGGAGCCGCGCGCCCTCTCCTTGTAGATCTCGTACGCCTCCTCGGGCTTGAGCCCGTCGTGCACGACCGCGCGGACCGCGGCGAGCATGCCGGCGGGGCTGTCGCTCTGGAAGATGTTGCGGCCCATGTCGACGCCGGCGGCGCCCTCCTGGATCGACCGGTAGGCCATCGTCAGGGCGTCGATCTCGGGCAGCTTCTTGCCCCCCGCGACGATGATCGGCACCGGGCAGCTCGCGGTGACGGTCTCGAAGCCCTCCTCGACGTAGTACGTCTTGACGATGTGGGCGCCCATCTCGGCGCTGATCCGGGTCGCGAGGCGGAAGTAGCGGGCGTCGCGGACCATGTCCTTGCCGACGGCGGTGACGCCGAGCACGGCGACGCCGTGCCGCTGACCGGCGTCCACGAGCGCGGCCAGGTTGGCGACCGACCGCGACTCGTGCTCGCCGCCGATGAACACCTGGATGGCGACGGCGGCGGCGTTGAGGCGCAGCGCGTCCTCCATGTCGAGCGCGATGTGCTCGTCGGACAGCTCGCGCAGGATGCTCGGGCCGCCGCTGGCGCGCAGCACGATCCCGGCGTCGGTGGTCGCGGGGATGCTGGTGCGCAGCGCGCCGCGGGTCATCATGATCGCGTCGGCGTCCGGGACGAGCGGGGCGATCCGGGTGTCGAGGCGCTCCAGCCCGGCCATCGGGCCCACGAAGTAGCCGTGGTCGAACGCCAGCATGACCGTGCGCCCGGTGTCCGGCCGGAAGATGCGCGACAGGCGGTTGCGCAGGCCCCAGTCCTGCCCGTGCGCGCCCTTGACGTGGAAGCCGCTCGCCGCGGGCCCGGCGGACGTCCCGAAGTCGCGGGCGTCGAGCAGGCCGTCGGTGTCAGCCATCAGTGTCGTCTCCTGTACTAGTGGTGGTGGCGGTCGCGGTGCGCGATCGCCGTCTGAACAGAGATGCCGTACGGTCGCCTCCACCGGCGAGGAAGAGGACGAAGAGCACCAGGCCGCCCTTGAGCAGGTTCTGCGCCGCGGTGCTCCAGCCGACGAGGTTGACCAGTCCGTCAAGCAGGATGAAGAAGACGGACGCGCCCCACACGCCCACCGGGACCGCGCGACCGCCGGAGATGAGCGTGCCGCCGATGACCACAACGGCCACGGAGTCGAGCAGGTAGCGGGTGCCGAGATCGGCCGAGGGCGCGATGTAGGCGGCGAGCAGCGCGCCGGTCAGCCCGGCCAGCGCCCCGCTGAGCAGGTAGGTCGCCCCGATGATCCGGGCGACCGGGATGCCGGCCCGCTCGGCCGCCCGGCGGCTCTGGCCCACCGCGATCAGCGACCGGCCGTAGACCGTGCGGCGCAGCAGCGCAACGACGAGCACGGTCAGCACCGCGATCGCGAGCGCGAGGAGCGGGATGCCGACAGGGCGCAGGTTGAGCGCCGAGCGCAGACCGGGGTCTGGCACGGCGGTGAAGCCGTTGGCCGTCGACAGCGTGATCGACGAGGCGACGAGCCCCGCGGCCAGCGTGGCGATGATCGGGGGGACGGACAGGCCAAGGATGGCCACGGCGCTGACCGCCGCGACGAGGACGCCGACGCCGATCCCCGAGAGGATCCCCACGGCCGCGGAGCCGGTCGCGGAGGCCGCCGCCACCGAGACGAACCCGGCGAGCGAGATGACCGACCCCACCGACACGTCGATGTTGCCGGGGCCCGCGCTGATGACCAGCATCTGCCCAAGCCCGACGATGACGAGGTACGGCGCGAGCGACAGGGCGAGGGAGACGGTCTGCCCGCCGCCCTGGCCCGAGATGGCCAGGATCACCAGCCACACGAGCGCGGCGGAGGCGAAGCCCCAAATCCAGGGGGCACCGTTCCAGGGGCCGCTCCACTGGCGGGTCACGCGGATGTTCATCGCAACACCTTCCCCACGACGACGCGGCCCGCGAGCACGGCCAGGACGATCACGCCTTGCACGGCGGACTGCATGTCGGATCGGACGTCGAGCAGGCTGAGAACCACGCTGACCAGCCCCAGCGTCACTCCGCCGATCGCGGCGCCCCACGGCACGGCGTTGCCGCCGGAGAAGGAGCCCCCGCCGAGGATCACCGCGGCCACGGTTGTGAGCGTGTAGCTGGAGGCCGACGACACGTCTCCGCCGCCGGTCTGGGAGGCCAGGACGAGGCCGGACAGCACGCCGAGCGCGCCCGCCGTCGCGTAGGCGACGACGCGGGACGTGAGCGGCCGCAGGCCGGCCCGCCGCAGCGCGACCGGGTTGCTGCCCAGACCGCGCATCCGCACGCCTGCGGCGCTGCGTGCGGTGAGCAGGTAGACCACCAGCGCGACGACCAGGATCGGCAGCAGCGGCGCCGGGAAGCCCGCGGGTTGCCATGCGCCGAACGACGCCAGCCACCCGGGGGTCATGCCGCCCGGCGTCGGCAGCAGGAACAGGCCGAGCCCGAGCCAGACGAACGAGGCGCCGAGGGTCGCGATCAGCGCCGGCACCTCGCGCAGGTGGATGAGCAGGCCGAGCACGGCGTACGCCGCGACCAGCCCGATCAGGACGAGCACGCCGAGGAGAGGGGACGACACCAGCAGGGTGGCGGAGACCACCGTGATCAGGCCGACGAAGTTGCCGATCCCGAGGTCGATGTCGCCGACGGCCATGAGCGTCATCTGCGCCTGCGTGGCGATCACCAGCGGGACGGTCGCGGACAGGACCAGCGTGAGGCCCTCCACGGTCAGCACACCCGGCTGGAGCGACGAGCAGACGCAGAGCATCGCGACCAGGGCGACGGCGCTGACCGCGGCCGGGGCCGAGCGGCGCATCCGCGCGCGGTCGGGCAGCGCCGGGGCGAGAAGCTGGGCCATCAGTCGTTTCCTCCGTCCTCGTTGAAGGAGACGGCGATGATGCGTTCCTCGGAGATCTCCTCGCCGGTCAGTTCGGCCACGATCCGGCCGGCACGGAAGACGTAAACCCGGTCGCAGTGGGCCATCTCGGCGTTCTCGCTGGAGTACCAGACGATGCTCCGGCCCTTCGCCGCCTCATCCCTGATGAGGCGGTACAGATCGGTCTTGGTGTGCACGTCCACGCCCCGGAACGGGTCGTCGAGCAGCACGAGCCCGGAGGCGGAGGCGAAGGCGCGGGCGACGATGACCTTCTGCTGGTTGCCGCCGCTCAGCTCGGTGATCCCGGCCTCCGCGCCGCCCCTGATGGCGAGGCGCTTCACCCAGTCACCGACCACCGCGCGCTCCTCGGCCGGGCGGCGCAGCCCCCGGCGGGCGATGCCGCGCAGCGCGGTCACGATCAGGTTGTCGCCCACGCTCCACAGGGGCAGGACGCCCGAGCGTTGCCGGTCGCCCGGCACGTACGCCCGCGTCACGTTCACCGTGGTGTCGCGCCGCACCGGTCGCCACAGGCGTTCGAGCACTTCCTGCTGGCCCTGGCCGGCCAGCCCGGCGAGGCCCACGACCTCGCCCTTGCCGACCCGCAGGGTGACCTCCCGCAGGCCGGGTCCGATGGCGCCGCGCAGCTCGGCCACCGTCTCCCGCGCCGCGGCCCCGGCGGCGGCCGTCCGTGTGCCGGTCGCCGAGGGAGCGGCGACGTGGGCGCCCATCAGCTCGAGGACGTCCGGCTCGCCGAGCCCGGCGGCCGGCCGTTCCGCGGTGACCGCACCGTCGCGCAGCACGGCCACCCGGTCGGCCACCGAGAGGACCTCGCGGATGCGGTGCGAGATGAGCAGCACGGCGGTGCCGGCCCCGGTCAGCCTGCGCACGTAGGCGTACAGCGACCGGGCGGCGTCCGGGCCGAGCGACTCGGTGGGTTCGTCGAGGATCAGCAGGTCGAGCCGGTCCACCAGGCAGGCCCGGGCGATCTCCACCATCTGGCGCCGGGCCAGCGACAGGTCCTCAACCCGGTCACGCGGGGAGACGCCGTGGCCGGGAAACATCTCGTCGAGGCGGCGGCGCACCGCGTCGCTCGCCGCCCGCCGCCACCGCAGGCGGGGCAGGCAGTGCCGCGAGGACACCCACATGTTCTCCGCCACGGTGAGGTCGGGGCACAGTGACGTCTCCTGGTAGGCCATCCGCACCGACCGGAAGTCCCCGGCGGAGGCCTTCCTCCCGTGCACGAGGACCGTGCCCGTGTCGCAGGCCTCCAGCCCGGCGAGCACGCGCATGAGCGTGCTCTTGCCCGCGCCGTTGTGACCGACCAGCCCGAGCACCTCGCCCGCGCGGACCTCCAGGTCCACGCCCGTCAGGGCCCGGGTGCGCCCGTACGCCTTGGTCACGCCCCTGGCAGTGACGACGGGCGGCCGGGCGGCCGGTCCGGTGCCCGTCTGCGGCGGCGCCGTGCCGCCGGCCGGGAGATTGTCGACGTGCATGCCCGGTCTCCTCCGTCTCCTCCGTGCCGTGGTCGTTGCGAAGCCGGGTCAGCTCGCGGCCGACGGGATCGGCGGCTGGATCGGCTTGCCGCCGGTCTTCACGGCCTCCACCTGCTGCCGGAACAGCTCCCGGGTCCACGGCCAGGCGGCGTACTCGTCGGGCTTGAGCACCGAGGCCCAGGCGTCGCGGTCCTTCTGCTCGATCAGGACGATCGGGAAGGTCATCTGCTTGGGCACGTCCTTGCCGTCGAGCAGGTCCAGGGCCTCCCAGAGCGCGGCGACCGACTGGCCGGGGTCGGACATGACCGCGACCGAGCCGTTGTCGATCTTGTTGTCCCGCCAGTAGCTCAGCGCGCGGCCGTTGGTCTCGAAGTCGACCGCGGGCACGGGCTTGCCCGCCGTGGCGAACGCCTGGGCCACGCCGTAGCCGTCGCCGCAGCCGATGACGCCGTCGACCTTCGGCACGCTGGACAGCACGCCGAGCACGGCCTTCTGCGCGGTGGCGCCGTCGCACATGCCGGTGACCGTCGCCACGGTCTTCACCCCGGGGTAGCCCGCGAGGATCTTCTTGGTCGTGTCGAGCATCTCGGCCTCGGGCTGGGAGCCGACCACGCCGCGGCTCACGATGACCGAGCCCTTGCCGCCGATGCCTTCGAGCAGCGGCTTGGCGGCGTACGTCGCCCAGTCCACGAAGCTGTTCTGCAGCACGTGGGCGCAGGGCGCGTCGATGGCGGAGTCGAAGACCACGACCTTGACGCCGGCCGTACAGGCCTGCTGGATCACCGGCTGCAGCGCGGTGGGCGAGGCGGGGTCGATGAGCAGCGCGTCGGGCTTCTGCAGCAGCAGGCTCTTGATCTGGGCGACCTGCTCGGTCGCCGAGTTCTCGCCCGGCGCGTTCACGACCTTGTACTTGCCGATCAGCCCGTCGGCCTTGGCCTGCTCGGCGGCGGCCTCGAACTTGGCGATCATCGTCTGCCGCCAGCCGTTGCCGATGAAGCCGTTGCTCAGTGCGATGAAGGGCTTGTCACCGCCGCCGCCCGCGGTCCCGCCAGCGGCGTCCGCGGTGGCGCTACCGGAGCCGGAGCCGCAGCCCGCGGCCAGTACGGCGAAAGCGGAGATCGCCGCGGCGGAGGCGGCGCGCCAGGACCGGCGTGTGGGACGCATGTGCATGGTGTCTCCAGACAGAGCGGGTTCGCGAGGGGGGAGAGTCGGCGTCAAGGCTTCGCTCGATCGACCTGTCATTACAGGCCTGTAGTGACAAGCAAACTAGGCGGGCGTTACGGGCCTGTCAAGAGCGTGTTTTCGGTCGCCTCGGACCGCCAGTGACGATTAATCTTGGTAACAGCCGGGCCAACTTGTAGTTACAGGTTCGAGTGGGGCATCCTGCTGCGGTGCCGCCGAGGAGGTTCCCGTGACGATGACCTATCCGCCTCTCAACCGCGACGGGGCGGAACCGCTGTGGATGCAGCTCATGCGGGCGTTGCGCGCGGAGATCGAGAGCGGCGTGCGCGGGCCCGATCAGCCGCTGCCGTCCGAGGCCGAGCTGAGCGACCTGTTCGGCGTCTCCCGCACGGTCGTCAGGGAGGCGCTGCGTGAGCTGGTCCAGCAACGCCTGATCTACAAGGTAAAGGGCAAGGGAGCCTTCGTCGCGCCCCGCAAGACCGAGCTGAGGTTCGTCGGATCGATGTCAGGGTCGGCCGACGACCTGCGGGAGTCGGGGCGCCGGGTGACCACGCAGACCGTCCGCCAGGCGCTCGGCGAGGCCGACGAGCGGGAGGCCGCGCTCCTGCGCATACCGCTGGGGGAGCAGGTCGTCCGGCTGCGCAGGCTCCGCCGGGTCGACGGCCAGCCGTGGCTGCTCGTCGACACCGCCCTGCCCGCCCGGCTCGTCCCCGGGCTCGAACGCGCCATCATGGAGAACCAGTCGCTGTACGACGTGCTGCGCCGCCGGTATGGCATCGAGCCCGCCGCGGCCGACCGCTGGATCGAGGCGGTCTTCCCCAACCGGGAGGACGCGGCCCTGCTCGAGGTGTCCACCTCGACGCCTCTGCTCGGCATCGAGTCGGTCGCGTGGCTGGAGGACAACACCAGGTTCGAGGCGTACTACGCCCTCCACCGAAGCGACCAGACGCGCTTCTACGTCGGCATCCGCTGACCTGCCGGGCGTTCAGACCCGGCCGAGCTGTCCCGCGGCGCGGAGGGCCAGCCACACCTCGGCGAAGTCGCCCGTCGCCGACAGGTCGCGCCCGGTGAGCGCCCCGAACCGGCGCAGCCGGTACGCCAGCGTGTTGGGGTGCACGTGCAGGGCCCGCGCGGCGTCGTCGACGCGGCGGTCACGCTCCATCCAGGTCCGCACCGACGCGACCAGTTCGGATCCGTGCTCGGCGTCATACCGCAGGACGTCACCGAGCACGTGCTCGACGAGGGCGGTCAGCACGCCCACGTCGGCGGGCAGCCACCGGCCGGTGGTGTCCGCGCCGTAGGCGACCAGCGGCCGGCCCGACTCGGCGGCGCGGGAGGCCGCCCACAGCGCCTCGCGCTGGGCGACCCGCAGCGACGATCCGGGTGCGATAGCGCGGCTGACACCGGCCGCGATCCCGGGCACCGCCTCCAGCTCCGCCGTGTCGGCGTCCGCCGCCGTCAGCACGTACAGGTCGCTCTGCCGGCGGAGCATGAGGTGCGGATGCTCGCCGAGCGCCTGTACGACGGCTTCGTCGGCGGCGTCGCGCACCACGAGCAGCACGACGTCGCGGTCGGCCGCCAGGCCCGCCAGGGCGAGCCTGCGCCGCGCGGTCTCCGGGTCGAGCACGTCCTGCAGCAGCTCGGCCAGCGTCTCCGCGCCCTGCCGCCGCAGCGTCTCGCGTTCGCTGCGCACCATGGCCACCCGCAGGGCGGCGACGGTCGCGATGTGCTGGACGACGGCGAGCCCGGCGGGCCTGGCGCCCTCCCGCTCGAAGGCGACCAGGAACCCGGCGGGACCGCCGGGAGCGGGGACGGGGAGCGCGAATCCGCCGGGGATCGTCGGCGGGGCCTCCAGCGAGGCGGGCAGGCGTACGCCCGGCGGGGGCGCCGGCACGCCGGGCAGCAGCGGGCGGCCCTGCGGCGTGGTCAGGTAGATGTCGTAGCCCGACAGCCGTTCGAGCCGCCGGAACAGTCCGGCCGTGTCCAGGCTCTCCGAGGCGAGCCAGCGCAGCGCGCCGAACACCTGGAGCTGTGCCCCGAGCCGCTGCCGGGCGTCCGCCTGCACCGCGGCCGCGACCTCCTGGGCGATGGCGATGAACGGCACGGCCAGCGGCACCTCAAGCACGGGGAATCCGCGGTCCTCGGCGGCGTCGAGGAAGGCTCGGCGCAGCGGGGGGACGTGCAGGCCCGCGCTGAGCGCGAGCGCGGCCACCCCGGCGTCGTCGAGCCGTTCCAGGTACGCGCGCTGGGCGGCGGCCGCGCGCGGCACTCCGATGCCGGTGGTCATGATGACCTCGGCTCCGAGCAGCCAGGGCGTGGGGTCCTCCAGCTCGCTGACGTGGGCCCACGACACCGACCTGCCGAGTCCGCGCTCGCCCGCCAGCACTTTCAGCTGCAGCGCGGGGGAGCGCACCAGGTCTTCCACCGTGTTGTGCCCGTCCACAACGTCCAGCCTATTTCCGGTGATTGACCCAATTGTTCTGATTTGGGGCCGTTAGGCACACTCAAGCCATCTCCCCCCCCGACCTGGAGGAATGTATGACGACGGCTGCCCCCTCCGCCTCGCCCGGCGCCATCGAGGTCCGTTCGATCGACTACGTCCCGGAGGGCGAGCGGCACGGCAAGGTCTGGCACCAGGGCCCGTTCTGGTTCTGCGGCAACTTCCAGCCGTACACCGTCGCGATCGGTTTCGTCGGCCCGGCGATGGGGCTGCCGCTCGGCTGGACCTCGCTGGCGAGCACGCTCGGCATCCTGTTCGGCACCTTCTTCATGGCCTTCCACGCCTCGCAGGGCCCCTGGCTCGGGCTGCCCCAGATGGTGCAGTCGCGGGCCCAGCTCGGATATCGCGGCGTCATCCTGGCACTCGCCGGCACGCTCTTCACGTACGTCGGCTTCAACGTCATCGACACGGTTATCATCGACAACGGCCTCAACGCGGTGTTCGGCTGGGGCAAGCCGGTGATCGGGCTCGTCATCACCGTGGTGGCCGCGGTGCTGGCCATCTACGGCTACGACTGGCTCCACCGGGCGTTCCAGGTGCTGTTCTGGATCTCGCTGCCGCTGTGGCTCGTGCTGACCGCCGTCATCCTGTTCGGGGGCGCGGGCGGGCAGGCGGCCCCTTCCTCCGGCGGCTTCACCTGGGTCGCCTTCATGGTCCAGTTCGCGGTCGCGGCCTCGTACAACATCACCTACGCGCCGTACGTCTCGGACTACTCGCGCTATCTGCCCCGGCGCACCAAGACCTCGCACATCGTGTGGTCGGTCTTCTGCGGCGCCTCGGCCTCGCCGCTGTGGCTGATCCCGATCGGTGCGTGGATGGCCACCCGGCTCGGCGTCACCGACACGCTCGTCGGCATCCACGACGCGGGCGAGAACGTGTTCACCGGCCTCGGCAGCGTGCTCACGGTAGTGTCCGTGCTCGTGCTGGTCGCGACCATGGGCCTCAACGCCTACAGCGGCATGCTGACCGTCGTCACCGCCGTCGACACCCTGCGGCCGGTGCGGCCGACCCGCTCGATCAGGATCGTCACCGTCGTCGTGCTGGCCGTGGTGTGGGCACTCGTGGGGATGCTGCTCATCGGCGACTTCTCCACCGCCTTCACCAACGTGCAGCTGATCATGCTGTACGTGCTCGTGCCGTGGACGGCCGTCAACCTGGTCGACTACTTCTTCGTACGGCGCGGCCACTACGCGATCACGCACCTTTTCCGCAAGGACGGCATCTACGGCATGTGGGCGTGGCGCGGGCTGGTCTCCTACCTGCTTGGCCTGGCCGCGATGGTTCCCTTCGTGGTGCTCAGCTTCTTCACCGGCCCGGTGGCCGAGGCCATGGGCGGCGTCGACATCGCGTTCGCCGTCGGGCTGATCGTCGGCGGCGGCGTCTACCTGCTGCTGTGCCGCACGCTCGACGTCTCGTCCGAGGAGGGCGTCGTCGCGGCCAGCGAGCGCGAGCTCGCCGCGTCCTGAACCCCGCCGGATGTCGTCCGAGGAAGGAATCACATGACCGTCACCAACGCGGCCGTCCTCGTGCCGGGGCAGGGCCTGCGAAGCCGGGTGTTGCGCCTGGCCGACCCCCGGGACGACCAGGTCCTCGTCCGTATCGAGGCGAGCGGCGTCTGCCACTCCGACCTGCACGTCCTCGACGGGGACTGGCCGGTCGAGGAGCCGATCGTCCTGGGACACGAGGGCGCGGGCGTGGTCGAGGCCGTCGGCCCTGCCGTACGCGACGTCAGGCCCGGCGACCACGTCGTGCTGTCGTGGTTCGCGCCGTGCCGCCGCTGCGAGGCGTGCGCAGCCGGCCGTGCCTGGCTGTGCTCGAACACCAAGGCCGTGTCCAACACGCTGCCGGACGGCTCGACCCCGCTGTCCGACGAGGACGGCACGCCCGTGCTGCCCTTCCTCGGGCTCGGCACGTTCTCCGAATATGCCATGGTGCCCGAGACCGCCGCGATCGTCGTTCCGGACGAGGTGCCGTTCCCGGTGGGGGCGCTGATCGGGTGCGCCGTGACGACCGGGGTCGGGGCCGCAGTGCACACGGCGGGGGTGCGGCCGGGCGAGTCGGCCGTCGTCATCGGCTGCGGAGGCGTCGGGCAGGCGGTCGTGCTCGGCCTCGGCCTGGCCGGCGCCCAGCCGGTCGTCGCCGTCGACCTGTCGGACCGGCGGCTCGGCCTTGCCCGGGAGCTCGGCGCCACGCACACCCTGCGCGGCGACGACCCGGCGCTGGCGGAGAAGGTGCTGGAGATCACCGGCGGGGCGCATCACGCGTTCGAGGCCATCGGCCGGGCCGCCACGATCGAGGCGCTGCCCGGGCTGCTGCGCGCGGGAGGCAACGCGGTGCTCGTCGGCATGACCGCGCTCGGCACACGGGTCTCCTTCGACCCGTTCGACCTCGCCGACCAGGGCAAGAACATCCTCGGCTGCAACTACGGCTCCAGCGTGCCCGCGGTCGACTTCCCCCGGCTGGCGAGCCTCTACCTGTCCGGGCGCCTGCCGCTCGACCGGCTGGTCGGCGCCGAGGCCGGGCTCGCCGGCCTGCCCGCGGCCTTCGCCGACCTGCGCGCCGGCACCGGCCTGCGCACGGTCGTACGGCCGGGGGCGCCCGCGGGGACGTCCGCGGGGACGTCCGCGGGGACGGACACATGGACGGACACAGGGGCGAACGCGGGGACGAACGAGGGGGTGCGGTCGTGACGCGGGTCGCGGTGGCGCAGCTCCCGCTGCGGGTGGGCGAGCCGGAGGCGAACCGCGCCGCCGCCGAGGCGGCGATCAGGGAGGCGGCCGAGGCCGGCGCCCGGCTGGTGGTGCTGCCCGAGCTGGTCAACAGCGGCTACGTCTTCACCGGAGCCGAGGAGGCCAGGAGTCTCGCCGAGCCCGCCGACGGCCCCACCGTGACCGGATGGCGGCGGCTGGCCCGCGACCACGACCTCGTGATCGTCGGCGGGTTCTGCGAGCTGGACGGCGGTGCCGTACGCAACAGTCAGGTCATGGTCGACGCCACCGGCACCAGGGCCGTCTATCGCAAGGCCCACCTGTGGCACGACGAGCAGGACGTGTTCGTCCCCGGCGACGAGCCGGCCCCGGTCGTCGGGACCACGCTCGGCCGGATCGGCATGATGGTCTGCTATGACCTGGAGTTCCCCGAGTGGGTGCGGTCCGTGGGCCTCGCGGGGGCCGACCTGCTCGCCGTCTCCACCAACTGGCCCGCCTCGCCCGTCCCCGAAGGGGAGCGCCCGGTGCTGGTCGCCTTCGCCCAGATCGCCGCGGCGGCCAACCGCATGTTCGTCGCCGTGGCCGACAGGTGCGGGGTGGAGCGCGGCGTCGGCTGGGTCTGCGGCACCTCCCTGATCGGTCCCGACGGCTATCCCCTGGCGGGCCCCGTGCTGCGGGACGGGCCCGCCGTGCTGGTCGCCGACTGCGATCTCGCGCACGCGCGGGACAAGGCCACCGGCCCCCGCAACGACGTCCATCGTGACCGGCGGACCGACCTCTACTGGAAGGAAGAGCGCACGCCATGACAGAGCCCCGGGGACCCGTCGACTCCTCCCGGATCCCTCGATTCGCCGGACCGGCCACGTTCGCGCGGCTGCCGCGGCTGGACGAGGTCGGGCACGCCGACGTCGCGGTGGTGGGCGTCCCGTTCGACGGCGGGGTCTCCTACCGCCCGGGCGCCCGGTTCGGCCCTGCGGCCGTCCGGGAGGCCAGCCGCCTGCTCCGGCCGTACCATCCGGGCCTGGACGTCTCGCCGTTCGCCACGGTCCAGGTGGCGGACGCGGGCGACATCGCGTGCAACCCGTTCGACATCCGCGAGGCCGTCGAGACGGTGGAGGAGTCCGCCTCCGGGCTCATGGACGGCGGCGCGAAGCTCGTCACCATCGGCGGCGACCACACGATCGCGCTGCCGCTGCTGCGCGCGGCCGCCCGGCGGCACGGCCCGGTCGCGCTGCTGCACTTCGACGCGCACCTCGACACCTGGGACACCTACTTCGGGGCCGAGTACACGCACGGCACGCCGTTCCGCCGTGCGGTCGAGGAGGGCATCCTCGACACCGAGGCGGTCTGCCACGTCGGCACCCGCGGCCCGCTGTACGGCAAGGAGGACCTGGAGGACGACCGGCGCCTCGGCTTCGGCATCGTGACCAGCGCCGACGTGATGCGCCGGGGCGTGGACGAGATCGCCGACGCGCTGCGGCAGCGCATCGGCGGCCGGCCGCTCTATCTGTCGATCGACATCGACGTGCTCGACCCGGCGCACGCGCCCGGCACCGGCACCCCCGAGGCGGGCGGCCTGACCAGCCGGGAGCTGCTGGAGATCCTGCGCGGCCTGGCCGGCTGCGACATCGTCGGCGCGGACGTGGTCGAGGTCGCCCCGGCGTACGACCACGCGGAGATCACCTCGGTCGCGGCCTCCCACGTGGCCTACGATCTGATCGGCCTGCTCGCGCTGGGGAAGGCCTGACGCCAGGGGGAGAAGCCGTGATCGTCGACCTGTCGGTGCCCGTCGTGAGCGGCATGCCCGTCTACCCCGGCGACCCGGAGGTGGAGATCGCGCCCGCCCTCACGGTGGCGGCCGAGGGCGTCAACGTCCTCGGCCTGCACCTCGGGTCGCAGTCGGGCACGCACGTGGACGCGCCGTTCCACATCGACGACGCGCTGCCCACGCTCGACGACCTGCCGCTGGAACGCTTCCTCGGACCGGCGGTGGTCCTCGACGCCCGGGGCCTGCCGCCGTGTGCGCCCGTCACCCCGGCGATGCTCGCCGCGGTGACCGGGCGGCTGGCCCCGGGGACCGTCCTGCTGGTCGCGACCGGCTGGGACGAGCACTGGGGAACCCCGGAATACCGGACCCACCCCTACCTGGACGCGGAGACCGCCCGCCTGATCGTCGCCGCGGGCGTGCGCACCGTCGGCGTCGACGCGCTCAGCGTCGATCCCACCCCGGCTCCCGCCGATCTGCCGGCGCACCGCGTGCTGTGCGGCGCGCACGCCGTCATCGCGGAGAACCTGCGGGGTCTCGGCCCGCTGCTGGACGCCCAGGCCGCCGGCCGCCCGATCGAGGTCTCGCTGTTCCCGCTGCGCCTGGCCGGGGCCGACGGCGCTCCCGTCCGCGCCGTCGCCCGGATCGGCTGACCCCCGCGTACGCCGTGGGTTGACGGATGGCGGCATCGGGCTGCTATCGTGTCCGGCGCTCGTGACCCCAGGCTAGGAGACCAGACGTGGCAGGTGAGGACGACATCTCCGGGTGATACCGGAGATCGAGCGGCCCCGGCAGGCGCGCATGACCGCCGCCGATGTGGCCCTCGTTGTCGTTCTCTGATCCCTGTCCCCTTGCCGGGCGGCTCCGGTGCGCCCGGATCACGTACGAGGTCTCTCGCATGTCCGATGCGTTCATCATCTGTTCCGGCCTGTCCTTTTCCTGGCCTGACGACACGCCCGTCTTCGACGACCTGTCCTTCACCGTGGGCGGTGGCCGTACGGGCCTGGTCGCTCCCAACGGCGCGGGCAAGAGCACGCTGCTCAAGCTGATGGCCGGTGAGCACCGGCCTCGCGGCGGGAGCGTGTCCGTCAGCGGCGTGCTCGGTTATCTGCCGCAGAGCCTGCCTCTCACCGGCGACCTGACCGTGGCCGAGGTGCTCGGCATCGCCCCGGTGATCGCCGCGCTCGATGCCATCGAGTCGGGCGACGCCGCCGAGGAGCACTTCACCACGATCGGCAACGACTGGGACATCGAGGAACGCACCCGTGCCCAGCTCGACCGGCTGGGGCTCGGCGACCTCGCGTTCGACCGCATCCTGCGTACGCTGAGCGGCGGCCAGGTCGTCTCGCTCGGCCTGGCCGCCCAGCTTCTCAAGCGGCCCGACGTCCTGCTGCTGGACGAGCCGACGAACAACCTCGACCTCGGTGCGCGCCGCAGGCTCTACGACGTGCTCGGCGACTGGAACGGCTGCCTGCTGGTGGTCAGCCACGACCGGGCCCTGCTCGACCGCATGGACCGCATCGCCGAGCTCGACCGGGGAGAGATCCGCTTCTACGGCGGCGGTTTCACCGCCTACGAGGCGGCCGTACGCGCGGAGCAGGAGGCCGCCGAACGGACCGTGCGCAGCGCCGAGCAGGAGCTCAAGCGCGAGAAGCGGGAGATGCAGCAGGCGCGTGAGCGGGCCGAGCGCCGCGCGGGCAACGCCGCCCGCAACCTCAAGAACGCCGGGCTGGCGCGGATCTTCGCCGGGAACATGAAGCGGGGCGCCCAGGAGTCGGCCGGGCGGGCCGGCCAGATGCACGCCGCCCGCGTGAGCGACGCCAAGGCCAGGCTCGACGAGGCGGGCCGGGCGCTGCGCGACGACCAGAAGATCGCGCTGGAGCTGCCGGGGACCAACGTGCCCGCCGGGCGGACGGTCTTCCTCGGCGAGGGCCTGCAGGTCCGTGGCCTGTTCGCCGAGCCGGGCATCGACCTGGCGATCCTCGGCCCCGAGCGCATCGCGCTGACCGGCGCCAACGGCGCGGGCAAGTCCACCCTGCTGCGCGTGATCGGCGGCGAGCTGGAGCCGGACGCCGGCACGACCAGGCGGGCCGACGGCCGGGTCGCCTACCTGTCGCAGCGGCTCGACCTGCTCGACGTGGATCGCACCGTGGCGGAGAACCTGGCGGCGTTCGCCCCCGGCATGCCGGAGGCGGAGCGGATGAACCTGCTCGCCCGCTTCCTGTTCCGCGGCGTGCGGGCGCACCTGCCGGTGGGCGTGCTGTCGGGCGGCGAACGGCTGCGCGCCACGCTGGCCTGCGTGCTGTGCGCCGAACCGGCGCCTCAGCTCCTGCTGCTCGACGAGCCCACCAACAACCTCGACCTGGTCAGCGTGGGGCAGCTGGAGAGCGCGCTCGGCGCGTACGAGGGGGCGTTCGTGGTGGTCAGCCACGACGAGCGGTTCCTCGCGGAGGTCGGGGTGGACCGGTGGCTGGAGCTGTCCGACGGCCGACTGCTGGAGACCTGAGCCCCCCGGCCCCGCCGGGCCGGGGCGGGGACGGTCGTCAGTGGGTGCCCCAGGAGTAGGTCTGCTTGTGCAGCTTGAGGTAGACGAAGGTCTCTGTCGCCCGCACGCTGGAGATCGCCCGGATCTTTCCGAGGATCTCCAGCAGGTGGGTGTCGCCCTCGCAGACGACCTCGACCATGATGTCGACCGACCCGGCCGTGAGCACCACGTAGTCGATCTCGGGGATCTGCGACAGCTCGTCGGCCACCTGCTCCAGGTCGCCCTCGCACTTGATGCCGATCATGGCCTGGCGGGGGAAGCCCAGGGTGAGCGGGTCGGTGACGGCGACGATCTGCATGACGCCGAGGTCGAGCAGGCGCTGCACGCGCTGGCGCACCGCGGCCTCCGACAGCCCCACCGCCTTGCCGATGGCGGCGTACGGCTTTCGCCCGTCCATCTGAAGCTGCTCGATGATCTGCTTGGAGATCTCGTCGAGCACCACCGGCCCACCCTTCGCGGCAGCCGCGCGAGCCTTTGGCGGAGTCGTCATCCTCGGGGGGTGTCCTCTCTTGGCGGGCTTCGGCTTCGATCGCCGTAGCGACCTGGTGTTACAGCATCATTTTTGACATGTTGCGATCGTGGTCTGACATGTTGTCAGCTCCGTCGCTCACGTCAAGCGATTTCGTAGCAATTTGGTATCTTAGCGACGAAATCCCTTGTCGTTGGCTCTTTCCTCTGCCAGAGTCGCGACAACTCAGCCACCACCAGGAGGTCACCGGTGACCACCCGTCTCCAGAACTTCGTGAACGGGAAGTTCGTCGACGCCGCCAGCGGCCGTTTCTCCGACGTCGTAGACCCTACGACGGGGGAGGCATACGCCCAGGCACCGGTGTCGGGCCAGGAGGACGTCGACGCCGCGTACGCCGCCGCGACGGCCGCCTTCGAGACGTGGGGCCAGACGACCCCGGGCGAGCGCGCGGCGCTGCTGCTGAAGGTCGCCGACGCGATCGAGGCCCGCGCTGACGAGATCAACGAGGCCGAGTGCCGCAACACCGGCAAGCCCCGCGCCCGCATGGCCGAGGACGAGACCCCGATCGCCGCTGACCACTTCCGGTTCTTCGCCGGTGCGGCCCGCACCCTTGAGGGCCCGACCGCCGGTGAGTTCCTCGCCGACCACACCTCGGTGATCCGGCACGAGCCTATCGGTGTCATCGGTCAGGTCACGCCGTGGAACTACCCGATGATGATGGCGGTCTGGAAGATCGCCCCCGCTCTCGCGGCCGGCAACACGGTCGTGCTCAAGCCGTCCGACACCACGCCGGTCTCCACGCTGAAGCTGGCCGAGATCCTCGGCGACGTCCTGCCCGCCGGGGTTTTCAACGTCGTGACCGGCGACCGGGAGACCGGTGCGCTGGTGGTCGGCCACCCGGCCGCGAGCATGGTCGCGATCACCGGTTCGGTCGGCGCGGGCATGTCGGTCGCCAGGACCGCCGCCGACGACGTCAAGCGCGTCCACCTGGAGCTGGGCGGCAAGGCCCCGGTCGTGATCTTCGAGGACGTCAAGGACATCAAGGCCGTCGCCGAGGCGGTCGCCGGGGCGGGCCTCTACAACGCCGGCCAGGACTGCACCGCCGCCTGCCGCGTGCTCGTGCAGGAGAGCATCCACGACGAGTTCGCCGCGGCGCTGGCCGAGGCCGCGGCCGCCACCAAGCTGGGCGGCCTCGAGGTCGAGGACGCCTACTTCGGCCCGCTGAACAACGCCAACCAGCTCGCCCGGGTCGAGGGCTTCTTCCAGCGCCTCCCCGAGCACGCGAAGGTCCTCACCGGCGGCACCCGGGTCGGCGACAAGGGCTTCTTCTTCGCCCCGACCGTCGTGGACGGGCTGAAGCAGGACGACGAGATGGTCCAGGACGAGATCTTCGGCCCCGTCATGACCATCCAGACCTTCACCGACGAGGCGGACGCGCTGGCCAAGGCCAACGGCGTCCGTTACGGCCTGTCCGGCTCGGTGTGGACCACCGACCACGGCCGCGCGATGCGGATGTCCAAGCGACTCGACTTCGGCGTCGTCTGGGTCAACACCCACATCCCGTTCGTGTCCGAGATGCCGCACGGCGGCTTCAAGCACTCGGGCTACGGCAAGGACCTGTCCGTCTTCGGCCTGCACGACTACACCCGCGTCAAGCACGTCATGCACTACATCGGCGAATAGGCGCCATCGGCCGCGGCCGGACGCCTATCGAAAAAGAGGGATAAGCCTGGAATGACAGAGATCCAGGCGGGCTCGGGGGCGGCCGTCGCGGCTGCCCCCGTATCAGGAGACGTGCCCGCCATCGAACTCGACCACGTGGTCAAGGAGTACGTCTCGCACGGCGAGGTCGTACGGGCGGTCAAGGGCGTGAGCCTCGCCATTGCGGAGGGGGAGTTCTTCTCCCTCCTCGGCCCCTCGGGCTGCGGCAAGACCACCAGCATGCGCATGATCGCCGGGTTCGAGGACCCCACCCAGGGGATCGTCAGGCTCCACGGGGAGGACGTCACGAACGTCCCGCCCAACAAGCGCGACATCAACATGGTGTTCCAGTCCTACGCGCTGTTCCCGCACATGAACGTCTGGGACAACGTCGCGTTCGGGCTCAAGCGCAAGAAGGTCCCCGACGCGGAGATCAAGCGCCGCGTCGGCGAGATCCTGGAGGTCGTCGACCTGGTCGGCCGCGAGAAGCGCCGGCCGAAGGAGATGTCGGGAGGCCAGCAGCAGCGCGTCGCGCTCGCCCGGGCCCTGGTCAACCGGCCCCGCGCGCTCCTGCTCGACGAGCCGCTCGGCGCGCTCGACCTCAAGCTCCGCCAGGCCATGCAGATCGAGCTCAAGCGCATCCAGCGCGAGGTCGGCATCACGTTCGTCTACGTGACGCACGACCAGAGCGAGGCGCTGACGATGAGCGACCGCATCGCGGTCATGAACGACGGCCTCGTGGAGCAGCTCGCGGACCCCCGCGAGATCTACGAGCGGCCCGCCAGCAAGTTCGTGGCGGGATTCATCGGCACCTCCAACCTGCTGAGCGGCACCGTCCAGCAGATCACCGGCGACACCGCCGTGCTCGCGCTCGGCGCGAGCGACCGCATCCTCGTCCCCGCCGACGGCGCGCTCGCGCCCGGCGCCACAGTCGACCTCACGGTCCGGCCCGAGAAGATCAAGATCGCCAGGGACCGGCCGGAGGGCGACCTCAGCGTGGTGCGGGGGACCGTCTCCGAAGTCGTCTACCTCGGCACCTACAACAGCTACGTCGTGGCGCTCGGCGACGGCGCCGAGATCACGGTGTTCGAGCAGAACGCCCACGACAGCACGATCACCGCCGAACGCGGCGACACCGTCTGGCTCTCCTGGCAGCCCTGGCACTCCTACGCGCTGCGGTAGATTCCCCCACCGGTTTCACCCTTCGAACCCCGCCACGAATCCCGAATCCCCGGCATCCCGAATCCCCGGCATCCCGAGTCCCCGGTTATCCCGAACCCCCCGGTTATCCCGAACCCCCCGGTACAGCGAACCCGGTAGAGCGAACCCGGAGCACGAACTCCTATGAACGACCCATACAGGCAGGACCCCGCCCTCCTCCGCGGCATGACCCAGCGCCGGCTCGGCAGGCGCGACGCCTTCCGGCTCGCGGGCCTGTCGGCCGCCGGGCTCGCTCTCGCCGCCTGCGGCGTGCAGGGCAAGGGCACGGCCAGGCCGTCCTCCTCCGCCCAGGCCCAGTCAGAGGTGGAGAAGTTCTGGTCGGGCAAGACGAAGAACGGCCACGTGGACTTCGCCAACTGGCCGCTCTACATGGACCCCAAGCAGCCCGAGCTCAAGCAGTTCACCCAGCAGACCGGCATCACGGTGAACTACAAAGAGGTCATCCTGGAGATGCCGAGCTGGTTCGCCAAGATCCAGCCGCAGCTCGCCGCCGGGCAGTCGATCGACTACGACCTCATGGTCGTCACGAACGGCCTGCACTTCCAGCGGCTCGTCGAGCTCGGCTACCTGGCCCCGCTCGACCACACCAAGCTGCCGAACTTCGCGGCCAACGTCGCGCCGGAGTACAGGAACGAGTCGTTCGACCCCGGCAACGTCTACAGCATCCCGTGGGCCTCCGGCATCACCGGCATCGCGTACAACCCGAAGTACGTCGACACCCCGCCGACCATGGCCGACCTGTGGAACCCCAAATACAAGGGCAAGGTCGGCATGATGTCCGACTCCCAGGAGATCGCCAACTTCGGCCTCTTCGCGATCGGCGTGGACCCCGACAAGTCCACCGAGGCCGACTGGCAGAAGGCCGCGGCCAAGCTCCAGGAGCAGCGCGACGCCGGCATCGTGCGCAAGTACTACGACCAGGCGTACACCGACCCGCTCGCCAAGGGCGACATCTGGCTCACGATGGCCTGGTCGGGCGACGTCTTCCAGAAGAACGTCTCCGACGGCACGGACCTCAAGTTCGTGGTCCCGCAGGAGGGCGGCACCATCTGGACCGACAACATGACGATCCCGAAGACCGCGACCAACCCGGTCGACGCGATCATGCTGATGGACTTCTTCTACGACGTGAACGTCGCGGCGCACCTCGCCGAGTACATCAACTACGTGACGCCGGTCCCGGCCGCCAAGGACGTCATCGCCGCCGACGCCGCCAAGGCCACGGGCGACGACAAGAAGCTCCTCGAACAGGTGGCGAGCAGCCCGCTGGTGTTCCCGAGCGAGCAGGACACCGCCAGGCTCCGCAGCTACGTGAACGGCAAGACGCCGGAGGAGCAGAAGAAGTTCGAGTCCATCTTCCAGGCGATCACGACGTCATGAGCAGGCTCCGGGCTTCGCTGACGCCATACCTGCTGCTGTTCCCCGGCACGCTCTGGCTGGCGATCTTCTTCGTCATCCCGACGGTCGTCATGCTGTCGCTGTCGCTGCAGTCGGGCGACGTCGTCAACGGCTACGCGTTCACCTTCAACTGGCACAGCTACGTCGACGGGATCAGCACCTACCACGACCAGATCGTCAGGTCCCTGGTGTACGGCGTGATCTCGACGGTGATCCAGATCGTCATCGGGTTCCCCGTGGCGTACTGGATCGCCTTCAAGGGCGGCACCCGCAAGTCGGTCTACCTGTTCCTCCTGCTGCTGCCCTTCCTGGTGTCGTTCGTGCTGCGCACCATCTCGTGGCAGTTCTTCCTGTCCGACAACGGCATGCTGCTCGGGCCGCTGAAGTCGCTGGGCCTGGTGCCGCAGGACTTCCACATCCTCGCCACGAGCGCGGCGGTGATCGGCGGCCTGGCCTACAACTTCCTGCCGTTCATGATCCTGCCGATGTACGTGGCGCTGGAGCGGATCGACCCGCGCGTCCTGGAGGCCGCGCAGGACCTCTACGCCAGCAAGACGCAGACCTTCCTGCGGGTGGTGCTGCCGCTGTCGTTGCCAGGCGTGTTCGCCGGCGTGCTGATGACGTTCGTCCCGGCCACGTCGGACTACGTCAACGCCTCGGTGCTCGGCGGCACCAGCAACACGATGATCGGCAACGTCATCCAGAACCAGTTCCTGATCAACCAGGACTATCCGACCGCCTCGGCGCTGTCGTTCACGCTGATGGCCCTGCTGCTCGTGGGCATCTTCGCGTACGCCAAGGCGCTCGGCACCGAAGACGTGCTGGAGGTGGCGGCGCGATGAAGCGTGGCCTGCTGCGGGGCCGCGGCCTGCAGATCTACACCTGGCTGGTGATCGCCTGGCTCGTGCTGCCGATCGCCGTGATGATCCTGTTCGGCTTCAACGACACCAAGGGCCGCTACAACACGGCCTGGCAGGGCTTCACGTTCAAGTGGTACGGCAAGCTGTTCGAGATCGGCGACCTCACCCAGGCGCTGGTGAACTCGCTGCTCATCGCGGTGCTGACGATGCTGATCGCCGGGGTGCTCGGGTCGCTGATCGGGCTGGCGCTCGGCCGCTACCGCTTCCGCGGCTCCGGGGCGATGAACCTCGTGATGTTCGCGGCGATCTCCTGCGCCGAGATCGTGATGGGCGCGTCGCTGCTGTCGCTGTTCGTCACGCTCGCCGTGCCGCTCGGCTTCTGGACGATCCTGATCTCGCACGTCATGTTCTCGATCTCGTTCGTGGCCGTGACCGTGCGGGCACGGGTGATGACGCTCGACTCCTCCCTTGAGGAGGCCGCCCGCGACCTCGGCGCGGGACCGTGGACGACGTTCCGGCTGGTCACCCTGCCGATGATCTTTCCGGGCGTGCTGGCGGGCTCGATGCTGGCCTTCGCGCTGTCGATCGACGACTTCGTCATCACCAACTTCAACTCCGGCGGCACCATGACGTTCCCGCTGTGGATCTGGGGGGCCACCCGCGTGGGCCTGCCACCGCAGGTGAACGTCATGGGGACGCTGATCTTCGCGGCCGGTGTGCTGATCGCCGTGGTCAACGCCCTCCTGGCCCGCCGCCGCGCCAACGCGTGAGGATGTGGGATTCGTGGTTCCGTCGAAGGCGCTCGCCGACGCGGAGCGCAAGCCGTACTGGCTGGACCGGCCGATCGCGCCCGAGCCGCTGCCCCCGCTGACGGGAGACGTCACGGCCGACCTGGCGGTGGTCGGCGGCGGGTTCACCGGCCTGTGGACCGCGCTGATGGCCAAGGAGCGCGACCCCTCGCTCGACGTGGTCCTCCTGGAGGGCCGCGCGGTCGGGTGGGCCGCCTCCGGCCGCAACGGCGGGTTCTGCGCCGCCAGCCTGACCCACGGTCTCGGCAACGGGCAGGACCGCTGGCCCACGGAGATCGCGACGCTGGAACGGCTCGGCCGGGAGAACCTCGACGAGATCGAGGCGACCCTCGCCCGTTATGGCGTCGACTGCTCCTTCGAACGGACCGGGGAGCTGCGGGTCGCCACCGAGGAGTGGCAGCTCGCCGGGCTCGACGAGGAGGTGAGCGGGGCGGCCTCGCTCGGCGTCCGGCTGGAGCGGCTCGACCGCGAGCAGGTGCGGGCCGAGGTGGACTCCCCGACATACCTCGGCGGCGTGTGGGACCGCGAAGGCGTCGCCATGGTCGACCCGGCGCGGATGGCATGGGGGCTGCGCGACGTCTGCGTGCGGCTCGGCGTGCGCGTCTTCGAACACACGCCGGTGCGCGCCGTGCACGACGACGGCGTCACGCTCGAACTGGAGACGCCGAAGGGGCGGGTCAGGGCCGGGCGGGTGGCGCTCGGCACCGGCGCCTTCCCACCGCTGCTGCGCCGGCTCAGGCACTTCCTCGTGCCGGTGTACGACTACGCGCTGATGACCGAGCCGGTGCCGGACGACCTGCTGGCGGCGATCGGCTGGCGGCACCGCCAGGGCATCGGCGACTCGGCCAACCAGTTCCATTACTACCGGCTGACCGACGACAACCGGATCCTGTGGGGCGGCTACGACGCCGTCTATCACAACGGCGGCCTGGTCAAGCCGGAGTACGACCAGCGCGACGCCACCTTCGAGAAGCTCGCCACACACTTCTTCGAGACGTTCCCGCAGCTCCACGGCCTGCGCTTCACGCACAGGTGGGGCGGGGTCATCGACACCTGCAGCCGGTTCAGCGCCTTCTTCGGCACCGCGTACGGCTCACGCCTCGCCTACGCCGCCGGATACACGGGCCTCGGCGTGGGGGCCACCCGCTTCGGGGCCAACGTCATGCTCGACCTGCTGCAGGGCAGGGTGACCGAGCGGACGGACCTGCAGATGGTGCGGCACAAGCCGGTGCCCTTCCCGCCGGAGCCGGTGCGGTCGGGCGTCATCCAGCTCACCCGCTGGGCCATCGCCCGGGCCGACGAGCACGAGGGCCGCCGCAACGCCTGGCTGCGCACCCTCGACGCCTTCGGGCTCGGCTTCGACTCCTAGGTTCTCGTACCTTTCGGCGTGGACGACGACTGGGGAGCCGCCCGGGCCGTCCGCGAGATCTTCGTGCCTTTCGCGCACAGGTAGCCTGCCGGCGCAGAAGACACGGATCGAGGAGTTCCGAGATGACCACAGAAGCCGGGCCCCCGCTCCTGGCCGTGGCGCGGCCGCCGCATCCCGCCCGATCGCGCTCGTGACCGGTGTCGGCCGGACCGTGGGCATCGGCGCGGCGATCGCCCGTGAGCTGGCCGCGTCCGGCTGGACATCGCGTTCACCTACTGGACGCCGTACGACGAGCGCATGACCTGGGGCGCCGAGCGCGGCGCGGCAGACGAGATCGGCAGCTCACTCGCCGCGCGGGGCGCGGCGTTCGCGGCGATCGAGGCGGACCTCGCCGACGTGCGTGCGCCGGCGCGGATCTTCGACGAGGCGGAGCGCCTGCTCGGAGGCGTCACCGCGCTGGTGATGAGTCACTGCGAGTCGGTCGACTCCGGCCTGCTCGACACCACCATAGAGAGCTTCGACCGGCACTTCGCGGTGAACGCGCGTGCCGTCTGGCTGCTGATCCGTGGGTACGGCCGGCGGTTCCGCGGCGTGCACGCCAACGTCGTCAACCCGGGGCCCGTGGACACCGGGTGGATGTCGGATGAGGTGCTGGCGAGATGCCTCGCGCAGACACCCCTGGGCCGGCTCGGCATGCCGCAGGACACCGCGCACCTGGTGAGCTTCCTGTGTTCCCGGCAGGGGCAGTGGATCAACGGTCAGTTGCTCAAGAGCAACGGCGGGTTCTCCTGAGCCGCCCGTCGCGAGCCACCTGCGGCACTACTACCAGAGGTAGCATGCATGGTATGAGCGGTAGTAAGAAATACTCCGTGAGCCTGCCTGAGGAGCTCGCCGAGGCGATCCGTGCCCAGGTCGGACCGGGCGGTTTCTCCGCCTATGTCGCCGAAGCCCTCGAGCACCGGATGGCCATGGACAAGCTGCGCGAGATCGTGGCCGACTTCGAGACCGACAACGATCCGCTGACGCGAGAGGAGATCGACGCGGCGCGTGCCCTCCTGCGTCACGACCACAGGGCCAAGGGCGGGGCGGCCGCCTGATGCCGGGCACGCTCGTCCTGGACAGTGAGGGCCTGTCACGGCTCTACCGCAAGGACCGCAGCGTGCTGGCGCTTCTCGCGGCTGCGGAGGAGGAGGGCGTACGTGTCGTGACCACGGTGATGACCACGCTCGAGGCCGACGACGAACGGGTGCATCCGGCACGGGTCCGATGGGTTCTGTCGCGTATCGACGTCCTCGACGTCACCCGGGAGGTGGGAGCCGAGGCGGCGGCGCTGCTGCGTACCCACCGCCTTCGCGGTCACAGGTACGCGATCGACGCCGTCCTGGCCGCGAGCGCGCGTGTCGCGGCCCGTCCGGTCACGGTCCTGACCTCCGATCCCGCGGATCTCACGCCACTCTGCGGCGACCACGTCGAGATCGTCAAGATCTAGGTGCACCGCCACGATGTCGGTCATCACCGCGGACACACCGCATGAAGCCCCGGTTCGACGTTCAGACGAGGGGATGAATCTCGCGCTGAGGGAGTTCGAACCACTCCGGGTCCAGATGAGCACCGCTGTCCATGGTGACGAGCGCCAGAGCGCTCGCGCGCGACGCGATCGTGAACGGGTCAGGCAGCAGGTGCACCAGGTGGTCGAGAGCGTGCGGGTCCGGTCCGTGCACCTCATGCGGGTCGAGATTGTGCATCCACAGCCGGATGTGCCCATCGGCCGCGTAGAGCATCCATGCGCGCCCGACCGGCCTGTCCGGCCGTTGGACCACCGTCCAGTTCAGCCCCATGTCCAGCCACTGCGCCACGCTGAGCAAGCGCCGGTAGTGCTCGACCAGGTCCATCGGGCCGTCAGGCGGTGAGCCAGCGGAGCGGGTTCTCGTGGGTGATGAGACGCAGGGTGTCGTCGTCCACGCCGGCCTCTCGCAGGGCAGGGAGGACTGAGGAGAACAGCCGCCCGTAGCCCTGCCCGCCGTAGCCGGACAGGTGCTCCCGCAGGCGTACGCCGCTGCTGAGCAGGACGCGCTCGGCGTGCCCGCCGTCGAGGAGGGTGAGGACGTCCTCGGCGTCGTCCACGCTCACGTACGCCCCGGTCTCGGCGATCTTGCGCTGGACCAGTGGATCGCCGGAGCGGGCGGCCAGACGCCGGGCGGGGACGTTCTGCGAGAGCAGGAGCTCCAGCAGCTCCAGGCCGCCCGTCGCCACGGGGAGGTCGGTGCGCAGCGAGGCGCGGGCGGCGGCGGTGACGGCACGCTCCTCGGCCGGGGTGGGCGTCTCGTCCCACGCGGCGGCGACGATGACACCCGGCCGCGCGCCCGTCCCGTCGAGCCCGGCGCCGATCTCGTGCAGCAGGTCGGCGGTCAGGTCCTCCACGCCGTACCGCGTGATGGCCGCACCCGCGAACGGCTGCGCGGCGAAGCCGGTGGCGGCCACGATCGGCACCCGCGAGGCCATCGAGATCCGGGCGAGCGCGGCGGGGTCGCGGGCCATGCCGATGCAGCTGTGCTCAACGATCAGGCCCAGCGCCTGCTCCCTGCCGAGGTTCTTGACCTCGGCCAGCACATATCGCTCCTCGTCCAGCCACCGATGGGGATCGGAGTCCACGCCGATGCCCCAGCGGGTGTCGGTGCGCAGGTGCTCGTACGGCAGCACCGGCCCGTCGATCTCGGAGACGGGGACGGCGCCCGTGACGGTCTGGATACGGGGAAAATATGCGCCGGACATGAACGGACATTAACCGATTTTTTGCCGAAACAGCTCGCGAATCACATGATTCTTTGGTTTCGACCAGGTGAAATCAGCTCATCGTCTTGCCGCCGTTGACGGCGAGCCGCTGGCCGGTGACGAACCGGGCACCGGGGGAGGCGAGGAACGCCACCGCCTCGGCCACGTCCATCGGCACGCCCATGTGGCCCAGCGGGACGTCGCTCAGATAGCCGGTGTAGTCCTCCGGGGGAACGTCCGCGTGCCGCTCCACCGGGATCCAGCCGGGCTCGACGGTGTTCACCGTGATCCCGTACGGCCCCAGCTCCCGGGCCCACGACCGGGTGAGCCCGTGCATGGCGGCCTTGGCGGCGACGTAGTGCCCGAACTCCGGGTTGCCGAGATCGGTGACCTCGCTGCCCACGTTGACGATCCGGCCCGAGCCGGCCTCGCGCATGCCGGGCAGCACGGCCTGCAGGATCAGCAGCGGGGCCTTGACGAAGAAGCGGAGCTGGCCGAGGTGGTCCTCCCAGGTCTGCTTCTCCACCGGCACCAGCGGCTGGGGACCGGTGGCGTTGTTGACGACCACGTCGACAGGCCCGATCGCGGCCACGCCCTCCCGTACGGACTCCTCGTCGGTGACGTCGAACCTGGCCAGAGCGGCCGAGCCGCCGGCGGCGGTGATGCGGTCGACGACGGCGGAGGCCCCGGCCGTGTCGTTGGCGTAGTTGACGGCGACGTGCCAGCCGTCCGCGGCGAGTCGTTCGGCGATGACGGCGCCCAGACCTCGTGAGGCGCCGGTGACCAGTGCGTTACCCATGACATGCGTCCCTATCACAGATCACGTAGGGCGATGGGGCGGGGGAACCGGCCCGGATCGGCGCCGACGCCCTCGTGGGCGGGTGGCGCACCGGCCTGCACGCCCGCAAGCAGAGCTTCCACACCGTGAGCAACTTCGCCGTGACGGTGGACGGCGCCGAGGCGCACGTGACCACCAAGGGATACTCCTACAACCTGCTCGACGCCGAGCTCGGCGGCGGCATGTTCGAGGTGTGGGGCGTCTACCGGCTCCGGCTCGTACGGCAGGCCGTGGGGTGGAAGGTGACGGCCTTCGCGTTCGACGCCTGGCACACCCGCGGCGACGAGGCGGCGCGCACCCACCGGCTGGAGGCCTGACGGGGGCTGACAAGGACCAACGGGGACTAAGGGGGGACTAACGGGTGACCGCCGGAGTCTCGGTGTGCAGCCGCCCCAGGACCCGGCGGAACGCCCAGACGGATGCCGCGAAGGCCAGGCCGGTGACGACGGCGACGGCGGCGGTGCGGATGATCAGGTAGTCGCCGATCGACTCGTTCAGCAGCAGCCAGATGCTCATGGCCGAGTTGGCCAGGAGGACGAACGCCCACAGCAGGGTGATCCGGGCGAAGAAGGTGCGGACGCGTTCGTGCCGCAGCACGAACGACGGCAGGTGGATGTAGTCGAGTGTGAGCCGCTGGACCAGCGGGCGGCGCATCCGCACCGACGCCAGGAGCACCATGCTGATGCAGATCGTGCCGAGCTCCGGCTGGATGAAGTAGAGGACGGGGCTGCCGGTCCACAACCCGATCACGGTGCGGAAGGTGATCGCGATCGTCGCCATGATCATCGTTCCCGGCACGGGCTGGCGCCGGACGAGCCGCCACAGGACGCCCAGGTAGACCCATGACACCGCGGCCATCAGCGCGCCGCGCAGGCCGAGCACCGCGAGGGCCGTGTAGAAGACCACGAGGGGGGCCACCACGCCTTCGAGGAGCCTGGGCACCGCCTGCCTGATCAGCGCGGTGAGCCGTGGCAGGGCGAAGGGTGCGTGGTTCATGGCGACTCCAACGGGCCGGTGGGGGAGACCGACGCTGTAGTTGGGCAACGCGCCTACCCGGACATAACGGATGGAAACCCCGGGTTGGGCGGCATCGTCGGTGGCTTACCGTACCTGACCGTCACGCCCGCGGGGGCCGAATGCCGAAGCGCCCCCGCGCTTCATAACGGTACGGTATGCCTCCAGTGGCCGTCTCGGCCGATGGAAAACCCCTGATCAGCGCTTTACCAGGGGGTGCTGAGCGCTTTTCCCGGCGGGTGGCGGATGCGGGTTACGTTGACGGCATGGACTCGGGTTTCGGCTACTTCGCAACGGATGATGCGGTTCGTCCTGATTCCTTGGCCCGGCTCGTCGAGCAGCGCGGCCACACGGCGCTGCTGTTCACCGAGCACACGCACATTCCGGTGCCACCCGCCGGCGAGACGCCGAAGGACCAGGAGGGAGGCGAGCTGCCCCGGCGCTACTGGCACAGCTACGACCCGTTCATCGCCTGCATGGCGGCGGGCGCGGCGACGACGCGGCTGCGCGTGGGCACGGCAATCTGCCTCGTGCCCGAGCACGAGCCCATCAGCCTGGCGAAGACGGTGGCGAGCGTGGACAACCTGACCGGCGGGCGGTTCGAATTCGGCATCGGCGCCGGATGGCAGCGTGAGGAGCTGCGCAACCACGGCGTCGATCCGGCCCGCCGCTTCGCCGTCATGCGGGAGCGGGTGCGGGCGATGCAGGAGATCTGGACCCGTGACGAGGCCGAGTTCCACGGCGACTTCGTGTCCTTCGACCCGATCTGGTCATGGCCGAAACCGGCGCAGAAGCCCTACCCGCCGATCCTGGTGGGCGGCGCCGGGCCGCGTGTCTTCGACCGCGTGCTCGGTTATGGGGACGCGTGGCTGCCCAACTACGGCCCCGGAATCCTGGAGCGCATCCCCGAGCTGTTCCGGCGGGCCGAGGAGGAGGGCAGGGACGTCGAGGTCATCGTGGTGTCCGTGCCGGCCGACCCCGGCGTGCTGGAGCGGTGCGAGAAGGCGGGGGTCGCCCGGGTCATGCCCTGGCTGCCGTCGGCCGGGTGGGACCGGATCCAGCGGGCGATGGACGCCTTCGAGAACGCCCTCGCCGACATGCGCGGCGAATGAGCCTGCCGGATGCCCGCCGGATGAGCCCGCCGGATGAGCCCGCCGGATGAGGCCGCCGGATGAGGCCGCCGGATGAGGCCGCCGAATGGGCAAGGCCCAGGGCGGGTGTCAGCTCAGGGTCGCGGTGGCCAGCTTGGCGCCGAAGCCGAGGAAGAGCGCGCCGACACCCGAGGTGAGCCCGGCGGCCAGCTTGCGGCGGCGCCGGAAGTGGCTCGCGAGGAACGTGCCGCCGAAGATGAGCGTGCTCAGGTAGGTCACGCTGAAGATCTGCACGATCAGCGCCAGGATCAGGAACGACAGCGCCGGCGCGCCGTACGACGGGTCCACGAACTGCACGAAGAACGCCACGAAGAACAAGATGGCCTTGGGGTTGAGCAGGCTGATCGTGAACGCCTTGCGGAACGGGCTGCGCACCGGCGCCTGCTCGGTGGTCTCCGTGGCCTGGGCCGTCTCGGCGACCTGGGAGGCCGCGGCCGTGCCGCGGGAGGCGCGCAGGGAGCGCCAGGCGCCGCGGAGCATGCCGAAGCCGATCCACGCCAGATAGATCGCGCCCGAATACTTCACGATCGAGAACAGGACGGGCGTCGACTTCAGCAGCGACGCGACCCCCGCGGCCGACAGGAACATGAGGACCGAGTCACCGGCGAAGACCCCGGCCGCCGCCCGGTAGCCCTGCCGCACGCCACGCTGCGCGGCGGTGGACAGCACGAAGAGCGAGTTGGGCCCCGGAAGCAGGATGATCAGGAACGTTCCCGCGATGTAGGTCCAGATGTTGGTGATGCCGAAGAACATGCTCGCTCCCGTCACGAAATCGCATGTCCTGTTATAGCCCTATCCAGGCGCCGGTCACAGTCAGTAGATTCCTATTGACTTGGTAGGGAACGCGGGAGAATCCTGGGGTGCATGACGTTGTGGAAGCCTGACCCCACGTTCTATCCCTCGCCGAGGGACGCCGCCGAGGCGCCGCCGGAGAAGCTGGCCTACGTGGCCGCCTTCGACCGGTCGGCCCAGCGGCCCGACGCGCTCGCCGTCCTCGACACAGATCCCGGCTCCCCGTCGTACGGGACCGTGGTGGGCTGGACCGACCTGCCGTACACGGGGGACGAGCTGCACCACTTCGGCTGGAACGCGTGCAGCAGCGCGCTGTGCCCCTACGCCCCGCACCCCCACGTCGAGCGGCGCTACCTGATCATCCCCGGCCTGCGGTCGTCGCGGATCTACATCTACGACACCAAGGACCGGGTCAGCCCCGAGCTCGTGAAGGTCATCGAGGCGGAGGAGCTGGGCAAGCGGGCCGGCTACTCCCGCCCGCACACCGTGCACTGCGGCCCCGAGGGCCTGTACGTCAGCGCGCTCGGCGGCTACGGCGACGACGGGCCCGGCGGCATCGCGATCCTCGACCACAACTCGTTCGAGGTCCTGGGCCGGTGGGAGGTCGACCGCGGCCCGCAGTACCTCGCGTACGACTTCTGGTGGCACATCAACCACGACGTGCTCGTCACCTCCGAGTGGGGCACGCCGTCCATGGTCGAGGACGGGGTGGTCGGCGAGCTGCTGCTCGGCCGCAAGTACGGCCACAAGATCCACTTCTGGGACCTGCGCAAGCGCAGGCACGTCCAGGAGGTGGACCTCGGCGACCAGCACCAGATGACGCTGGAGCTGCGCCCCGCCCACGACCCGACCAAGACGTACGGCTTCGTGGGCGTCGTGACCAGCGTCGAGGACCTGTCGGCCTCCGTGTGGGTGTGGCACAAGGACGGCTCCCGGTGGACGGCCGAGAAAGTGATCACCATCCCGGCCGAGCCGGCATCGCCCGACGACCTGCCCGACGTGCTCAAGCCGTTCGGCGCGGTGCCGCCGCTGGTGACCGACATCGACCTGTCGGTGGACGATCAGCGCCTGTACGTGTCGTGCTGGGGCACCGGCGAGCTCAAGCAGTATGACGTCTCCGACCCGTTCAAGCCGGTCGAGATCGGCTCGGTCCGCCTCGGTGGCATCGTGCGGCGCGAGGCGCACCCGGCCGCGCCGGACGAGCGGCTCTCGGGCGGCCCGCAGATGGTCGAGGTGAGCCGCGACGGCCGCCGGGTCTACGTCACCAACTCGCTGTACGGCGCCTGGGACGACCAGTTCTACCCCGACGGCGTGGGCGCCTGGATGGCGAAGGTCGACGCCGAGTCGTTCACGCTGGACGAGCGGTTCTTCCCGCACGGCGACGACTTCCGCGGCCTGCGCCCGCACCAGACCCGGCTCCAGGGCGGCGACGCGTCCTCCGACTCCTACTGCTACCCGTGACCCTGACCGCCGTCATCCTGCTGGGCGCCTTTCACGGGATCAATCCCGCGATGGGCTGGCTGTTCGCCGTCGCCCGCGGGTTGCAGGAGCGCAGCCGCGACCTGCTGCTGCAGTCCCTGCCGGTCATCGCGCTGGGCCACCTCGCGTCGGTGGCCCTCGTGGTGCTCGCCGTGTCGGCGACCGGCTCGATCGTGACGGCCACGGCCCTCTCGATCGGGGCGGGCGTCGTGCTCGTCGGGTTCGGCCTGTGGCACCTGCTCTCCCGGCGGCACTTCCGCTGGGTGGGCATGCGGCTGTCGCTGCCGCAACTGGCCGCCTGGTCGTTCCTGATGTCGTCGGTGCACGGCGCGGGCCTGATGCTGCTGCCCGTGCTGACCCGCATGCCCGCCGCCGGTCACCACGGGCACGCCCTGTCGGGCGGCATGCTCGTCGCCGGGGTGCACACGCTCGCGATGTTCCTCACGGCGACCGTCGTCGCCGTCGTGGTGTACGAGTTCCTCGGCGTGGCCGTCCTGCGCCGGGCCTGGTTCAACCTCGACAGGATGTGGGCGTTCGCCCTGGTGGGAGCCGGCGTCGTCACCCTCGTGGGCGCCGTCTGAGCGACCACGCGACGGGCGGGCGGCGCGGCCTCCCGTACGGCTGGCAGGATAGACCGGCGTGCGGGTTCGTCTCCTCGGCGCGCTCGAGGTCCTCGATGACGACGGGGCTCCGGTCGCCGTCACGGGCACGCGGGTGCGCGCGTTACTGGCCGTGCTGGCCATGCGGCCCGGCCGCCTCGTCCCGGCCGACCGGCTCGTGGACGCGCTGTGGGAGCGCGACCTGCCCGCCAACGCCGCGAACGCCCTGCAGACGCTGGTCAAGCGCCTGCGCGCGGCGCTCGGGCGGCCGGACGCGGTGCTGTGGCGCGACGGCGGCTACGTGCTCGACCTCGACCCGGCGCGGGTCGACGCCCACGTCTTCCTGCGGCTGACCCTGCCGTACGCCACGGGCACGCTGCCGGACGGGGTGACGGACGGCGTCACGGACGCCGAGGCCGCGAGCGGGGAGCTGGACGAGGCGCTGGCGCTGTGGCGCGGGCCCGCCCTGGCCGACCTGCGCGCGGTGTCCTACCTGGCGGCCGCTGCGGCCCGGCTGGAGGAGCGGCGGCTGGCCGCGGTCGAGGCACGCGCCGCCGCGCACCTCGCGCTCGGCCGTGAGGTGGACCTGTCGGCCGAGGTGGCCGCCCATCCGCTGCGTGAACGGCTGTCCGCCCTGGCGATGCGCGCGCTCGCCCGCTCGGGCAGGCAGGCGGACGCCCTCGCCCTGTGGGAGCGGATCCGCCGGGCGCTCGCGGACGAACTCGGCGTCGATCCCGGTCCGGAGCTGCAGGCCGCCCATCTCGACGTACTGCGCGGGCAGGATGCCCCGATGCCGCCCAGCCCGCCGATGAACCGCACCCCCAGCACCCCCAGCACCCCCAGCACCCCCAGCGCCCCCGGCGATAGGGGCACCCCCGGCGCGGCGGGCGCCCCCACTACCGGCGCGGTGGGCATCCCCGACGTCCCGAGCACACCGGGCACCCCTGGCATCCCCAGTGCCCCCGGCATTCCCGACGCCGCCGGTTCCCCCGACAGCCTGGGCGGCTCCGGCACTCGCGCGGGCAGGGTGTGGGCGCCGCCGACGACGTTCGTGGGCCGCGAGGAGGAGGTCACGCGTCTCGCGGCCCTGCTGCGCGACTCCCGGCTGGTCACGGTCGTCGGTCCGGGCGGGGCGGGCAAGACGCGCCTCGCGGTCGAGACGGCCCTGCGCGTCGTCCCGACCAGTGCCGCCGAGCACCGCCACGGCTCCGGTACCGGAGGTTCCGCGGAGGGCGGGCGAGGCGAGGACAAGCGTGGCAAGAGCGGGCGGGGTGAGGACAAGCGTGGTGAGAGCGGGCGGGGCGAGCACACGTGCGGTGAGGGCCAGTGTGGTGACGACAGGCACGGTGAGGGCCGGTGTGATGAGAGCAGGTGTGATGAGAGCGGGTGCGGCGAAGGCGCGTGGCTGGTCGAGCTGGCCCCTCTGACGGACCCTGCCGACGTCGTGCGGTCCGTGCTCGAAACGCTGGGCGTCGCCGCCGAGCCGCGGGTGGGCGGCGACTGGCGGCGCGACCCGCCCGACCCGGCCGAACGTCTGGTCGCCGCCCTCTCCGGGCGCGAGTTGCTGCTCATCCTCGACAACTGCGAGCACGTGATCGACGCCGCGGCGCGCCTGGCCGAGCTGGTGCTGCGCCGCTGCCCGGGAGTGCGCGTGCTGGCGACCAGCCGCGAGCCGCTCGGCGTGCCGGGGGAGACGCTCGCCCCGATCCCTCCCCTCGGCCTGCCCCCGGAGGGCGTCACCCCCGGCGAGGCGGGCGGCTACCCCGCCGTACGCCTCCTGGTCGACCGCGCCCGCGCGGTGAGTCCCGGCTTCGTCCTCGACGAGCGTACGACGCCGCACGTCGTGACGATCTGCCGTCGCCTCGACGGGATGCCGCTGGCCATCGAGCTGGCCGCGGCGCGGATCAGGGCGCTCGGCCCCGAACGGCTCGCGGCCCGCATCGACGACCGGTTCCGCTTGCTGACCGGCGGGAGCCGTACGGCTCTGCCCCGGCACCGCACGCTGAGCGCGGTGGTCGAGTGGAGCTGGGACCTGCTCGCGCCCGAGGAGCGGACGCTGGCCGAGCGGCTCGCGGTGTTCGCGGGCGGGGCCACGCTGGACGACGCGGAGCTGGTCTGCGGTGGCGACGGCCTCGACGTGGTGGCGGTGCTGCCGTCGCTGGTCGACAAGTCCCTGCTGGAGACGCCGGGCGACGGCCGGTTCCGGATGCTGGAGACGATCCGCGCATACGCGTTGCGACGGCTGACGGACAGCGGTGAGCTCGACCACTACCGGCGCCGGCACGCGGCGCACTTCCTTCGGCTGGTCGAGGACGCCGAGCCGCGCCTGCGCGGAGCCGGGCAGCTGGAGTGGATGGCCAGGCTGACCGCCGAGCAGGACAACCTGAACGCCGCCCTGCGCTGGGCCGTCGACTCCCGGGACGCGGAGACCGCGCTGCGCCTGTGCGGCACGATGAGCTGGTATTGGTGGCTGCGCGGGCATCGCGGTCAGGCGTCCGTCTGGGCCGGGCAGGTGCTCGACCTCGTTCCCGAAGGCCCGCCGGCCGGGATGGTGCGCGCCTATGCCGGATGCCGGTTCGCGGTCACGGTCACCCGGCTCGGCATGATCTGGACGGAGCCCGGCCGCGTCGAGGAGATCCGCCGGGAGCTCGGCGACCTCATCGAGGAGGCGCTCCGCGAGGGGCCGGTGCATCCGATGCTGCCGATCCTGCGGGCGGTCGTGACGGCGATCGCCGGACGCAGGGAGGATGCGGCCGCGATGCTCGACGCGTACGCCGGCTCGGACGATCCCTGGCTGGCCGCCTCGGCGCTCATGATCAGAGGCGGCTCGCTCGGCCCGCACGGCGGCAGCGAACGGGACGTCGCCGAGGCGGTGCGCAGGTTCCGCGCACTGGGGGATCGCTGGGGGCTCAGCGAGGCCCTCCTCACGCTGGCCACGCTCCGCGCCCGCCGGGGCGCGGAGACGACCGACCTGATCGACGAGATCGCCGGGCTGACCGCGGGATGGGTCAGCGCGGACGACATGATCTCCACCCTGACCCGCCTGGCCGAGCTGCGCCTCCAGGCGGGCGACCGCGAGGGCGCGGCGGCGGACGTGGCGGCGGCCCGTTCCCACGTGACCGCCGGCGTCTCGCCGTACGCGCTGGTGCAGGTGAGCATTTGCGAGGCGAACGTGGCGCGGAGCGGGGGCGATCTCGACGGCGCGGTGGCGGCGTACGAGGAGGCCCTGTCCGTGCTGGAGGACAGCCCCGCCGTCCCTCAGCAACTCGCGTCGACAAACGCCGCGTATGGCAGGACGCTGCTGGCCAGGGGCGACCTCGACGGCGCGCTCGCGCGTCATCACCAGGCGCTGGACGCCCTCGGCGCCGCCCCCGACCCGCCGGTCCTTTCGACCGTGCTGGCCGGGATGGCCATGATCGCCCTGGCCGGGGGCGACGCGACGCGGTCCGCGGCGCTCTTCGGTGCGGCCGACGCCGCGTTCGAGGGCTGGCGGGCGGACGCCGAGGCCGCCGCGGCGCTGGAGTCGGCGCGTGAGACGGCGGGCCCGGCCTTCGACGCCGCCTACGAGCGGGGCCGTACGGCGTCGCGCGAGGACCTCGGCCTGCCCGTCACCGGCAGCAGCAGGTAGGACGGCGCGCTGATCGTGATCCGCGCGGGGGCCGCGTGCCGGGCGAACTTGGGGAAGTTCGATCCCGCCACCTCCACCCGCACCCGGTGCCCGGCCCCGAAGACATGGGCGAGGTTGCCGAGGAGGACACGCGCCGTCTCCGGCTGAGCGCCGCCGCCTGTGAGCTCGGTGCCGCCGTCCGCGACTTGGGCGGCACCGTCCGCGAGTTGAACGCCGCCGCCTGTGAGCCGAGTGGCACCGTCCGGGAGTTGGGTGGCGCCGTCCGCGACACGCGCGATGCCGTCCACGAGGATTTCCTCCCGGCCGTCGGGGTGCACGTCCACAAGCTTGCCCGTCACCGTGAAAGACCTCGCGTCGGATTCCACGGTCACCACCAGTTCGGCCGCGCCCATGACCTCAAGCGGCGCCGGCAGCGGCCCGGTCGTGTGGCGCAGCACGTCGGACCGGCCGGCGAGCGGCCGCTGGTCCACCGGCCCCGGGCCCGGCGGCAGGAACTCGACCACGCCGCCGCCCATGGTCGGCACGGGATCATCGGGGTCGGACAGGAAGCAGGCGCGCAGCTCCGCCTCGGGCCCGAGCGAACCACCGTCTCCCAGGTGATAGCGGACAGTCTCGTTCTCGGGCGGCCAGCCGGCCATCGTCCGCCATTCGCAGGCGCCGGTGACGAACACCCGCACCTTCGCGTCGTCCCGCAGCGGTGTGCCGCGCATCCAGTGGCCGAACCAGTCGAGGTGGAGGCCCGTCCAGTCCACGGCCTCCCCGCTCGCCTGGTCGCCGTAGTCGCGCCCGGCCAGAGTCCGCTCGCGGAGGGCGTGGCTCCACGGGCCGACGACGAGGCGGGCCCGGTCGCGCAGCGCGTGGTAGGTGCGGATGGTGCTGTCGCGGAAGTAGTCGTACCACCCGGTCGACAGCAGCGCAGGCACCTCGATCCTGTCGTAGCGGGCCTCCAGGTCGGTTTCCCTCCACAGCTCGTGCGACGGGTCGGGGTGCGCGAGCCAGTCGGCATAGAAGGGGAAGAGCGCCGTGATCTCCGGCTGGTCCTCGACGGGCAGGCGGCGGAGCAGCTCGCCGAGCCGTGCCGCAAGGGAGGCTTCGCTCGCGTGGAGCCGTGCGCGGCGGGCCACGTGGAGCGGCGCCATGACGGCAGCCAGGACCGGCAGGATGACGCCCAGCCTGGGAACGCCGCCGGCGTACACCACGTCGTGCAGCCCGGCGGGGCAGACGGAAGGCGTGATGGCCCGCAGCCCGTCCGGCCGCTCGCTCGCGGCGAGGAGCTGGGCGATCCCGAGATAGGAGTCGCCGAACATCCCGACCTGCCCGTCACACCAGGGCTGACGTGCGGTCCAGGTCACCGTGTCGTGCCCGTCGGCGGCCTCTCCGGTGAGGAACCGCAGGTCGCCCTCCGACTCCCCGGTGCCGCGCACGTCCTGCACCATCACCGCGTAGCCAGCCGACAGCAGCCGGGCGACGTCGAGCCGAAGTCCCGGCCCGTACGGCGCCCTGCCGTACGGGGTCCGGGCCAGCAGGACGGGGTGCCGCCCGTGAGGCGCGGGCAGCCAGACGGTCGCGGCGAGCCGGGTGCCGTCGCGCATGGGCGTCCACACGTCCCGGCCGTCGGGGAGCTCATGGGCCCAGGCCGGCACGGGGACGGGGACCCCCGGACTCCTCCCCGGGGCGTTCACCGGATCCTCCGGGCATAGGCGCGTACGGCGAGCGGGGCGAAACACGCGGTGACGGCGGCGGCCCAGGCCAGCGTGACCCAGACGTGCGGTCCCACGGGAGTGCCGAGGAGCAGCGCCCGGACGGCGTCGGCCAGGTGGGAGATCGGGTTGATCGACGACCACCAGCGCAGCGCGGCCGGCAGGTTGGCCGGGGGGATGAACGCGCTGCTGCCGAACGTCAGCGGCAGCAGGATCACGGTCGCCATGCCCTGCATCGAGGCGACGGACTTGGCCTTCAGCCCGAGCCATGCCGACACCCAGCTCAGGGCCAGGGCGAACAGCAGCAGGAGGGCCACACCGGCCAGCGCCTCCAGGGGCGCGGCGGTGATGCGGAACCCGGCCGCGATGCCGGCGAGCAGGGACACCGCGATGGTGACCGTCGTCATCAACGCGTCCGCGGCGACCCGCCCGATCAGCGGGGCAGAGCGCGCGATCGGCATGCTCCGGAATCGGTCGAACACGCCTTTCACGATGTCTTCGGCGAGGTTCATGCCCGTGGTGTTCGTCGAGATGAGGGTCACCTGCGTGAGCACGCCGGGCACCAGGTAGCGCGCAGCATGATCGGGGTCGCCGGACATGGCCCCGAACATCAGGACGAAGACCACGATCATGAAGACCGGCTGGAGCAGGAACTGGATGAGCCGGCCGAGTTCGTTCCGCAGCGGCACCAGGCTCCGCCAGGCGAGGGTCATGCCCTGGGCGAGCGCGCCCCTGCGTCCGGTCGTGAACGGTGTGGCGGTCATCGCGTTCTCCCCGCGGTCGTCGGCCGGTCTCACTCGTGTCGTGGGTGCGACGGTCAACGCGTCCTCCCCGAGGTCGTGGTGCCGGTGAGGGCGAGGAACGCCTCGTCGAGCGTGGGCCGCCGGACGGCGTGCTCGGCGAGGGAGACGCCGGCCTCCTCCAGCCGCCGGAACACGGCCAGGCTCACGGAGGAGTTCAGCAGTGGCACGCTGATCAGCCCGTTCTCGCCGCGGTGCGGGGTCAGCCCGGTGACCTCGGCGAGGATCAGTTCCGCCTTGTCCGCGTCGTGCTCGGGCCGGATCTCCAGACGCCGGTCACCCGCCCTGGCTTTCAGCTCGCCCGGCGTGCCCGTCGCGGCCACCACGCCGTGGTCGATGAGCACGATCTCGTCGGCGAGCTGGTCGGCCTCTTCCAGATACTGCGTCGTGAGCAGCACGGTCGCCCCGCCCGCCACCTGCTCGCGCACGATGCGCCGCAGGTCCGCCCTGGCGCGCGGGTCGAGCCCGGTCGTCGGCTCGTCCATGAAGACGATGGACGGCCGGCCGACCAGGCTGACGGCGAGGTCGAGCCGACGCCGCATGCCGCCGGAGTAGGACCCCGCCGCCCGGTCGGCTGCGTCCTCCAGCGTGAACTCGGCGAGCAGCGCCGCCGCCCTGCTCCGGGCGTCGGCCCGGCTCATGCCGAGGAGCCGTCCGATCATCACGAGGTTCTGCCGCCCGGTGAGCTTCTCGTCCACCGACGCGTACTGGCCGGTCAGCCCGATCAGCCTCCGCACCTCGGCCGGCGCCTTCACCACGTCGTGCCCGCCGACCGCCGCCCGGCCCTCGTCGGGGGAGACGAGCGTGGCGAGGATGCGGACCGCGGTGGTCTTGCCGGCGCCGTTCGGGCCGAGCACGCCGAGCACCGTGCCCGGCGGCGCGGCGAGGTCGACCCCCGCCAGCGCGGCCTTGTCGCCGTATCTCTTCACGAGGCCGTGGGCCTCAATCGCGTACGTCATGCTCCGACGGTCGCCGCCCGTGCTGGCACGGAGCTGGCAGAGGGCTGGCGGAGGGCTGGCCGGAAGCTGGCACCGTGCTGGCACGGAGCCGGAATGACACTCGCGCAGCGTCGGCAGGGTGTCGGCACGGTGTCGGCACGGCGTCGGCACCATGGCGAGCGCGGGCGGCGGTCTCGCCGGTCGCGGTGAGGGTGAGCGGCTGGGTGGAAGTGGCGAACGTGGGCGGCGGTCTCGCTGGTCGCGGTGAGGGTGAGCGGCGGGTGAAGACGGCAGGGTCAAGGGCGAGGCAGAAGCGGCGAGCGCGAGCGGCTGGGTGGAAGTAGCGAGCGCGGGCGGCGGTCTCGCCGATCGCGGTGAGGGTGAGCGGCAGGTGAATACGGCAGGGTCAGGGGCGGGCAGAAGCGGCGAGCGCGAGCGGCTGGGTGGAAGTAGCGAGCGCGGGCGGCGGTCTCGCCGGTCGCGGTGAGGGTGAGCGGTGGGTGAAGACGGCAGGGCCAGCAGCGGGTGGAAGTGGCGAGCGCGAGCGGCAGGGCAGAAGCGGCTGGGGTGAAACTTGCAGAGAAGGGCGGCATCGCGGATAACCGCAGGTGATGCCCCTGGAACGCGCCCACCTGCGACATGAGACGCGCATAACCCGGGCTTAAGACTGCGCCGCTTGTACGTCCGGCGATGACGTCACTACGCTCCCGCGGCATTCCTCTTCCCGCCTCCATGTTCGTCGCGGAGGCTCGTCCTTGTTCGGAGCCCACCATGGGAGCGATCACGCGTGGCGCCTTCGCCGTCGTGGTCCTGAGCGCCGTGTTGTCCTCGTTGTTCGTGGCCTGTTACGACCTGGTCCGCGCCACCGAGACCGGCGTCAGCGCCGTCGGCCAGACGCAGGCCAGAACGCGTGTCGTGGTGCGCAAGGCCGCTGCCGCGCCGGCCCAGGGCACGCCGGCGCGGGTCGTGGTCGCTCCCGCGCAGGGCGCATCGGCGCAGGGGGCCGCTCTGGCACAGGCCGCCGTCGCTCCGGCCCAGGCCGCACCCGCTCAGGCCGCGGTCGCAGGCGCGCAGGGGGCCGTTCCTGCACAGGCGGCACCGGCCCAGGCCGCGGTCGCTCCCGCGCAGGCCGCACCGCCGCAGCCGGCCTCTCCCGAGCAGGCCGCGTCTGCGCGGGCCGCCGCACCCGTGCCCGAGGTGACGGTCACCGTCACCGTCACGCCGTCGCCGTCCCCCTCGCCGGGCCGCATCAGGGTGGGCTACGTCTCGCAGCGCGGCGCGTACGGTGCGACGTCCACCGTGCGCGACCTCGACACCAGCGGGCTGGCGGGCAGGCTGACCCACGTCTTGTACGCATTCGCGAACATCGACCCCGAGTCGCTGACCTGTCTCAGCGGGGTCACCCAGCCTCTCGCGCCCGACCCCAACGACCCCGACCAGGGCGACGGCGCGGGCGACGCCTGGGCCGACTACCAGCGTGGTTTCACGGCCGCGGAGTCGCTGGACGGTGTCGCCGACCCTCCGGACGCCCCGCTCGCGGGAAACTTCAACCAGCTGAAGAAGCTCAAGGCTCGCCACCCTGGCCTGAAGGCACTGATCTCGATCGGCGGCTGGACCTACTCCAAATACTTCTCGGACGTCGCCCGCACCGCCGCCGCCAGGCAGAGGTTCGTGAAGTCGTGTCTCGACGCCTACATCAGGGGCGACCTGCCGGGAGCCGGAGGCAGGGGCGGCCCGGGCAGCGCGGCGGGCGTCTTCGACGGCATCGACATCGACTGGGAGTGGCCGGGTGGCGGGGGTCACCTGGGCAACCACACCGGTGCCGATGACAGGCGGAATCTGACGGCCCTGCTGGCCGAGTTCCGCGCGCAGCTCGACGCGCTCGGCGAGGCCACCGGCCGCCACTATCTGCTCACGGTCTACCTGCCCGCCGACGCCGATCGCATCGACGCCGGGTTCGAGCTGGAGAGGATGGTCGGCCTCGTCGACTTCGTCAACGTCCAGCGCGAGGGCCGGCACGCCGTCCGCGAAGGCGCGATCCTGCGCTGAGCCGCCCTCGCCGACCTACTCGCGGTGCCCCGCCCGGCGGCCACGGCGACCTGTACGCGACGGCTGCCCGGCCTGCGCGCGGTGCCCTGCCCGGGCAGGCCGGGGCGGTCTCCTGGCTGGGGGAGCGGCGATGGCGGCGTTCCCCGTTCCCCGTTCCCGTTCCCCGACTGAGCCGTCAGCCCGAGAAGCGGACCTTCGCGCCCCGGCTGGTGATCGACAGGACGCGCACCGACAGGCCGTTCAGGCTGCCGCGCGCGCCTTCGCCGAGCGTCACGCTGACGCCGGGCCCCCACACGTGGACCATGGGACTGTTGAAGAAACCGCTGTGCACCCTGGCGACGCGCACCCTGGACAGGTGGTAGCGGCTGGCGACGCGGAAGCTGACCGGCTTCGTGATAGTGATCGTGCACTTCCCGTCGTAACAGGCGCGGAGACTCGGCTTCGCGGCCGCGCTCGCCGGGGTGGCGATGAGGGACACCGCCGTTGCGGCGGTCGCGAAAGCCAAGGCAGTTATGGCTGTCCGGTGCATGAGCTCCCCTGATGTCCGTGGCACGGAACGCCTGACTTATCCATTTACACACGGTTATGGACCGACAGTAACGAATCGCCAAGAGAAGGTAAAGCACGTTCCGCAGTCGAGAACACACGCTTCGTCTCATCACGCGCCCGATCGTCCGCGGAGGCAACCGACGGACGTGACCTGACAGGCGGGTGCCGCCCACGATGTGGCGCGCTCGACATGTCCGACGCACCCCGCGCGGGAAGTCCGGGCGCCTCTGACAGGCGGTGTGGACCTTAATGGCCGAGCAGCCGGCCCTTAACACGCGCATAACCAGGTCCCGTACGCCGAGCGGCGATGACACGGTTCGTTAGGAACGCTGTCGAATTGGGTCTTGTGGACCCGCGACCGCGAAGCTACGATCCGTACAACTCTTAGGAAACTTTCCTAAAAGAACGACCGGGAGCCGCATATGGCCCTTCCTAACCTCTAGCGCCTTCCTCTCGCGTCCCGTCACCAGACGCCCTTGAGTGCCGTACGGCCGGTGCCGTTCCGATCGGCCGCCTCCGTCAGGCGCCGGCCGTACGGATTCCCATGACCTCCCCGTTCACCCCCCACAGAGGTTGTGTCCATGCAGATCAGGTACGTCTGGCGTGCGCTCGCAGCGATGGCCGCACTCGCGCTCGCTCTCGTCGCGCTGCCCGCCGAGGCCGCCACGGTCAAGGCCGTCTTCTCGGCCGACTCCGACTGGGGCTCCGGCTATCAGGGCCGCTACACCATCACCAACACCGGGACCGCGGCGATCTCCGGCTGGACGGTCGAGTTCGACCTTCCGGCGGGTTCGACTGTCGGGACCTACTGGGACGCGCTCATGACGCGTTCCGGCGACCACTACACGTTCAGGAACCGCGAATACAACGGCGGCCTGGCTCCCGGCGCCGCCACGACGTTCGGGTGGGTGAACGGCGGGCCCGGCAAGCCGGTCAACTGCCGCCTCAACGGTGGCCCGTGCGACGGTGCGACGACCTCGCCGTCCCCCTCGCCGAGCCCGTCTCCCAGCACGTCACCAAGCCCGAGCCCGTCGCCGAGCGCCTCTCCGAGCTCGCCGCCGCCCGTGCCCCTGCGCGCCGCGCCGTACGTGGACATGGGCGCCTGGCCCACCCCGAGCCTGATTGCGATGGCCTCGGCCTCCGGCCTGAAGAGCTTCACCCTCGCGTTCGTCACCGCGTCGGGCTGCAAGGCCATGTGGTTCAACGCGTACGACCCACGGCAGAAGTGGGCGAAGGACCAGATCGACGCGATCCGGGCCGGCGGCGGTGACGTCAAGGTGTCCTTCGGCGGCGCGACCGGCATCGAGCTCGCCCAGGCGTGCACGGACGTCAACGCGCTGGTCACCGAGTATGACGCCGTCGTCACCGCGTACGACCTGAAATACATCGACCTCGACATCGAGGGATCCGCGGCGGCCGAGCCCGCGTCCATCGCCCGCAGGTCGCAGGCGCTCGCCCGGCTGCAGCAGGCCCATCCCGACCTGAAGATCTCGCTCACGCTGCCCGTGCTGCCGAACGGCCTGACCTCCGACGGCCTCAACGTGGTGCGGTCGGCCCGCGACGCCGGAGTGCGGCTCGACGCCGTCAACGTCATGGCCATGGACTACTACCAGTCCGTCGACTACGGCGACGCGGCGGTCCAGGCGGCGAACAGCGTCTTCGCGCAGCTCAAGAGCCTCTATCCGAGCCTGTCCGACGCCCAGGTGTGGCGGATGGTCGGGGTCACGCCGATGCTCGGCCAGAACGACGACGGCCGGATCTACAACCAGGACGACGCCCGCCAGCTCGTCGCCTTCGCCAAGGGCAAACACCTCGGGCTGCTGGCCTTCTGGGAGATGACCCGCGACCGCAACGCCTGCACCGGCGCGCTCTACTCCTGCACCAACATCCCCCAGTCGCCCTACGAGTTCTCCAAGATCTTCGCTTCGTACACGGGATGACGCACATGAAGAAGCTCATCGGCCTGGGCGCGGCGGCGTCCGTCGCCTTCGCGGGCCTGCTCACGGCGACGTTCACCGGCCCGGCCCTCGCCGCCAACATCGCGGCCAATCCGGGGTTCGAGTCGGGTCTGTCGGGCTGGACGTGCGCGTCCACGGCGCAGGCGGTGTCGAGCCCGGTCCACGGCGGATCGGGGGCGTTGTCCGCGACCCCGGCCGGCAGCGACTACGCCCGGTGCGAGCAGACGGTCACCGTCAGGCCGTCCACGACGTACGCGTTGTCGGCGTGGGTGCGGGGGAACTACGTGTTCCTCGGTGCGACCGGCACCGGGGTGAACGCCCAGACGTGGGCGTCGCCGGGATCGGCGTGGTCGCAGCTTTCGACGTCGTTCACGACAGGGTCGTCCACGACGAGCGTGACGATCTACGTCAACGGCTGGTACGGCCAGGGCACCTACTTTGCCGACGACGTCGTCCTCGACGGCCCCGGCACCCCGCCCTCGCCCTCTCCGTCACCTTCGGCGAGCCCGTCCCCGTCCCCGTCGGCGAGCCCATCGGCGAGCCCGAAGCCGTCCCCGTCGGCGTCCCCGTCACCCTCGCCGAGCGCGCCGCCACCGCCGGGCGGCAATCGGCTGATGGCCGGATATCTGCACGCCTCGTTCGCCAACGGCTCCGGCTACGTCCGGATGGCCGACGTCCCCGACGCGTGGGACATCATCGACCTCGCCTTCGGCGAGCCGACCTCGCCCACCTCCGGCGACATCCGGTTCACCCGCTGCCCGGCCACGGAGTGCCCGAACGTCGAGAGCGACGCCGAGTTCGTCGCGGCCATCCGCGCCAAGCAGGCGGCCGGCAAGAAGGTGCTGATCTCGATCGGCGGCCAGAACGGGATCGTCCAGCTCACCACCACCACCGCCCGCGACAAGTTCGTCCAGTCCGTCTCGGCGATCATCGACAGGTACGGCCTGGACGGCCTCGACATCGACTTCGAAGGCCACTCGCTGTCGCTGAACGCCGGTGACACCGACTTCCGCAACCCGACCACCCCGGTGGTCGTGAACCTCATCTCGGCGATCAAGACGCTCAAGGCCAGGTACGGCGCGAAGTTCACGCTCACCATGGCCCCCGAGACGTTCTTCGTCCAGCTCGGCTACCAGTTCTACGGCCTGGGCCGCAACGGCACCGCCGACGCCCGCTCGGGGGCGTACCTGCCGGTGATCCACGCGTTGCGTGACGACCTCACGCTGCTGCACGTCCAGGACTACAACTCCGGGCCGATCATGGGCCTCGACAACCAGTACCACACGATGGGCGTGGCCGACTTCCACGTCGCCATGACCGACATGCTGCTCACCGGCTTCCCCGTGGCCGGTGGCGCGACGTTCCCGCCGCTGCGTCCCGACCAGGTGGCGATCGGCCTGCCGGCCGCGCCGTACGCCGGCAACGGCTACACGAGCACGGCCGAGGTGCAGAGCGCCTTCACCTGCCTGGCGAAGGGGACGGGCTGCGGTTCCTACCGGCCGCACGGCACCTTCCCCGGCCTGCATGGCCTCATGGCCTGGTCCGTCAACTGGGACAGGTACGCGGGCTCCGAGTTCTCCCGTTCCCACAGGGCGTATCTCGACGCCCTGAAGTGATCCCCCCACCCACCCCCCAACCCTTGCGAGGAGAAATGCACCTTCGCTTTGGTACCGGCCGGCGTGCGAGGACGGCCCTCGCTCTGCTCGCCTCCCTCCTCATGGCCGTCGCCGGACTGGTCGCGGGCACGGCCGCGTCCGCCTCGGCGGCCCCGAACAGCGTGGTCATGCTGGCCTACCCGGCATGGGCCCCGAACACCTGGTACGCCATCGGCGCCCGCGTGACCTACAACGGCGTCGACTACGAGTGCATCCAGGCGCACACGTCCCTGGTCGGCTGGGAGCCCCCGATCGTCCCGGCTCTGTGGAAGAAGGTCAGCGGCGGCGGCAACCCGTCCCCGAGCCCGTCGCCGACGCCGCCCGCGGGCGCGCCAGGCAAGCCGGGCAACCCGTCGGTCACCGGCACCACGAACTCGTCGATCTCGTTGTCGTGGGGCGGGTCGAGCGGCACCGTGACCGGCTACCGCGTCTACGAGGGCACCTCGGTCAAGGCGACCGTCGGCGGCACCAGCGCCACGATCTCCGGCCTCGGCACCTGCACCACCCACACGTACACCGTCAAGGCGTACAACTCGAACGGCGAGTCCGCGGCGAGCGGCTCGGTGACCGGCACCACCACGGGCTGTCCCGCGAGCGGCGGGAAGCTGCCCGGCGCGCCCTACCTGTACATGGGCTGGGGCAACCCGCCGAACCCGGCGACGGTCATGAACGCCACCGGCGTCAAGCAGTTCACGATGGCCTTCATGCTCTCCAGCGGCGGCTGCAACCCGGCCTGGGACGGCTCCCGCCCGCTGTCCGGCAGCCCTGACGCCACCGCGATCTCGCAGATCAAGGCCGCGGGCGGCAACGTCCAGATCTCCTTCGGCGGCTGGTCGGGCAACAAGCTCGGCCCCAACTGCTCCAGCTCGTCCGCCTTCGCCTCTGCCGTCCAGCAGGTCATCAACGCCTACAGCCCGGCCGTCGTCGACTTCGACATCGAGAACAGCGACGAGTTCGAGAACGAGGCCGTGCAGGACCGCATCCTCGGCGGGCTGAAGATCGTCAAGCAGAACAACCCGAACGTCAAGGTCGTCGTCACCTTCGGCACCACCACGACCGGCCCGAGCTGGTGGGGCACCCGCCTGATCAACCAGTCGAAGGCGCTGGGCGTGAACATCGACAACTACACGATCATGCCGTTCGACTTCGGCGGCGGCGCGAACATGTACCAGAACACCGTCAACGCGGCCGAGGGCCTGAAGAACGCGCTCAAGTCGGCCTGGGGCTGGAGTGACGCGCAGGCGTACGCGCACATGGGCATCTCGGGCATGAACGGCCTGTCCGACCAGCAGGAGCTCACCTCCGTGGCCACCTGGACCCAGATCCGTGACTGGGCCAAGTCCAAGGGCCTCGGCCGGCTCGCCTTCTGGGCGGTCAACCGCGACCGCGGCTGTCCCGGTGGGGGCGTGGTGTCGAACTGCAGCGGCATCGCGCAGAACGACTGGGACTTCACGCGGATCACCGCGGGCTTCTGACCCGTCCGCCTCTCGACGGCCAGAGGGATCCGGGCACGGCCCGCCGGACCGGATCCCTCGCCGCCCGCGCGGATGCGAGCGCGCACCGTTGTGAGCCCAGACCGTTGTGAGCCCAGACCGTTGTGAGCCCAGACCGTTGTGAGCCCAGACCGTCGCGAGCCCAGACCGTTGTGAGTACGGACCGACGCGAGCACGGACTGATGTGAGTACGGACCGACGCGAGTCGGGCCGCCATGAGCAGGCGGTCGGCTCGGCGGGGATGACCCCCCTACCCGCCGTGCCGGTCGCCCCCGTGCGTGGGGGCGAGCAGGCCGATCAACATTCCGACGATCATGGCCACGGCAACGGTGATCCACAGGCGAATTTTCATCGAAGTCTCCCGAATGTAACGCTCCGTGGTCACAATACCCCGAAATGTGACGGACCGCGATGGCCGACGGCCCGAATCGGGGAACGAGTCGCCTGTACGCCCATTCGTCAGGCAGGCTTGGCACGTCATGGAATACGCGATCCCCACCAGCATCGTCCTCGTCGCCGGCGTCGTGCTCGCCCTTGTCGCCCAATGGAAGGGCTGGCGGCCGTCCCTCGCCGTCACGCTCACGTTCGGCATCGCCGTACGCGTGCTGATCATGGTTCTGTCGGCCAGGGACACCCACTGGCAGCCGGTCGACTACGTCAACAGCTTCCAGCCCGCCGGTGTGGCGATCCTCGACCACCGCGATCCGGTGCTCGAGAGCAACGGCGGATGGCACTTCCTCCCCACCATCCCGTACATGTACGGCCTGCTGCTGTGGCTGGGCATCCCGTGGGAGTACGCCGGGCGCATCGTCACCGTCGTCGCCGACGTTGTGCTGATTCCGCTGGTCGGCAAGCTGGCCGGGGCGCGGACCGAGAAGCTGCGCGCGTTCCAGTACGCCTGCAACCCGCTCGCGATCCTCGTCGCCTCCGTGCACGGCCAGGTCGAGCCGGTCTCCCTGGTCTTCGGGGTCGCGGCGTACGTCGTGGCGCGCGGCCCGGGAGAATGGCGGCGCCCCGAGCCGCTGCCGTGGGCCCACATACGGCTCGCGAACCGCGACCTGCCGCTGCCGTGGATTTCGCCGGCCGAGATCGTGCGGCGCATCGTCCACCCGTCGGACGAGGACCGCGCGGCGACGGGCCGGGCCGTGTGGGCGGGTCTGCTCATGGGGCTCGCGCTCTGCGCCAAGAGCTGGCCGGTGATCCTCGTGCCTGCTCTGCTGATGTTCCTGCCGGGGCTGCGCAGCCGCCTGGTCACACTGGTCGCGACCGGCGTCTCGCCGGTGTTCTTCCTGCTGACGCTCCCGATCGGCGGCTGGACGGAGTGGCGGCAGCTGCCCGAGGTGCTCAACACCATCGGGCTGCGGCCCAGCGACGTCCGCCCGATCACGGGTGACTGGGGCTGGACCGCTGTGGTGAGCGGCGGACACTGGAACCTCGACCCGACCCCGGCCAGGATCGGCCAGTACATGATCTACGCCGCGATCGTCGCCTGCCTGTTCTGGTGGCGCAAGGCCGATCCGGTCGACGTCACGATCGCGATCCTGCTGTCCTTCATGATCTTCACGCCGCGCCTGGGCGCGCAGTATCTGCTGTGGTTCATGCCGTTCCTGGCCGCCCGGCCCACCCGCTGGGCCTGGCCGGCGATCATCGGCAGCTCGCTGTGGGCGGCGATCGGATACATCGTGCTCACCCAGTTCCCCGGGCCCAAGTGGGGCGAGCTGCACGTGCCGTGGTCGATCGGCTCGCTGGTGCTCTTCCCGGTGCTGATCGCGGCGATCCCGTGGCGGCGCAGGAACACGGAGATCACGCCGGATTCGCTTCCGGGGGAGAGGGAGAGCGTCCCCGCCACCTGAGCCGGGGCCCCGGTCTCCGGTCGCGTCTCAGGTCAACGCCTCAGGTCACATCTCGGGTCACGCCTCAGGTCACGATGAGGCGGACCATGTGGCCGTGGCTCGCGTAGCCGGAGTCGCCGTCGAGCATCCCGGTCACGCACTCGAACACGCCCGGTGCGGCCTGCCGTACGAAGAAGACGGTCTCGGCGATCGCCGACAGCAGCCGGATCACGTCGCGCTGCACGTGGACGCCCTCTCTGTCGCCGGCCAGCGAGACCGTCACCTCGTACACGCCGTCGTCGAGCAGCCGTTCACCGGTCAGCAGCCACTCCGATCCGCACGCCCGGCGCAGGTGGGGGAGCAGATGCGCCTCGGGCTCCTCGGCCACCCACCCGTCTCGTGCCATCGCGTCGAGCAGGGCGGACACCTGTGGCTCCATCGCCGAGGCGTCCGCGATCCCGGTGAGGCGCTCGTCGTTGTCCCATCGCCGCATGATCAGACCCTAAGCCGGAGCACGGCGGCGCACTCCGCAAGCGCTCCGTGTCGGGTTCCGTCCTCGCAGCTCCACCCGAAATGTCGCCCACGGCTCTGCGCCCGGACGGTCTGCGCCCGGACGGTCTGAGCCTCAGCGAGGCTCGTGCTGTTCGGACTGCTCGTGCTGCTCAGACTGTTCGGGCCCTCCGGCCTGTTCCGGCCGGGGGTCGGGTTGGGAGCTGGGTTTGGAGCCGGGATCGGAGCTGGGGGAGCGCTCCGGTAGTCGTCCTGAGATGAGCGCGGCGGCCCAGGCGCCGTCCGGATCGCTGTCGACGAGCAGAGCGCGGACGAGCAGGCTCAGCGGGATCGCCAGCAGCGCGCCGAGCGGACCGAGCACCCACGTCCAGACGATCAGCGAGAGGAACGTGGCCGTGGTGGACAAGCCCACCGCGTCACCCAGGAACTTCGGCTGGATGAACGACTGGATCACCACGTTGATGGCGATGTAGGCGATGATCACCAGCAGCATCGTCTTGGGCCCGCCTTCCAGCAGTCCGAGCAGCGCCGGCGGGATGAGGCCCAGGATGAACCCGATGTTCGGGATGTAGTTCGTGATGAGGGCGAGCACCCCCCACAGCAGCGGGAGCGGCACGCTCAGCACGTACAACACGATGATGTCCAGGACCGAGCAGATGAGGCCGAAGACGGTCGAGACGACGAGGTAACGACGAGTCCTGTACGTGAAGGACTTGAGCGCACGGGCGAGGGCGGGACGTTCGGCCGACGCGGCGTCCACGATCCGGGCGAACACGGGAGCGTCGAGGCTCATGGCCAACAGCAGCACGACGATCAGGAACAGGCTCGACAGCACGCCCAGAAGGCTGCTCAACACGCTCTGGGCGAGACCGATCAACTTGCTGAAATCGAGCGACGACAGCGCCTTGTTGAGCTGTTCACTTCCGTAGCCGAGGCTCGCCGCCCAGTGCTGGAGGTCGGCCACCATCGCGTTGAACTGCACCGCGTACGTGGGAGCCAGGATGGCGAGCTGCGCGGCGGCGAGGCTGAGCACCGCGACCATGCCGAGCAGGACCAGCAGCACCACCGCGAGGGGGAGGGCCACCTGCAACCACACCGGCGCGTTGTGGCGAGCCAGCCAGCCGCGCACCGGGGCGACCGCGATGACGAGGGTCAGCGCCAGGACGACAGGGCCGACGATCGAGCCCACCGCCTGGACGCCGGCGAGGGTGATCACTGCGGCCGCGGCACAGACCAGCACGATCAGGGCGCGAGGGAACCCCTGTCGAGTCACGTCCCGTACCTACCCCTTCTCCCTGTGGAAAGGCTGTGCAAGGTGGATCAGTCGTAGCACGCCCCGGCCCCTACCCTTGCCCGCGCGGGCGAGTCGTGACGGGAATGAAGCCGGGTCGGGCGTCGTTCGATTCGTGCGGACCTTCCACCCAGTGGGTGACCTGCTGGAATAGGTCTCCGCACAGGTGCGTTGGAGCTTAGCCGGGCCAAGTCGTCGGCAGGC